>NZ_JBIAXC010000080.1:0-25138 GCF_042896295.1 Kitasatospora sp. NPDC001309 | reverse complement strand
TGTAGACGACGTGCTCGACGCCCGCCCGCTCCGCCGCCCCGATCGCCCAGCACCCCACCCCACAGGGTCGGCGGTCCGAAAATCACCCAGCCGCCGGAGCACCCACCCCCGGAACCGCCCCCGGACCCACCCACCCTCCCGAAAGCCCACCCCCACACCCCAGCCCCGCGCAGCGGCCCCCACCCCCCCACACAAAGAGGGCGCCCCCTTCCCGACCCGAAGGTCGAAAAGGGGACGCCCTCAAAGAGCCCGGCTACAACCTCAGTTGTCGCCGTCCTCGTCGATCAGGAAGCCCCGCATCGGCGCCGGAGCCTGCTGCATCGGCTGCGGCGGCTGCGGCCGCACGGCCGCCATCGGCTGGGTCATCCCGGCCGGCTGCATCTGCGGCGCACCGGTGTTCCCACCCTGCTGCCCGCCGAAGCTCGGCGCCGGCGGGTTCCCACCGAAGGAGCTCTGCCCCCCGAACGACGGCGAGTTGCCACCGAACGACGGCTGGTTCCCACCGAACGACGGCGCGGAGCCCATCGACCCGGCACCGGCCGGAGCCATCGACGACGCCGCCGGCGGCAGCGACGCGGTGGCGGGGATCCGCGGCGGGGCGAGCGAGTCGTCGGCCTGCGACTCCAGCTGGCGCAGCTGGGTCTCCAGGTACGACTTCAGTCGCGTGCGGTACTCGCGCTCGAACGCCCGCAGGTCCTCGACCTTGCGCTCCAGCGTGGCCCGCGCGGACTCCAGCGACCCCATCGCGACGCGGTGCTTCTCCTGCGCGTCCCGCTCCAGGGCGTCGGCCTTGGCCCGGGCGTCGCGCTCCAGACCCTCGGCCCGGCTGCGCGCCTCGCCGACGATCTTGTTGGCCTCGGAGCGGGCCTCGGAGATCGCCTGGTCGGCGGTCTGCTGGGCGAGCGCCAGCACACGCGCGGCGCTGTCACCGCCCGGGCCCTGCTGCTGCTGCATCGGGCCGCCGAGCGGGCCGCCCATCGGCTGCATCTGCTGCTGCTGGCCCATGCCCTGGCCCATCGGCTGCATCTGCTGCTGCTGGCCCATGCCCTGGCCCATCGGGTTGCCCATCTGCTGCGGGCCACCGGGACCGCCCATGGGCTGGAGCATCTGACCGCCCATCGGCTGGACCAGCTGCTGCTGGCCGCCCATGGTCTGGCCCATCTGCTGGGGACCGCCGGGGCCCATCCCGCCACCCGGGCCGGCCGGGAGCTGCGGCGCACCGGACGGCAGGCCGAGGGGCTGGTTGCCCATCTGCTGCTGCTGCGGACCACCCGGGCCCATCTGCTGCGGACCGCCCGGACCCATCTGCTGCGGGCCGCCGGGGCCCATCTGCTGCGGGCCGCCCGGACCCTGCTGGCCGGGGACCGGCGGGCCGGATATGGCGGCCGGGACGGGAGCGGCCGGACGCTGGGCGTCCTGCGGCGGCTCCTTCCGCATGTTGGCCTGGTTCTGCGCGGCGGCACGAGTCGCGGCGGCCAGCTTGGCCCGCAGGTCCTCGTTCTCCCGGAGGAGGCGGGTCAGCTCCGCCTCGACCTCGTCGAGGAAGGCATCGACCTCGTCCTCGTCATAGCCTTCACGCAGGCGGACGGTCGTGAACTGCTTGTTCCGAACGTCCTCGGGGGTCAATGGCATCTCTTCACCTCAACGTGATCGTCGGCACACCGGCATCCTGTCGCATCGCTCACCTACGACTAGGGGTGCACAAGCGAGATCAGGACATACACAATGATCATCAGTACGAAGAAGGACAGGTCGAGCGCCACGCCCCCGAAACGCAACGGCGGAATGAACCGCCGAAGAAGCTTGAGCGGCGGATCCGTGACAGTGTACGTGGCCTCCAGGACCAGGACCATGGCCTTGCCCGGCCGCCACGAACGCGCGAACTGGAAGACCCAGTCCATGACCAGTCGCACGAGCAGGAACACCAGGAAGACGGTCAGGGCGTAGTAGAGCACCGCCCACACGATGTCCATCGCGTTTTCCCTCTCCCCGGTTCCGGGCCCTGGGGCCCACCGCTCGTCACCTGTCGCCAACCACTGTTGATCAGATCCACACGTAAAGTCGTGGCCGGGTCAGCTCTGGTTGAAGAACCCACCCTCGGCGATCCGAGCCTTGTCCTCCGCCGTGACATCGACGTTAGCAGGCGACAGCAGGAACACCTTCTGTGTCACGCGCTCGATACTGCCGTGCAGACCGAAGACGAGTCCAGCGGCGAAGTCTACGAGCCGCTTGGCATCCGTGTCGTCCATCTCGGTCAGATTCATGATCACGGGGGTCCCGCCGCGGAACTGTTCCCCGATGGTACGGGCCTCGTTGTAGGTCCGGGGGTGCAGCGTGGTGATGCGGTAGGGCTCTCGTTCGTTCACGACCTTGGGCATGATCACCGGGGCGCTCTTCTCCAGGTTGTGGCGGCGTTCGGGTGTGATGGACGACACGGGGGCCATCCTCGGGGTCTCCTGCCGGATCGGCACCGCGGCCGGGACCGGCTGCGGGGTGATCGAGGAGACCGGGGCGGGCGCGGGGGCGGCTGCCGGCCGGGGGATGTCCTCGGTCCGCTGCCCCGTGCGGATCGGCTCGGGGTCCGCGTCGTAGTCGTCGTCGGGGTCGTACCCCTGGCCGTCGTACGTCTCGTCCTCCACGAGGCCGAGGTAGACCGCCATCTTGCGCATTGCGCCGGCCATGCTCCTGTCTCCTCCGCTTGTGGTGGACCGTCCCCGGTGGCCGGGCCACAGAGGGCCCCGCCCGCGGATTTCCGCGATCCCCCACGACGGCGCGTCAGGTCGACAACCTGTCAGAGTACGTGGAGTGGGGGCCGCGGAGCTGCGATCCACGGTTGGCTAGCACTTCGGAAAGCTGCTAGCTTCTGTCCTATTTTGTCCTGCAGTCTGATCTACTACCCGGTGACGTTACCCGAGGGGTGACCTCACTCCGAGTACCGCCGTTCCGACGCGTACATGTGTCGCTCCGGCGGCAATCGCCTGCTCAAGGTCGCCGCTCATGCCTGCGGAGACCATGGTGGCAGCCGGATGGGCCGCCCGTACGGCGGTTGCGATTTCCGCCAGCCGCTCGAAGGCCCGGACCGGGTCGCCGGCCAGCGGACCGGCCAGCGGAGCGACCGTCATCACACCGTCCAGGCGCAGCCCGGGCGTGTCGGCGATCGCGTCGGTGAGTTCGGCGACGTCCTCGGGGGCGACCCCGGCCCGGTGCGCGCCCTCCCCGTGCTCCTTGTCCAGTGCCACCTGCACCAGGCAGCCCAGTTCCGGGCGTTCGGACTTGAGCACGGCCGCCGAGAGCGACTCGACGAGCCGCAGCCGGTCCACCGAGTGCACGTGGTTCGCGTAGCGGACCACGGAGCGGACCTTGTTGGTCTGGAGCTGGCCGACGAAGTGCCAGCTGAGAGGAAGGTTTCTGCACTGCTCCGCCTTGGGAGCGGCGTCCTGGTCGCGGTTCTCCGCGACGTCCGTCACACCCAGTCCGGCCAGCAGCGCGCTGTCCTCGGCCGGGTAGGTCTTGGTGACGACGATCAGGCTGACGTCCTCGCGCGGGCGTCCGGCGGCCGCACAGGCGTCCGCGATCCGGCGCTCGACCACGTCGAGGTTGGCCCCGAGCTGCTCGTACCGGGCCCGCTGGCCCTCCGTCAGGGCCTCCGAGAACTGCCCGCTGCCAGGGAACGGCCCGTAGATGTCGTTCGTCATCAGTGATCAGAGTCCAACCAGACGTAGCTCGCGAGCCGACCCGTGCGCTGCTCGCGGCGATAGGAGAAGTGATCGGCGGATTCGAGGGTGCAGACCGGTGAGCGCACCAGTTCGGTG
Source organism: Kitasatospora sp. NPDC001309 (assembly GCF_042896295.1). NCBI lineage: Bacteria > Bacillati > Actinomycetota > Actinomycetes > Kitasatosporales > Streptomycetaceae > Kitasatospora > Kitasatospora sp. NPDC001309. Next base: position 21,326 of record NZ_JBIAXC010000080.1, on the reverse strand, counting down.
ACCCCGGCCGCGGCCAGTTGGGCGGCTACCCCCTCCGGCACGTCCAGCGCCGGGGTTCCCCACGAAGTCTCGGCGAAGGCCGCCGGGACGACCTCGGCGACCTCGGCGCGCAGCCCGGGCGGCACCTCGTAGCAGCGGCCGCAGACCGCGGGGCCGGTGGCGGCGGTGATCCGCGCCGGTTCGGCCCCCAGTTCGACCATCGCCCGCACGACCGCGGGCACCACTCCGGCCGCCAGCCCGGGCCGGCCCGCGTGGGCCGCGCCCACCACGCCCGCCACCGGGTCGGCCAGCAGCACCGGGGTGCAGTCCGCGGTCAGCACCGCGAGCACGAGCGGGCGGTCGGTGACCACCGCGTCCACCGTCGGGGCCTGCCCGAGCGGCTGGCGCTGCGTCACCACGGCAACCTCGGCGCCGTGCACCTGGTTCATCCAGACCACGTCGGCCGGGTCGAGCCCCAGCTCCCGGGCCGCGACGGCCCGGTTCTCCCGGACCGCCTCCGGGTCGTCGCCCACAGCGCCACCGAGGTTCAGCTCCCCGTACGGCGAAGTGCTCACCCCGCCCCACCGATCGGTGAAGGCGAAGTGAGCACCAGCGCGAACCGCGTGATCGATCACTTAAGGAAGTCCGGCACGTCGAGTTCCTCGGCCGGGCTCTCCACGAAGGGCTGGCGGGCGGGCTGGACCTGTGGCGGCACCGGGGCGGCGGCGGTCGTGGTGGCCGAGGTCTCGGCCGAACGCGACGGGGCGGCCGCGGCCTCCCCCTCCGAACGGGACGTCACCGAGCCGATGGTCCCGTAGGACGGACGGCCGACCGGGCGCTCCGGAGCGGCCGGCGGGGTCGCCGGAGCGGCGGGGGTGGTGGACTTCACCACCGGGTCGCGGACGATCGCCGGCGGCTGGCCGCCGTCGAAGCCGGCCGCGATGACGGTGACCCGCACCTCGTCGCCGAGCGCGTCGTCGATGACCGCACCGAAGATGATGTTGGCCTCGGGGTGGGCGGCCTCGCTGACCAGCTGGGCCGACTCGTTGATCTCGAACAGGCCGAGGTCGGAGCCGCCCGAGATGGACAGCAGCACGCCGCGGGCGCCGTCGATCGAGGCCTCCAGCAGCGGCGAGGAGATCGCCATCACGGCGGCGGCCTTGGCGCGGTCCTCACCACGGGCCGAACCGATGCCCATGAGCGCCGAACCGGCCTCCGACATGACGGACTTGACGTCGGCGAAGTCGAGGTTGATCAGGCCCGGGGTGGTGATCAGGTCGGTGATGCCCTGGACACCGGAGAGCAGGACCTGGTCGGCCGAGCGGAACGCGTCGAGCACGCTGACCTGGCGGTCCGAGATGGACAGCAGCCGGTCGTTGGGGATCACGATGAGGGTGTCGACCTCTTCGCGCAGGGAGGCGATGCCGTCCTCGGCCTGGTTGGCCCGGCGGCGGCCCTCGAAGGTGAACGGACGGGTGACCACGCCGATGGTCAGGGCGCCCAGCGAGCGGGCGATGTTGGCGACGACGGGCGCGCCGCCCGTGCCCGTGCCACCGCCCTCGCCGGCGGTGACGAAGACCATGTCGGCCCCCTTGAGGACCTCCTCGATCTCCTCGCGGTGGTCCTCGGCGGCCTTGCGGCCGACCTCGGGGTTGGCGCCGGCGCCGAGGCCCCGGGTGAGTTCACGGCCCACATCGAGCTTGACGTCGGCGTCGCTCATGAGGAGGGCCTGCGCATCGGTGTTGATCGCGATGAACTCGACGCCCTTGAGACCGACCTCGATCATCCGGTTGATGGCGTTGACACCACCGCCGCCGATTCCGACGACCTTGATGACTGCGAGGTAGTTCTGCGGTGCTGCCACGTCGAAGGCCTCTCGCCTCGAATTTCCGGGTCGACCCGCCCCGACGGGGGGCCGTGTCGACGGATGTCGATGGGTAGGGAGCCTGGTTTCTGACTGAATGTCCGAAATGCCGACCGCCGACCCCAACCCTAAACTTGACCTTTAGGGTTAGTTCTGTGCCCCCGTCACATCACCAATGGACACAGTCTGGTGACACAGGACACTAGGTGGCTCCGGGCACGCGTTTCAACGAACACGCCGAGCTTCCCTTTTTCTTTTGAGCCTATGTGATCATCGGCCGGCAATGGAAACCGGGGGTGACCACCAAGGGTCGGGCCGACACTCCGCAGCGTCAACCCCTCCCTCCGGCACAGAATCTAGCGGATCAGCCGGACACCGCCGGCGCCTCCGGCGCCGTCACGTCGAAGTTGGTGCCCTTCTGCTTCATCAGTGCGAGCAGCACCCGGGCCTTCCGGTCGGTCTGCTCCGGGCTCCCCCAGCGCACCGTCGCACCCCCGCTGAGCTGCAGTTCGATGTCGTCGTAGGAGTGCACCAGGACCGATCCGGCCCGCTTGGCGATCTCCGGCGGGAGTCCGGCGGCCACCGCCACCGCACCCTGCACCAACTGTCCCCGGGAGATCACCCCGTCCACGTCCTTCGCAGGCTGACTGAGCCGCAGTTCCACCACCGGCACGCCCGCCGGCGGGGCCGCCTCGGTGGCGAAGCTCACGCCTGCGGCGTCCACCTGGGTGAACTGACCGTCATCCCCCTTGACGGCGGCGGCCGGCGTCCGCTGCACCACCTTGACCTGCAGGGTGTGCGGCCAGCCCCGCCAGACCTCGGCCTTCGCCACCCGGGGGAGCGCCTCCACCCGCCGGCGGACGCCGTCCAGGTCGACCCGGGCCAGCGGGCCGTCGGCGACCCCGCCGACGGCCGCGCGAACCTGGTCCGGCGTCAGCTTCTCGTCCGCGGCACCCTGGACGGCGACGTCGCGCACGTCCAGCAGCGAGGAGAAGAACACCACCCAGGCCAGCGCGCCCAGCACCGCGGCGCCGAGCGCGCTCAGCACCACGACGCCCCGCCGGGAGAGCCGGAGGCGGGGAGCGGACTCCTCGTCCCCGAACTCGTCCTCCTCGTGGGAGCGCCCCCGGCCGGCGGCCGGGGGCGAGCCGGCGGGCCGGCCGTCAACCACGACGGCGACCGCCCCGGTGGGCCTGGATCGCCTCGTACACCATGCCGACCAGCAGGTCGTCCGCGTCCCGGCGGCCGAACTCGGCGGCGGCCCGGCTCATGTCCCACAGCCGCTGCGGGTCGGTGAGCACCGGCAGCACGTTCTGCAGCACCCAGTCCGAGGTCAGCTCGGCGTCGTCCACCAGCAGACCGCCGCCGGCCTTGACCATCGGCTGGGCGTTCAGCCGCTGCTCGCCGTTGCCGATCGGCAGCGGCACGAAGGCGGCGGGCAGGCCGACCGCGGCCAACTCGGCGACGGTCATCGCGCCGGCCCGGCAGAGCATCAGGTCGGCGGCCGCGTAGGCGAGGTCCATCCGGTCGATGTACGGCACCGGGCGGTACGGCGGCATCCCGGGGACGTCGGCGACCTGCGGCAGCTCGTTCTTCGGGCCGACCGCGTGCAGGATCTGCACGCCGTACTGCTGCAGCCGCGGGGCGATCGCGGTGATCGTCTCGTTGAGCCGGCGCGCGCCCTGGGAGCCGCCGGAGACCAGCAGGGTGGGCAGCCGCTGGTCGAGGCCGAAGTACTGGCGGGCCTCCGGCCGGGTGGCGTTGCGGTCCAGGGTGGCGATGGTCCGGCGCAGCGGGATGCCGATGTACCGGGAGTCGCGCAGCTTGCTGTCCGGGGTGGAGACCGCGACGAAGTCGGTGTAGCGGGCGCCGATCTTGTTGGCCAGGCCGGGGCGGGCGTTGGCCTCGTGCACCACGATCGGCACGCCGGCCCGCTTGGCGGCCAGGTAGGCGGGCATCGCGACGTAGCCGCCGAAGCCGACCACGGCGTCCGCGTTGACCCGCTCGATGATCTCCTGGGCGGCCCGCACGGTGCCGCGCAGCCGGCCGGGGACGGTGATCAGCTCGGGGGTGGGCTTGCGGGGCAGCGGCACGGCCGGGATGAGCTCCAGCTGGTAGCCGCGCTCGGGTACCAGTCGGGTCTCCAGTCCCTTCTCGGTGCCCAGGGCGGTGATCCCGATGGACGGGTCGTGCCTGCGGAGTGCGTCCGCGAGGGCCAGGGCCGGCTCGATGTGACCGGCGGTCCCCCCGCCGGCGAGTACGACATGCACCGAAATTCACCGCTCCCTGCGTGCCGGTCCGGGGACCGGGCGCGCTGTGGTTCGTCGTCGTGGCAGCACCCGGGCCAGTCGCTTCCTGATCCGGGAGTTCTTGTTCCGGGCGGCCAGGGCCGCCTTCGCGCCCGAGGAGCTGCGTGCCAGGCACAGCAGCACCCCGATCGCGGACATGGCCGACAGCATGGCGGAACCGCCGTAGGAGAACAGCGGGAGCGGGACGCCCGCGATGGGCAGCAGTCCCAGCGCCGACCCCAGGTTGATCATGGCCTGCGCCATGATCCAGGTGGTGGCGGCTCCCGCGGCGTACCTGACGAAGGGGTCCTTCGTACCGATGGCCACACGGATACCCGCGTAGCCTAGTGCCGCGAAGAGGCCGATCACCGACAGCGTCCCCACCAGACCGAGTTCCTCGCCGGTCGCGGCGAAGATGAAGTCGGTGTGCGCCTCCGGCAGCTGGCCCCACTTCTCCACGCCGGCGCCGAGGCCGGTGCCGAAGCCGCCGCCGAGCGCGAACGAGTAGACGCCGTGCAGCGCCTGGAAACAGGCGCCGTCCGGGTCCAGCTTGGTGACGCCGATGCAGCCCAGGCGCTCGGCCCGGTGCGGCACGGTGATCACCAGGGCGGTGCAGACCACGACCGCCACCCCGAGGGTGGCCACGAACAGCCGCAGCGGTGCGCCGACCATCCAGAGCAGCGCGAACACCATGGCCACCAGGATCATCGAGGTGCCCATGTCACCGCCGATCATGATCAGCGCGAGCAGCAGCAGGGCGCCGGGCACCAGCGGGACCAGCAGGTGCTTCCAGGTGGTGAGGGTGCCGGCCTTCTGCTTGCGGGCGAGCAGGTCGGCGCCCCAGAGGACCAGCGCGAGCTTGGCGAACTCGGAGGGCTGGAACTGGAAGAACCCGAAGTCCAGCCAGTTCTGGTTGCCGTTGATCCGCACTCCGATGCCGGGCACCGCGACCAGCGCGAGGGCGCCGATCACCCCGAACATCACCGGGTAGACGATCACCCGCAGCACCGCCACCGGGACGGAGGCGAAGCCGGCCAGCAGGACCAGCCCGAGGATGGCCGCGATCAGCTGCTTGAGGAAGTAGTACTGCGCGGTGTGGTGCTGGTTCAGCGCCAGGATCTGCGAGGCCGAGAAGACCATCATCAGGCCGAGCACGACCAGCAGCAGGGTCGTGCCGACGATCAGCAGGTACGGCGTGAGCGGCCGGTCCAGCCAGTAGCGGACGCGGGCCCGGAAGGCCTGCAACCGCCCCAGCGGACCGGCCGACTTGTACTTGGTCGTGGTGGCGGAGATCACTCGCCACGGCTCGGCGGTGTCCTGCTTCGTGCCGCCGGAATCCGCCCTGCCCTGCCCCGCCACTGCCCGCTCCCACTCTCTGAGGCCCGTTCGCCTCCGGGCCGCCCCGACCCGGCGCCGACGGTCGTCGGCGCGGCCCTTCGGCCCGGTCTCCAGGGGCCCGACTACGCGCCCGCCAGCTCCCGGACGGCCGCCGCGAACAGGTCGCCGCGCTCGCCGTAGTTGGTGAACATGTCCATCGAGGCGCAGGCCGGGGCCAGCAGCACCGTGTCACCCGATCGGGCGAGCGTCGCGGCCGTTCGAACGACCTCGGTCATCGCCACCGCGCCAGTCTGGCCCTCGGCCGCCTCGATCACCGGCACATCCGGAGCGTGTCGCTCCAGCGCCGCGCGGATCAGCGCCCGGTCCTGCCCGATCAGCACGACCGCGCGCAGCCGCTCGGCCGCGCCCTGGACCAGGTCGTCGAAGGTCGCGCCCTTGGCCAGTCCCCCGGCGATCCAGACGATCGGCCGGTAGGCGGCCAGCGAGGCCGCCGCGGCGTGGGTGTTGGTGGCCTTGGAGTCGTCGATGTACGTGACCTCGCGGACCGTACCGACCTCGGCGATCCGGTGGGCGTCCGGGCGGAAGGCCCGCAGGCCCTCCCGGACGGCCTTCGGGTCGACCCCGTACGACCGGGCCAGCGCCGCCGCGGCCAACGCGTTGGCGATGTTGTGCGGGGCCGGCGGGTTGACGTCCTCGATGGCGCCCAGCTCGGCCGCGTTCTTGGCCCGGTCCTCGACGAAGGCGCGGTCCACCAGCAGTCCGTCCACCACGCCGAAGTTCGACGGGCTCGGCGCGCCGAGGCCGAAGCCGATCGCCCGGCAGCCCTCCTCGACGTCGGCCTCCATGACCAGCGCCTCGGTGGCCGGGTCGGCCAGGTTGTACACGCAGGCCACCACGTTGCCCTCGTAGATCCGGCCCTTGTCGGCGGCGTACGCCTCCATCGAGCCGTGCCAGTCGAGGTGGTCCGGGGCCAGGTTGAGCACGGCCGCCGAGTACGGGCGCAGCGAGGGCGCCCAGTGCAGCTGGTAGCTGGAGAGCTCGACGGCGAGCACGTCGTACGGCTCCTCGGCGAGCACCGCGTCCAGCACCGAGACCCCGACGTTGCCGACGGCGGCGGTGCGCTTGCCGGCCGCGGTGAGGATCGAGGCGAGCATCTGGACGGTGGTGGTCTTGCCGTTGGTGCCGGTCACGGCCAGCCAGGGGGCGGGCTCGCCGGTGCCCGGCAGCGGCTTGCGCAGCCGCCAGGCCAGCTCGACGTCGCCCCAGACCGGCACGCCGGCCGCCGCGGCGGCGGCGAACAGCGGGCTGTCGGGGGCCCAGCCGGGCGAGGTGACGATCAGTGCGGTGCCCTCGGGCAGGCTCGCGCCGTCGCCCAGGCGCACCGCGACGCCCACCGCCTCCAGCTCGGCGGCGCGGGCCCGCAGGCCCTCGCCGCTGCCGCCGTCGACCACGGTGACGCTCGCGCCGAGCCCCTTCAGGACGCGCGCGGCGCTGATGCCCGAGACGCCGAGGCCGGCGACCACCACGGGCAGGTTCACAAAGTCAGGATTCGTCATCCGGTCCGGTATCCCGCGTAGAAGAGGCCGAGGCCGACGGCCACGCACAGGCCCTGGATGATCCAGAAGCGGACCACGACCAGGACCTCGCTCCAGCCCTTGAGTTCGAAGTGGTGCTGCAGTGGTGCCATCTTGAAGACGCGCTTGCCGGTCATCCGGAAGGAGCCGACCTGGATGATCACCGACAGCGTGATGATCATGAAGAGGCCGCCGAGCAGGATCAGCAGCAGCTCGGTGCGCGAGCAGATCGCCAGACCGGCCAGGGCGCCGCCGAGGGCGAGCGAGCCGGTGTCACCCATGAAGATCTTGGCGGGCGAGGTGTTCCACCAGAGGAAGCCGAAGCAGGAGCCCATCAGGGCGGAGGCCACCACCGCGAGGTCCAGTGGGTCCCGGACGTCGTAGCAGGCGCCGGTGGCGGAGATGAAGTAGGCGCAGCTCTGGGTGTACTCCCAGACGCCGATGAAGGTGTAGGCGCCGAAGGCCATCACCGAGGCGCCGGTGGCCAGACCGTCCAGGCCGTCCGTCAGGTTCACGCCGTTGGAGGTCGCCGCGATCATGAAGTACGCGAAGATGACGAACAGCACCGGGCCGATCGACCACTTGAAGTCGCGCACGAAGGACAGCGACTGGGAGGCCGGGCTGAGCCCGCGGTCGTCGTGGAACTGCAGCGCCAGGACGGCGAACACCAGACCGACGATGGACTGGCCGGCCAGCTTCGCCTTCGCCCGCAGGCCGAGCGAACGGCGCTTGACGACCTTGATGTAGTCGTCCAGGAAGCCGACCAGGCCCAGGCCCGCGGTCAGGAAGAGCACCAGCAGCCCGGAGGCGGTCGGGCTGTCGCCCGTTATCGCCTTCGTGGCGAAGTACGCGATCAGGGTCGCCAGGATGAAGGCGATGCCGCCCATGGTGGGCGTGCCCTTCTTGCTGTGGTGCGCCTTGGGGCCGTCGTCACGGATGTACTGGCCGTAGCCGCCCCGTGCGAGCAGCTTGATCAGGGCGGGCGTGCCGACCAGCGAGAGGATCAGGCCGATCATCCCGGAGAAGAGGATCTGCTTCATCATCGGGCAGCACCGTCCGCCAGGAGGGCCTCGGCCACCTTCTCCAGCCCCACCGAACGGGACGCCTTCACCAGGACCACATCCCCCGGCCGAAGCTGACTGCGCAGCAGTTCGACCGCCGCGTCCGCGTCGGACACCAGCACCGACTCCTCACCCCACGAACCTTCGTTCCTCGCACCGAGTTCCATGCAGGCCGCCTCGCGTCCACCCACCGCCACCAGCTTGGTGACGTCGAGTCGGACGGCGAGCCGCCCGATGGCGTCGTGCTCGGCCAGGCTCTCCTCGCCGAGCTCCCGCATCTCGCCGAGCACCGCCCAGGTACGGCGGCGCTCCGGACCGCGGCCGCCGATCGAGACCAGCGCCCGCAGCGCGGCCCGCATCGAGTCGGGATTCGCGTTGTAGGCGTCGTTGACGACGGTGACACCATCGGCCCGGTCGACGACCTCCATGCGCCAGCGGGACAGCGCACCCGCTTCGCCCAGGGCTGCCGCGGTGTCGTCGACGGTCATCCCGAGCTCCGTCGCCACCGCGGCGGCGGCGAGGGCGTTCGAGACGTGGTGCTCACCGTACAGGCGCAGTTGTACGGGTGCGGAACCGGCCGGGGTGGTGAGCGTGAACGATGGCCGCCCGGTGGCGTCCAGGCGAACGTCGGTCGCCCGGACGTGGGCGTCCGGGGACTCCCCGAACAGGACCACCTTCGCCCTGGTGCGCGACGCCATGGCGCGCACCAGCCGGTCGTCCGCGTTCAGGATCGCGGCGCCGTCGGCGGGCAGCGCCTCGACCAGCTCGCCCTTGGCCTCGGCGATCGCCTCCTGGGAGCCGAACTCGCCGACGTGGGCGGTGCCGACGTTGAGCACCAGGCCGATCCGCGGCGGGGTGATCGAGGTGAGGTACTCGATGTCGCCCTTGTGCCGGGCGCCCATCTCCATGACCAGGTGCCGGGTGCCCTCCTCGACCCGCAGCGCGGTCATCGGGTGGCCGATCTCGTTGTTCAGCGAGCCGGGCGGGAAGACCGTCTCGCCGTGGCGCTGGAGCAGCTGGGCGATCAGGTCCTTGGTGCTGGTCTTGCCGGCCGAGCCGGTCAGCGCGACCACCGTGGTGCCCTCGGCACGGGCGACCACGGTGCGGGCCAGCCTGCCGAGGGCCTCCACCACACTGTCGACCAGGACGGCGGGCACGCCGACCGGGCGGGAGGCCAGCACCGCGACGGCGCCGGCCTCGACCGCGGTGGCCGCGTAGTCGTGGCCGTCCACGTGCTCGCCGACGAAGGCCGCGAACAGGCCGCCGGGGCTCACCTTCCGCGAGTCGACCTCGACCGGGCCGGTGACCAGGGTGTCCGGGGCGGCGCCGTCCAGGGTGCCGCCGACGGCGGCGGCCACCTCGGCGAGGGTCAGTGCGATCACTGCTGCTCTACTCCTCGGTCGCCCCGGTCGGCCGTGGTCCGCGCGATCGAGCTCCGTCGGATCTCCTCGTGCAGCACCTCCCGGTCGTCGAAGGGGCGGATCTCGTCTCGAACATATTGGCCGAGCTCGTGGCCCTTGCCGGCCACCAGCACGGTGTCCCCGGCCCGGGCGCGGGTGACCGCGAGCCGGATCGCCTCCGCCCGGTCGGGGACGACCAGGACGTCTCCGCGCTCGGCCTCGGGCACCGCGGCGGCGCCGGTCAGCATGCTGGCGAGGATCGCCAGCGGGTCCTCGCTGCGCGGGTTGTCACTGGTCAGCAGGGCGGTGTCGGCGAGCCGGGCGGCGATCGCGCCCATCGGACCGCGCTTGTGCGGGTCGCGGTCGCCGCCGCAGCCGACCACGACGTGCAGCCGGCCCTTGGTGACCTCGCGCAGCGAGGCCAGGACGGCCTGGAGGGCGTCCGGCTTGTGGGCGTAGTCCACCACGGCGACGAACGGCTGCCCGCCGTCCACCCGCTCCAGCCGGCCCGGCACGCCGGGGACGGCGGCGATCCCGGCCACCGCCCGCTCCAGCGGCAGCCCGGCGGCGACCAGCACGGTGATCGCGGCCAACGCGTTGGCGACGTTGAACGGGCCGGGCAGCGGGACGGAGGCGTCCGCCCCGGCGCCGTCCGGACCGACCACCCGGAAGGTGGAGCCGATCGGGCCGAGCTGGACGTCCACGGCCCGCCAGTGGGCCCCGGCGTCGCCGGTCGCGGAGAAGGTGGTCACCGGGATCTTGGCCTCGGCGGCGAGCCGGCGGCCGTACTCGTCGTCCAGGTTGACCACGCCCTGGCGGGACTTGCCGGGCTGGAAGAGCCGGGCCTTCGCCTGGAAGTAGTCCTCCATGTCCGGGTGGAAGTCGAGGTGCTCGGGGGTGAGGTTGTTGAACAGCGCGACGTCGTACGCCACCCCGTCGGTGCGGCCGAAGACCAGGGCGTGGCTGGAGACCTCCATGGTCACCGCGTCCGCGCCGCGCTCGGCCATCACGCCGAGGATCGCGTGCAGGTCGGTGGCCTCGGGGGTGGTCCGCTCGCTCTTGATCCGCTCCTCGCCGACCCGCATCTCGACGGTGCCGATCACGCCCGGGAGCCGCCCGGCGCCGCGCAGACCGCCCTCGACCAGGTACGAGGTGGTGGTCTTGCCGTTGGTGCCGGTCAGTCCGATCATCAGCAGCCGCTCGGACGGGTGGCCGTAGACGATCGCGGCCAGCTCGCCCATCCGGGCCCGCGGCCGGTCGACGACCAGCAGCGGCAGGCCCGAGGGCGCGGCCAGCTCGGCGCCGGCCGGGTCGGTCAGCACGGCCACCGCGCCGGCCGCCGCGGCCTGGCCTGCGAAGGCCGCGCCGTGGTGGTTGGCGCCCGGGAAGGCCACGTACACGTCGCCCGGGCGCACCGCGCGGGAGTCGTGGGTGACACCGGTGACGGCGGCGCCCTCGACGGGCGGCAGGCCCAGCCGGGAGGCCAGCTCGGCGAGCGGCAGGGCGGCGGTCCCGGTCGGGCGGGGCGGACTCACGGTGGTTTGATCGGGTTTCGGCACGGCGCGAAGGCTATCCGCCGAAGGGTGCCCAGGGCCAAACCGGCCCTTCGCCGCGCCGTCGTCCGCACCGGCCCGCTGGTTGCTCATCCTCGTTCACGGCTTCCACTCGACGGCCAGGTTCGGCGCCTGGCTCCCGCTCGGCGGGACCTGCATGGTTTTCAGGGTGAACTCCATCACCTGCTTGAACACCGGCCCGCACAGCTGGCCGCCGAAGTGCCCGTTGACCGGGCCCTGGAGGGTGCAGGAGACGGTGTAGCGGGGGGCGTCGGCGGGCGCGAAGCCGATGAAGGAGGCGGTGTAGCCGTCGTAGCCCTTGCCGTCGGCGGCCCCCCGGTTGGCGGTGCCGGTCTTCCCGGCGACCCGGTAGCCGGGGATCGCGGCCTTGCCGCCGGTCCCCTGCTCGTCGTCGACGACCGACTCCAGCATCGAGGTGAGGGTCTTGGCGGTCTGCTCGCTGACCACCCGGGTCTGCTCGCCCGCCGGGGTCGGGGCGTACTTGCCGTCCGGCCCGGTGATCCCCTGGACGATGCTGGGCGCGACCCGTACCCCGCCGTTGGCGATGGTCGAGTACACCGAGGTGGCCTGGAGCGCGTTCATCTGCAACGGGCCCTGGCCGAAGGCGATGTTGTACTTCTCCGAGGCGACCAGGTCCTCCGGCTTCTTGAGCTTGCCCGCGGTCTCCCCCGGGAAGTTCACACCGGTCGGCTGGGCCACCCCGAACTTGCGCATGTAGCCGTCCAGGATCTGGTTGGCCTTCAGCTGGTCGCCGTCGCCGAGCGTCTCGATCGCTTCGATGGTCCCGATGTTGGAGGACTTGGCGAGCACCCCGGCCAGGGTCAGGTACCAGGTGCCGTGCACGACGTCGTCCCTGAACTCCTGCCCGGCCCGGATCAGCGGGTAGGGCACCGTCACCTTGGTGTCCCAGTTCGCCTTGCCGGTGTCCAGCACGGCGGCCAGGCTCATCAGCTTGGCGGTGCTGCCCGGCTCGTACGCGTCCACCAGGGCCGGGTTGCCCATCTGGGACTGCTTGGCGAGGCTCAGGTCGTTGGGGTTGAAGCCGGGCGCGGAGGCCATCGCGATGACCTGGCCGGTCTTCACGTCCTGGACCACCACGTAGCCCTTCTCCGCGCCGGAGTTGGCCACCTGGTCGGTGATCGCCCGCTGGGCGGCCCACTGGATGTCCCGGTTGATGGTCAGCTTGATGTCGCTGCCGGACACCGCCGGGTCCATCGAGCCCCCGGCGGTGGGCACCAGCCGCCCGCCCGCCTGGGCGTAGCTGCTGTGGCCGTCCTTGCCGGCCAGCTGCTTCTGGTACTGCAGCTCCAGCCCGCCCGCGCCCTCGCCCTCGCCGTTGACGAAGCCCACCAGGTTGGCGGCCAGCCCCTCGGCCGGGTAGATCCGCTTCTGGGTCTCCCGGTTGAACACCCCGGCCAGCGGGTTGGCGCACTCGTTGTCCACCCGGGTGCGCCCGCCCTGGTCGGCCGGCTTGCCGATCAGCTTCTTCTGGGCCTGGCAGGCGCGCGTGCCGGCCTTCTTCTCCAGGCCCGTCTTGAGGTCGCTGATCTGGGTCTTGGCGGCCGGGGTCTGCTGCGCGGCGAGCCGCTTGTAGCGGGTCTTCGGGGTGTGCAGGTCGGCGGCGATCTTCTCCTTGGCCACGCCGAGGATCGGCGACAGCAGCGCGGCCGCCTGCTCGGGCGCGTCCGGGATGCCGGTCGCCTCGGGGGTGAACATCGCCGGGTCGGCGGTGATGTCGTACGCGTCCACGGTCGCCGCGAGGGCGACGCCGTCGGAGGACGTTATCGAGCCGCGCTCGGCGGTGATCGGGATGTTCTGGTAGCGGTTGGTGTTCGCGTCGGCGGCCAGCGCGTCGGCGTCGACCAGCTGGAGCTGCACCAGGCGCCCGGCGAAGACCGAGAACACCAGCGACAGCACCACGGTGATCACCCGCAGCCGGCGCTTCGGCTCGGCCAGCCGCAGCGCCTTGGGGCGGTGCGGCAGCCTGGGCTTCGGGCGCGGCCGCACGGCCGCCTGGCTGCGGGCCGGCGGACGGCCCTCCGGGCGGCGCTGCTGCGGCGCCCGCGGGGTGCGGCCGACGGAGGCGGACCGGGCCGGCTGCGCCTTGGCCGACTGGCCGCGCGCGGGCTGGCCCTTGGCCGGCTGGGCCTTCGGGCTCTGCGCCTTCGGCGACTGGGCCTTCGCGGGCTGGACCTTGCCGGACTGGCCGCGGACGGCCTGCCCCTTCGCGGGCTGGCCGCGCCCGGCCACCGGCCTGGCCGTACCGCTGCGCGGCGGCTGGCGGCGGGCGGAGCCGGACCCCGAGCCCGAGCCCGACCCCGAGCCGGAGGGCTGGCGAGGTGTCGTCATCGGGTACCACCCCCGTGCTGGGCCGGCGCGCTCGTCACCGGGTTGAGCTGGATCACCGAGTCGCCGGCCGAGGCCGCCGGGGTCGGCGGCGCCGAGGGGCTCGGCTGGGCCGGGGGCTGGGCGCTCGGCGAGCCGGACGGCTGTCCGGAGGGCTGCGCCGGGGCGGCGCTCTGCGCGCCCGGCGCGGGCTTGGTCGGCCACGGGTCGACCGTCGACTTCTTCACCGGCGGGCTGTCCTGCGCCGGGCCGGGCGTGCCGACCACCTTGCCGCCGTTCGGCACGTCCAGGAAGGCCATCCCGCCGGCCGGGACCATGCCCAGCTCGCCGGCCCGCTTGGCCAGCGCGTCCGGGGCCGAGCTCTGGTCGATCTCGTGCTGGAGGCTCTGCTGCTCGTCGGTCGCCTTGGTGGTCTGCTTCTGCAGCCGGGACAGTTCGAAGGAGCCCTCGTTGAGCGCCGTGTTCAGCGCCAGCAGGCCGAGCAGCCCCGCCGCCAGCAGCACCACCACGAGCACCGCGAACGGCGTGCGCCCCCGCACGGGGCGCCGCCCCGGCCGGACCGTGATGCGTGCCCTGCCCTGTCCGGGGAGTCCTCCCCGCCCCGCCCGGACCTCACCGGCCACCGGCCCCACCGTTCTCCTCCGCCCTTCGGACCCCGCCGGAGCCTTCCTCAGCCCCGCTTGCTTCGGTCCCTGATCCTCTCCGCCACCCGCAGCCGCACGGGCGCGGCGCGCCGGTTCTCCTCGATCTCCTCCTCGGTGGCCTGCTCGGCACCGCGGGTGATCAGTTTGAGCCAGGGCTGGTGCTCCTCCGGGACGAAGGGGAGCCCCGGCGGGGCGGTGCTGGTCGCTCCGGCGGCGAAGTACTGCTTCACCAGCCGGTCCTCCAGCGACTGGTACGACATCACCGCGATCCGGCCGCCCAGCGCCAGGACGTCCAGCGCCCCCGGGATCGCCCGGTCCAGGACCTCCAGCTCACCGTTGACCTCGATCCGCAGCGCCTGGAACGTCCGCTTGGCCGGGTTCCCGCCGGTCCGGCGGGTCGCCGCCGGAATGGCGTTGCGCACCAGATCGACCAGACGCGCGCTGTTGGTGAACGGTTCCTTCTCCCGCTCCCGCAGGATGACCGAGGCGATCTTCCCGGCGAACCGCTCCTCCCCGTACACCTTGAGGATCCGGGCCAGGTCGCCGTGGCCGTAGGTGTTCAGCACCTCCGCCGCGCTGATCCCCCGGGTCTGGTCCATCCGCATGTCCAGCGGCGCGTCCTGGGCGTAGGCGAAACCGCGGTCGGCCTCGTCCAGCTGCATCGAGGAGACGCCGAGGTCGAACAGGACGCCGTCGATCCGGTCGATGTCCAGGCGCTCCAGCACCTCGGGGATCTCGTCGTACACCGCGTGCACCAGCGTGGCCCGGTCGCCGAAGGGGGCCAGCCGCTCGCCGGACAGCTTCAACGCCTGCGGGTCGCGGTCCACCGCGACCAGCCGGACCTCCGGGAACTGGGTCAGCAGCGCCTCGCTGTGGCCGCCGAGGCCCAGGGTCGCGTCGACCACCACGGCACCGGGGCGGGAGATCGCCGGCGCCAGCGCGTCCATGCACCGCTGCAGCATCACCGGAACGTGCTTGGGACCCGGTTCGTTGGTGGTCATGCGCGGCGGCGCCCTTCCTCGGTGCGGAGCAGCCCGACGATCCGGGAGCTCCGACCATTCTCGCCCACCACCCGCCGGCACGACGACGCGGCCCGTGGTCCCCGCCCGCTCGAGGGGAAGGTCGTGACCGCCCGGCGCCGGGGAAGGTGCGCCAGGTGGACACGGAGCGGGTGGAGGCCACGAGCCGCATCGGCCGGGCCGCACACCGTTCGGCACGGCCCGGTTGACGGGCTCCGAGGGGTGTGCTCCAACGCGCCGCAACTCTATCGCGGCGGCCCCGCCAGTCAATGGTCCGCTCCGGCGCACCACCCGGGCGGCGGTACGGATCACCGCAGGTCGCGGCCGTCGGAGCGGCCCGGTGGGGTCCCGGCCGACAGCCCCCGGCGACCGGCGCGCGCCCCGTCGAGCGACCGGGTACGAACCCGTCCCCGGACCGGCCCGGACGGACCCTCCGGTTGTCGCTATGCACTCGCTCACGGCGGTGCGTTCTGTAGCTCTCCGCCCCACCGCGCGGCCCCGGACGGCACTAACGTCGCCACCATGACCGTGACCCCCGACCGGCCGACGCCGAACGCCGCCGCCGACCCCGCCGGACCCACCATCATCGACCGCTTCGTGGCGGCCAACCGCGAGTACGCGGTGGACTTCCGCGACGGCGGCATGGACGCCCGCCCCGTCCAGCGGATCGCCGTGGTGGCCTGTATGGACGCCCGGCTCGACCTCTTCGCGGCGCTCGGCCTCGCCCTGGGCGACGCCCACGTCATCCGCAACGCCGGCGGCGTCGTCACCGACGACACCATCCGGTCCCTGACCATCAGCCAGCGCGCCCTGGGCACCCGCTCGATCGCGCTGATCCACCACACCGGCTGCGGACTGCTCGGCCTGACCGAGGACTTCCGCCGCGAGCTGGAGCTGGAGGTGGGGCAGCGCCCGCAGTGGGCGGTGGAGGCCTTCGTCGACCTGGACGGCGACGTCCGCCAGTCCATGCAGCGGGTGCGCACCTCCCCGTTCCTGCCGTACACCGACGACGTCCGCGGCTTCGTCTTCGACGTCCACACCGGGCTGCTGCGCGAGATCCGCTGACCGGAGCCCGCCCGCTCTCATTCGGCGAGGGCCGAATGGTGACTTCTGACCGCCGAACGGGGGAGAATGCGCCTGCCGGTCGGACCCCGAACCACCTGGGGCGGCCGGGCCGCAGGCCGCCCACCGGCGCCGGATCCTCGTTCGGAACCGCCCCCGGGACGGCCGCGTCAAGCATGGGGTGGGGTCCGGCCTCGGGTGAGGCGGGCACGGTGTGCCAGGGAGCGTAAACGGGTGACGAGCTACAACGATCAGGCCGGTCTCGGCAGTCCTGCGGGGGGCGAGCAGAGGGCGAACGGGTACCGTCCGGTCGGGCTCCCGGAGCTCGCGGCGGTCGTGGACCGGGTCCGCGCCAACATCGAGAGCGTGATCGAGGGGAAGCCCGAGGCCGTCCGGATCGCCCTGACCGTCCTGCTCGCCGAGGGCCACCTGCTGCTGGAGGACGTGCCCGGCGTCGGCAAGACCATGCTGGCCAAGGCGCTCGCCAAGTCCGTGGACTGCACCGTGCGCCGCATCCAGTTCACCCCCGACCTGCTGCCCTCGGACGTCACCGGCACCAACATCTACGACCAGCAGCAGCACGACTTCGAGTTCCGCCCGGGCGCGATCTTCGCCCAGATCGTGGTCGGCGACGAGATCAACCGCGCCTCGCCGAAGACCCAGTCCGCGCTGCTGGAGTCGATGGAGGAGCGCCAGGTCACCATCGACGGCACCAGCTACGAGCTGCCCTCGCCGTTCATGGTCGTGGCCACCCAGAACCCGGTCGAGATGGAGGGCACCTACCCCCTCCCGGAGGCCCAGCGGGACCGCTTCATGGCCCGGGTCTCGATCGGCTACCCCAGTCCCGAGGCCGAGTTCGCGATGCTCGACGTGCACGCCGGTGCCAACCCGCTGGCCGACCTCCAGCCGGTCGCGCACGCCGCCGACATCCTCAAGCTGGTCGAGCTGGTCCGCACCGTGCACATCGCCGACCCGGTCCGCCGCTACGCCGTCGACCTGGTCGGCGCCACCCGCACCAGCCCCGAACTGCGGCTGGGCGCCTCGCCGCGCGCCACCCTGCACCTGGTCCGGGCCGCCCGCGCCGCCGCCGCGCTGGACGGGCGCGACTACGTCACCCCGGACGACATCCAGCGGCTGGCCGTCCCGGTCCTGGCGCACCGCCTGATGCCGACCGCCGAGACCCAGCTCGGCCGCCGCACCGCCGAGCAGATCGTGACCGACCTGGTCGCCCGGCTGCCGCTGCCCCGGCCGCAGGGCGGCCCGGCCGTCCGGAGGGGCTGAGGTGGCCTCATCCGACGGAACGGGCGGGCTGCGGGCCGGACTGCACGGCCTCACCACCCGGGGCCGCTCCTTCCTCGCGGCCGGTCTGACCGCGGTGGTCTGCGCCTACCTGCTCGACCAGGACGCGCTGCTGCGGGTCGGCGTCCTGCTCACCGCCCTGCCGCTGGCCGCCGCCGCGGTGGTCGCCAACACCCGGTACCGGGTGGCCAGCGGACGCCGGCTCAGCCCGCACCGGGCGATCGCCGGCCAGGAGGCCCGCGTCCACCTGCGGGTGGACAACGTCTCCCGGGTGCCCACCGGGCTGCTGCTCCTGGAGGACAAGGTCCCGTACGTGCTCGGGCCGCGGCCGCGGTTCGTGCTCGACCGGGTCGAGCCGCGCGGCTTCCGCGAGGTCTCCTACCGGGTCCGCTCCGACCTGCGCGGCCGCTACCTGCTCGGGCCGCTGCAGCTGCGGCTGTCCGACCCGTTCGGGATGTGCGAGGTCAACCGCGCCTTCGCCGCCTCCGACGTGCTCACCGTCGTCCCGCAGGTCCTGGCGCTGCCGCAGGTGCGGCTCCGCGGCGAGTGGATCGGCCAGGGCGAGAGCCACGCCCGCACCCTGGCGCTGGCCGGCGACGACGACGTGATCCTGCGCGAGTACCGGCCCGGCGACGACCTGCGCCGGGTGCACTGGCGCTCCACCGCCCGGTACGGCGAGCTGATGGTGCGCCGCGAGGAGCAGCCGCAGAAGGCCCGCGCCACCGTCCTGCTGGACACCCGCGAGGTGGCCCACCGGGGCAGCGGCCCCGCCTCCTCCTTCGAGTGGGCGGTCAGCTGCGCCGCCTCCGTCGCCGTGCACCTGCTGGAGCGCGGCTACCAGACCCAGCTGCTCACCGACACCGGGCACTGGGTGCCCGGGCCCGGCAGCGGCGGCCACAACGTCGCCGCCGACACCTCCGGGCTGATCCTGGACGCCCTCGCGGTCGCCGACCTGTCGGACGGCGCCGGGCTGTCCCGCGCCGAGGAGCCGCTGCGGGCCGCCGGCGAGGGTCTGCTGGTGGCCGTCCTCGGCGACCTGGACGCGGCGCAGGCCACCCGGCTGGCCCGGCTACGCGGCCGCACCGGCGGGGCGATCGCCTTCCTGCTCGACACCGGCACCTGGGCCGGTGTGCGGATGCTCGCCCCCGACACCGGCGGCGACGAGTTCCGCGAGCGGGTCCGGGAGCTGCGCGCGGCCGGCTGGACGGTCCTGCCGGTCCGGGCGGGCGACTCCGTGCCGGACCTGTGGCGGTCCGCCGACGGCGCCAAGACCACCGCCCCCTACCGAGATGAGGCCGGCGCGTGACCACCCGGGCCAAACTGACCGTTTACTCGGCGCTGGCCACCGCCCTCGCCTCGCTGTGCCTGCTGCCGCTGCTGACCATCCGCAGCTGGCTCACCTACGCCTTCCTGGTGATCGCCGTGATCTCGGCGGTCGGCGCCGGCCTGCGCCGCTCCCCGCTGTACCGCTGGTCGGTCCCGGTGGCCCAGGTGCTGGTGCTGCTCCTGCTGATGCTGCTCGGCTTCGCCGGGTCCGGGCTGACCGGCGGGGTGCTGCCCGGGGCGCCCGCGATGCGGATGCTCAGCCAGGTCTTCTCCGCCGGTCTGGACGACATCAGCCAGTACGCCCTCCCGGCGCCGCCGACCGCGGGCCTGCGGCTGATCCTGGTCTCCTCGGTCGGCCTGATCGCCGTGCTGGTGGACACCATCGCGGTGACCTACCGGCGCTCGGCGCTGGCCGGGCTGCCGCTGCTGGCGCTGTACTCGATCGGCAACGGCGTCGCCGGGGACCACGGCAGCTGGGTCTGGTTCGGCTTCGCCTCGGCCGGCTACCTGCTGCTGCTGTTCGCCGAGGGCGAGGACCGGGTCTCCCGCTGGGGCCGGGTCTTCCGCGGCAGCGCGCGCGGCACGGTCACCTCCAGCCGGATCAGCCAGGGCGGCCAGCAGGTCGGCGTCCTGGCGCTGGCCCTGGCCCTGCTGCTGCCGGTCTTCCTGCCGCGCTGGGACCTCGGGCTGCTGGACTCGGGCTCGTCCGGCGGGTCGTCCGGGCACGGCGCCGCCGGGAGCGTGGCCACCAGCCTCGACCCGCTGGTCAGCCTGGAGGCGGCGATCAGCAAGCCGTCCGACAACGAACTGCTCACCTACACCCTGGAGAGCGACCTCGCCGACCAGACCTACCTGCGCACCGGCTCGCTGGACCAGTTCGACGGCACCAACTGGAAGCTCGGCAGCACGGTGGTCAGCGACCTCCCGGCCACCCTGCCCACCCCCGAGGGCCTGCGGGTCACCAACGTCCCCCGGATCGAGGGCGACTTCCAGATCAGCAACGGCCTGCAGAACAGCTGGCTGCCGATGCCGTACCCGGCCGCCTCCGTCCAGGTCCCCAACCGCAACGAGTGGAAGCTCGACCCGATCACCCGTACCGTCCTGCCGACCAACGACAAGGCGATCAGCGGCCTGCGCTACCACGTCAGCACGCTGGACCTGCGGCCCACCGCGGACGAGCTGCGCACCGCGCCGCTCGCCCCGCAGGACATCCGGGACCGCTACACCGCCGTCCCGTCCGACCTGCCGGCCGTGGTCGCCGAGCAGGCCAGGGCGGTCACCGCCAACGCGCGCAGCGACTACGACCGGGCGACGGCGCTGGTGAACTTCTTCACCGGCCCGGGGTTCAAGTACGACACCTCGGTCGAGGGCGGCACCGGCAGCAACGCGATCGCGGTCTTCCTGCGCGACCGCCGCGGCTTCTGCGTGCACTTCGCCTCCACCATGGCGGCGATGGCCCGGGTGCTGAAGATCCCGGCCCGGGTCGCGGTCGGCTTCACCCCCGGCGACAACAAGGGCGACAACGTCTACTCGGTCAGCGGCCGGATGTACCACGCCTGGCCCGAGCTGTACTTCTCCGGCTACGGCTGGATGCGCTTCGAGCCGACCCCGAGCCGGGGCGTCCCGGCCCGCTACAGCGAGGCGTCCAGCGCCCCGACCACGGCGCCCTCCCAGGCGCCGACCGCCGCGGCGACCAGCTCGGCCGCCGTCCCGGCACCGTCCCAGAGCTCCGACTGCACCGCCAAGCAGCGCCAGCTGGGCGACTGCGGGTCCAAGGGCAAGGCGGCCGGCCGGACCGCCGACGAGTCCTGGCTGCTGTCCGGCCAGGTGCTCGGCACCCTGGCCGTCGTGGTGGTGCTGATCGCGCTGCTGCTCGTACCGATGTTCTGGCGGACCGCCGTACGACGCCGCCGGCTCGGCGGTGGAGGGCGGCGCCGGCCCGGCGGGGACGGCCCGGGCGAGCTCACCGACGCCCAGGTGCTGGCCGCCTGGGACGAGCTGGTGGATTCCGCCTGGGACGTCGGAATTCCCCCGGACGAGTCACGCACCCCGCGCTCGGCCGCCCGGCGGATCACCGAGACGGCGGGCCTGGACGCGGACGCGGCGGCCGCCGCCGGACGGCTGGCGCTGGCCACCGAGCGGGTGCTCTACGCCCCGGCCGGGCAGGTCACCACGGCCCCGCTGGCCGCCGACGTCCGCACCGCCCGACGGGCCCTGTGGGCCGGGGCCGGCCGGGCCGGGCGGCTGCGGGCCCTGCTGCTGCCGCCGTCCTCGGCCCAGCTGTGGTGGCGGACCTCCGACACGGCGCGGGCGGCCCGGGCGGCCGTGGCCACCCGGGCGGGCCGGGCCGCCGAGGCGGTCGCCGGTCCGGTGCGACGGCTGACCGGCCGGCGCAAGGGGTCCACCCCGGAGTCCTGAGGCAACGCGAGAGCCGGGGCGGGGCGGGGGGGGGCGGCCCCCCCCCCCGCGGGGGGGGGGGGCGGGGGGGCCCCCCCGGGCCCGCGGCGCCCAAAACGCCGGGCTGGGCGGGATAGGGAGTGGGGGGGGGTGGG
>NZ_JBIAXC010000079.1:0-25376 GCF_042896295.1 Kitasatospora sp. NPDC001309 | reverse complement strand
TAACAGTGCCAGTTCGTTCGGAGTCACACCGACAGCGAACCGCCGAACCGCCAACCTGCCCAGACCCCGCGCAACACGTAACAAAGCACTACTAGACGACGGCGCCGTGGTCCGGGTCCTCCGGCTCGTCCTCGTCGCGGTCCTTCATCCGGGCGACCAGGGTGACGAAGCCGCCGAGGAAGGCGGTGACCCCGACCCAGGCGGGCCAGCCGGAGATCTCCCGCCACACCACCGCGTCGATCAGCAGCAGCGCCGGGCCGCCGAGCACGGCCAGCCAGGCGAACTTGGCGGTGGCGTCGGCGGCCGGCAGCGGCGGGGGCTCCGGCGGGACGAAGTGGCCCTCGTCGGTGTCCTCGGCCAGTTCGAAGTCGCGCGGGCCCGAGGTGGAGGCGGGGAGGACGGGGCGGCCGGAGCGGGGGCGCGGCTGCGGGGCGAGGTCCGAGAGCTCGTCCGGGTCGCTCTGGCCGGCCTTGGGGCCGGCGCCGTCCTTGTAGCCGTCCTTGTAGCCGCCCTTGAGCTCGTTCTGCGCCCGGAGGTTCTCGACCTCGGGCCAGTTGGGGTTGGTGAGGTCGACCGGGTCGTCGAACTGGGCGACCAGGGCCGCGAAGATCGCGTCCTGCTCGGCCTGGCTGCGTTCGGGGGCGCTGCGGCGCGGGCGGGACTCCGCCGCTGCCGTGGTGTCCTCCCCGGCGGGCCCCGGCGCGGTGCCGTCGGCCTCCGTGCCGCCCGCGGCGACGCCGCCGCCCTGGACCGTGCCGTCCCCGTGGACGGTGGCGTTCCCCCCGCCAGCGGCGTCCCCCTGGGCGGTGGCGTCCTTCGGCACACCGTCGGTGCGCGCTCCGTCCGTCCGCGCGCCGTCCTCGCGGGGCTTGTCGTCCCCGCCGCCCGCCGTGCTGCTCTCGTGCACTTCCGGCCCTTCAGCCATGGTGATCGTCGGATTCGGCCCTGTCGGCGCCCGCCGCGTGCGCGGGAGCCAGCCGTCGGATGAAGTCCAGGCTCGCCCCGAATATTTCCGCCGCGTCGTGGTCCAGCGTCGCGACGTGGAAACTGCGCTGGCACAGCCGTTCCGTCACGTCCGTCGAGGATATCCGGGCCAGCACCAGCTCCGAGTTGGCCGGCGAGACCACGTGGTCCTGCGGGCTGTGGAAGAGCAGCACCGGCTGGGTCACCTCGGGCAGCCGCCGCTGGACCTCCTGCCACAGCCGGCTCAGCGACCAGGCGGCGTGCAGCGGCGTCCGGTCGTAGCCGAGCTCCCGGGCGCCGGGCTTGTGGATGTCGTTGGCGATCCCCGGGATGCTCGGGACGAGGTGGCGCAGCACCGGCAGCAGTACCCCGGCGGGGTTGTCCGAGCGCACCGACGGGTTGACCAGCACCAGCCCGGACACCGTCGTGCCGTGCAGCGCGGCCAGCCGCAGCGCCAGCGCGCCGCCCATCGACAGCGCGCAGACGAACACCTGCTCGCACTCCTCGGCGAGGGTCAGCAGCTCGCGCTCGACCGTCGCGTACCAGTCCTCCCACCGGGTGACCTGCATGTCCTGCCAACGGGTCCCGTGCCCCGGCAGCAACGGGAGCGAGACGGTGAACCCGGCCGCCGCCAGTTCCTCGGCCCACGGCCGCAGCGACTGGGGGGACCCGGTGAACCCGTGGCACAGCAGCACCCCGACCGGTCCGCCGCGGTGGCGGTACGGTTCGGCACCGGGCAGCAGCGGCATGGCGGACTCCTTCGCGGGCGGGTGGCGCTGGGGGAGGGGACGCTGGGAGGGGAGCTGCAGGAATCCGCATCGTCCCACGCCCCGCGCCGGGACGTACACCCCCTACGGCGGGCCCGGGCACGGCGGGTGGCCGCGGGGCATTAGGATCGACCGGTCCGCATAACAGGAGGCCCGGGTTGTTCTACCGACTGATGAAGATGATCGTCGCGCCACTGCTTCGGATCTTCTTCCGGCCGTGGATCGAGGGTGAGGAGAACATCCCCACCGAAGGTGCGGCGATCATCGCGAGCAACCACCTTTCCTTCTCGGACTCGTTCTTCTTCCCCGCGCTGATCAAGCGCCGGGTGACCTTCATCGCGAAGGCCGAGTACTTCAACACCCCGGGCCTCAAGGGCCGGTTGACCGCCGCCTTCTTCAAGGGCGTCGGACAGCTGCCGGTGGACCGCTCGGGTGTGCGCGGCGCCGGCGAGGCCGCGATCCGCAGTGCCATCGCGGTGCTGGACCGCGGCGAGCTGTTCGGCGTCTACCCCGAGGGCACCCGCTCGCCCGACGGCAAGCTGTACCGCGGCAAGGTCGGCGGCCTGGCCCGGGTCGCGCTGGCCACCGGCGCCCCGGTCATCCCGGTCGCCATGATCGACACCGAGAAGGTGCAGCCGCCCGGCCAGGTGGTGCCCAACTTCGGCATCCGCCCGGGCATCCGGATCGGCCGCCCGCTGGACTTCTCCCGCTACCACGGCATGGAGAACGACCGCTTCATCCTCCGTTCGGTGACGGACGAGGTGATGTACGAGATCATGCGGCTCTCCGGCCAGGAGTACGTGGACATCTACGCGACCGCCGCCAAGCGGCAGATCGCCGACGAGAAGAAGAAGGCCGACGCCGAGCGCCGGGCCGCCGCCAAGGCGGAGAAGGCCGAGGCCGAGAAGGCCGCCGAAGCCGAGAAGGCGGCGGAGGCCGGGAAGGCGGCGGAGGCCGGGAAGGCCGGGCAGCAGGACCAGCAGGAGCAGAACGGCACCGGGTCGGCCTGACCGACCCGGTCGGGTCCAGGGGAGGGGCCGGGAGATGGCGGACGGCGCGAGAACGGGTGCCGCGGTGGGCGGCGCGGTGGCGGCGGGCGGCATGTCCGTCGAGCTGCCGCTGTGGAAGGCGATCTCGTACTTCCGGGTGCTGGCCCTCTGCTACGCCCTGCTCCGGTACTTCAACTCGTACCTGCACTTCCTGCACCCGGTCGCGGGCTGGATCTACTTCGGCGCGCTGATCCTCTGGACGCTCGCCAGCACCCGGGCCTTCGCCAACCCGCAGCGCTGCACCTGGTACGTCCTCGGCTTCGACCTCGCCCTGGCCGTGACCGGCATCGTGATGAGCGGGATGACCGACGCCCCGGCCCGGATCAGCCACGGCGCGCCCACCCTACCGACCATCTGGGCGGCCGGCACCGTCCTCGGCTTCGCCGCCAAGGGCGGCTGGCGCCCGGCGGCGGCGTCCGGCGCGGTGATCGGGGTGGCCAACATCCTCGGCCACGGCGGCCCGACCGGCGACAACGTCCACAACATCGTGCTGCTGCTGGTGGCCGGCTGCGCCATCGGGTACGTGATCGAACTGGCCCGCGCCAGCGAGGCCACCCTCACCCGGGCGCTGCAGGTCGAGGCGGCCACCCGGGAGCGCGAGCGGCTCTCCCGGGACATCCACGACGGTGTGCTCCAGGTGCTCGCGCTGGTCCAGCGCCGGGGCGCCGAGCTGGGCGGGAGCGGCGGCGGAGGTACCGGCGGCGGCACCACCGACTTCGCCGAGCTGGGCCGCCTCGCCGGTGAGCAGGAGCGCGCGCTGCGGGCCCTGATGACCGGCGGCCCGCTGCCGGCCCAGCGGTTGCCGGAGGCGGACCGGGCCGAAGCGGCCGACCCGGCCGGGCCGCGCGACCTGACGGCACTGCTGCGCGGCCACGCCGACGAGCGGATCACCCTCTCCGCCCCCGGCACCCCGGTGCTGCTGCCCGGCCCGGCGGCGGGCGAGCTCGCCGCGGCGGTCGGGGCGGCCGTCGACAACGTCCGCAAGCACGCGGGGGAGTCGGCCCGGGCCTGGATCCTGGTGGAGGACGAGCCGGAGGCCGTCACGGTCAGCATCCGCGACGACGGCCCGGGCTACGCCCCCGGCCGGCTCGGCGAGGCGGAGCGGGCCGGGCGGCTGGGCGTCTCCCAGTCCATCCGCGGCCGGGTGCTGGACCTCGGCGGCACGGCCGAGCTGTACTCGGCGCCCGGGGAGGGCGTCGAGGTCGAACTGCGCGTTCCGAGGAAGGCCTCTCCATGACCGACCAACCGATGACCGACCGGCCGGCCGCCGGGCCGCAGTCCACCGACCGGCCGGTCCGGGTGATGGTGGTGGACGACCACCCGATGTGGCGGGACGCCGTCTCGCGCGACCTGGCCGAGTCCGGCCTGGACGTGGTGGCCACGGCGGGCGACGGCGAGGAGGCGGTGCGCCGAGCCCGGGCCTGCTCGCCGCAGGTGGTGGTGCTGGACCTCAACCTGCCCGGTCTGTCCGGCGCCGAGGTGTGCCGTCAGGTGGTCGGGCACGACCCGGCGGTCCGGGTGCTGGTGCTGTCGGCGAGCGGCGAGCACCAGGACGTGCTGGAGGCGGTGAAGTCCGGGGCGACCGGGTACCTGGTGAAGTCGGCCGGGCGGGAGGAGCTGCTGGACGCGGTGCGCCGTACGGCCGTCGGCGACGCGGTGTTCACGCCGGGCCTGGCCGGGCTGGTGCTCGGCGAGTTCCGCCGGCTGGCCGCCGAACCGGCCCCGTCCTCGGCGCCGGCCGTCCCGCAGCTGACCGCCCGGGAGACCGAGGTGCTGCGGCTGGTGGCCAAGGGCCTGTCGTACCGGCAGATCGCCGACCGGCTGGTGCTGTCGCACCGGACGGTGCAGAACCACGTGCAGAACACCCTGGGCAAGCTGCAGTTGCACAACCGGGTGGAGCTGGTCCGGTACGCGATCGAGCAGGGACTGGACGAGGAGCTGTAGGTCCGGTCCTCGAACTCCCGCCCCGCGGAGGGGAGTTCGAGGACCGGGCCGGGGCCGCTCAGCCCCGGACGGCCGCAGCCTCCCGCAGCAGGGCGGCGACGATGCCCACGCCGTCCCGGGTGAGCACCGACTCCGGGTGGAACTGGAGGCCCGCGAAGCCGGGGCCGCGCAGCGCGTGGACGTCGCCGGTGGCGGCGTCCCGGGCCACCTCGACGCCCTCGGCGGCGAGCCGGGCCGCGTCGGCCTCCGAGCAGCGCGCCGTGAAGGTGTTGTAGAAGCCGACCGTCCGCTGGTCGCCGAACAGGTCGATGCTCTCCTGGGCGCCCTGGTACGGGACGGCCTTGCGGCCCAGGGCGAGCCCGAGTTCGGCGGCGAGCAGCTGGTGGCTGAGGCAGACCGCGAGCAGCGGGGCCGTCCGGGCGCCGGAGCGGACGGCGGCCAGGGCGTCCGCGACGACCGGGCGCAGCACCGCCATCTTGGGGTCGTCGACGAGCGCCGGGTCGCCCGGGCCGGGGCCGAGCACCAGCGGGCCGCGATGCGCCGCGACCAGTTCGCGCAGGCCCGGCCGGTCGAAGCGGACCACGGTGACCTGGTGGCCGAGCGAGGTCAGCAGGTGGGAGAGCATCGAGGTGAAGGTGTCCTCGCCGTCCACGACGAGGGTCGGCAGGGCCTCGGTGGCCCGGGACGGCGCCTGCATCCGCAGCCAGAACGGGGCGAGGCCGGCCCGGCGGGAGTCCAGTGCGGCCTGCACCCGGTGGTCGTCGGCGAGCCGGGGCCCGCCGGGGTGCGGCCGCCGGGCGGGGGCGGGCCGGGCGCCGATCGCGGTGAGCACCCCGGCGGCCTTGGCGTGGGTCTCGGCGACCTCGGACGCGGGGACGGAGTGGCGCACCAGGGTCGCGCCGACCCGGACGACCAGCCGCCCGGTGGCCGGGTCGATGTCGGCGGTGCGGATGCAGATCGGCGAGTCGAGCAGCTGCCCGCCGCTCGCGGAGCGCCCGATCAGGGCGAGCGCGCCGGAGTAGTAGCCGCGCCCGGTGGGCTCGTAGCGGCGGATCACCCGGGTGGCGTTCTGCACCGGGCTGCCGGTGACGGTGGCGGCGAACATCGTCTCGCGCAGCACCTCGCGGACGTCCATCGAGGTGCGGCCGCGCAGCTCGTACTCGGTGTGGGCGAGGTGGGACATCTCCTTGAGCCGGGGGCCGAGCACCTGGCCGCCGAGGTCGCCGACCGTGCACATCATCTTGAGCTCCTCGTCGACCACCATGGTGAGCTCCTCCAGCTCCTTGGGGTCGTGGAGGAAGCGCAGCAGCGAGTCGAGGTCGGAGCCGCCGGCCGGGTAGCGGTAGGTGCCGGAGATCGGGTTCATCACGACGGTGCCGCCGCTCTGCCGGACGTGCACCTCGGGGGAGGCGCCGACCAGGACCCGGTCCCCGGTGTGCACCAGGAAGGTCCAGTACGCGCCGCGCTCCTGCTCCAGCAGCCGGCGGAACAGCGCGAGGGCGAGGGCCGGCCCGAAGTCCTCCAGGGTGGCGTGGAAGTCGCGGCGGATCACGAAGTTGGCGCCCTCGCCGTTGCCGATCTCGTCGTCGATCACCCGGCGGACGATCGCCGCGTACGCCTCGTCGTCCACGTCGAAGGCGCCGCCGGACAGGCGGACCGGCTTCTGCGGCAGGGCGGCGGTGAAGGCGGCCAGCGGCAGGGCGTACTGCTCGGTCACCGCGAGGGCCTGCAGCGGGGTGCCGTCGTCGTGGGCCTCGAAGCCGCGCTCGCGGATCTGCCGGTACGGGACCAGGGCGAGCAGGTCGTGGACCGGTCCGGCGGCGGGGACGCCGGTCCGGACCGGCAGGTCGGCCAGGCGCTGGTAGCTGTCGACGGTGCCCAGCAGCACCTCGACGGTGTCCGGGGCGTGCCGGGGGGTGCGGCGGTGCAGCAGGGCGAAGGCGGGGGCACCGGGGGCGGTGAGGCGGGCGAGCAGCTCGGCGGGGGTGGTCACGAGTACGGCTTCCTTCCGGGGTGGAGGGCGAGGGCGGTGCGGGTTCCGCTCCCGGAGGGCCGTCTGCTCGAAAAGCACGACGGCCGCCCCGAGGGGCGGCCGTCGTGTTCGTCTAGGAACGCGCGATCGGTGGGCCACCCAGGGGGGAGGCCCACCACCAGGAGTGGTTGCGGGGCGCGTGCATGGGTCGAGCGTAGCGGACGGGGCCGTGCGGGTGAGTCCGCTCACGTGAGATGTCCGGGACGTGTCTCACCCATCGGGCAATGGTCACGGAACGCTCGCGGCACCCCGTAGCCTTGCCGTGTGACCGCTACGACTGAGACAACGAGGACTGGCCACTCCTGGCAGTCCCTGCCCGCGGCGCAGCAGCCTGAATGGCCGGACCAAGAGGCTCTGCGCAAGACCCTTGCTGAGCTCGCCTCCTATCCGCCGCTCGTCTTCGCCGGCGAGTGCGACCAGCTGCGCGCCCGGCTCGGCGCCGTGGCACGCGGGGAGGCCTTCCTCCTCCAGGGCGGAGACTGCGCCGAGGCCTTCGACGGCGTGTCGGCGGAGCACATCCGCAACAAGCTGAAGACGCTGCTCCAGATGGCCGCCGTGCTGACGTACGCGGCCTCGGTGCCGGTCGTGAAGGTCGGCCGGATCGCCGGCCAGTACTCCAAGCCGCGCTCGAAGTCGACCGAGACCCGCGACGGCGTGACCCTGCCGGTCTACCGCGGCGACTCGGTGAACGGCTTCGAGTTCACCCCCGAGTCCCGGATCCCGGACCCGGAGCGGCTCAAGCGGATGTACAACGCGTCCGCCGCGACGCTGAACCTGGTGCGCGCCTTCACCACCGGTGGTTACGCCGACCTGCGCCAGGTGCACGCCTGGAACCAGGACTTCGTGCGCAACTCGCCGGCCGGCCAGCGCTACGAGCAGCTCGCCCGGGAGATCGACAACGCCCTGGCGTTCATGAACGCCTGCGGGGTGGCCCCGGAGGAGTTCAAGACCGTCGAGTTCTTCTCCTCGCACGAGGCGCTGGTGCTCGACTACGAGACCGCGCTGACCCGCGTGGACTCGCGCACCGGCGAGCTGTACGACGTCTCCGGCCACATGGTGTGGATCGGCGAGCGCACCCGCCAGCTGGACCACGCGCACATCGAGTTCGCCTCCAAGATCCGCAACCCGATCGGGGTCAAGCTCGGCCCGACCACCTCGGTGGACGAGGCGCTCACCCTGATCGAGAAGCTGGACCCGGAGCGCGAGCCCGGCCGGCTGACCTTCATCACCCGGATGGGCGCGGGCAAGGTCCGCGACCACCTGCCCACCCTGGTGGAGAAGGTCACCGCCTCCGGCGCCAAGCCGGTGTGGATCTGCGACCCGATGCACGGCAACACCTTCGAGGCCTCCAGCGGCCACAAGACCCGCCGCTTCGACGACGTCCTGGACGAGGTCAAGGGCTTCTTCGAGGTGCACCGCGCGCTGGGCACCCACCCGGGCGGCATCCACGTGGAGCTGACCGGCGACGACGTCACCGAGTGCGTCGGCGGCGGCGACGAGGTGCTGGTGGACGACCTGCACCAGCGGTACGAGACGGCCTGCGACCCGCGGCTCAACCGCAGCCAGTCGCTGGACCTGGCGTTCCTGGTGGCGGAGATGTACCGCGGCCAGTAGGTCTGACCAGGGCCGATGTGCCCGCGGATGTGACGAAGGCCCCTCCGGATTCGGGATTCCCGAGCCCGGAGGGGCTTTTTCGTACCCGGATCGCCGGGTAAGGTGAGGCTTAGTGAACTAAGGCAAGCCTTAGTCAAGATCCACTCCGTGCCCCAGCCGGCGCTTCACCCCGGGAGAGACCGCGATGTACGTGTGCATGTGCCATGCGGTCACCGAGGACCAGGTGAAGAAGGCGATCGACGGCGGTGCCAACACCCCGCGCCAGATAGCCAAGGGCTGCAAGGCGGGCACGGACTGCGGGTCCTGCGTGCGCCGGATCCAGGCCCTGCTCGGCGAGCACGGCGCCCGGCCCTGCCCGACCGCCCGGCTGGCCGCGAAGCTCGGCCTCGCCGACCCCGAGGTCCAGGACGTGCCCGCGCCGGCCGCCGCGAAGCCGTCCCCGGTCGCGCCGATGGCGCCGGTCGCCCCGGTAATCCCGCTGCGGGTCGCCTGAGCCGCCCGCGCCCGAGCCCGGGGCGTCGGGCTCAGGACTCCGGCTGCTCGATCAGCTGGGCGAGGTAGAGCGCCTCGCCGAGCTTCTCCAGGAGCTCCAGCTGGGTGTCCAGGTAGTCGATGTGGTGCTCCTCGTCGGCCAGGATGGACTCGAAGATGTTCGCCGAGGTGACGTCGTTCTTGGCCCGCATCACGACGATCCCGCGCTTGAGCCGGTCGATCGCCTCGACCTCGACCTGGCGGTCCGCCTCGAACATCTCCTTGACCGTCTGGCCGATCCGGACGTGGAACAGCCGCTGGTAGTTGGGCAGCCCCTCCAGGAACAGGATCCGGTCGGTGAGCGTCTCGGCGTGCTTCATCTCGTCGAACGACTCGTGCCGGGTGTACTTGGCGAGCTTCGTCCAGCCGAAGTTCTCCTGCATCTTGGCGTGCAGGAAGTACTGGTTGATCGCGGTGAGCTCGGCCGTGAGTTGCTCATTGAGGAACTCGATGACCTCCGGGTCGCCCTGCATGGTGCTGCCTCCCTGCGCTACGTCCTGCGGTGAGTCCTGCGCTGCGCATCCTGGCACCGTATCGGGAGGAATTTCCAGTAAGTTCACACTCACTAGGACATGTGTCGGAATATCCGATTTGGGTGATAAGTGGAGGGCGCACGATCGACCATTGGCCCGTACGGGCGGGGCGTGCACCTGGGCCAAGGGGCGCGCGCCGGGGCTCGTCCGCCGTCTGTCACCATGGAGACATGGGTCAGTCCGAACGAGAACCGCTTCCGCCGTCTGACCCGACCCTCCCCCCGGGACAGCGCGCGCAGCGCGGCTGGCCCGCCCTGCACTACGGGCCGGTGCCCCGCTTCAAGCCGCTGACCTGGGACCTCCAGGTGTTCGGGGCCACCGCCTCGGCCGAGAAGCACAGCTGGGACTTCGCCGCCTTCGCCGCCCTGCCGCGCACCACCGTGGTCGCCGACCTGCACTGCGTCACCAAGTTCTCGATGCTCGGCAACGAGTGGACGGGCGTGCCCGCGGCCCTCCTGCTCGACCTGGTGCCCCCCGCGCCCGGCGTCACCCACGTCATGGTCTGGGCCGAGTACGGCTACAGCGCCAACCTGCGGCTGGCCGACTTCGCCGACCCGCACACCCTGCTCGCCACCCACCGCAACGGCGAGGCGCTGACCGCCGAACACGGCTTCCCGGTGCGCCTGGTGGTGCCGCGGCTGTACGCCTGGAAGGGCCCCAAGTGGGTGCGCGCCGTGGAGTACATGCGGGCCGACCGGCGCGGCTTCTGGGAGGAGCGCGGCTACCACAACCAGGCCGACCCGTGGCGCGAGCAGCGCTACTCCTACCAGGAGGAGCCGGGCGACGGACCGCTCCGCTGAGCGGTGAACCCCGCTAGGGCCTGTCCGGCGGATCTTGCCAGGCGCGCGACGCCGGGCATCCCGCCTGGACGCACGCCCGAATCGCCCAAGTACGTCCAGTACGAGGCCGACTCGGGCGCACGCCCAGCCGGGCGCCCAACGCCGCGCGCTGATCTGCCAAGATCCGCCGGACAGGCCCTAGAACAGCGAGAAGTTGACCGTCACCACGGACTTCTGCGGGCGCCGCTCCCCGGCCGTCGGGGACTGGCCGCTCACCTTGCCCATGCCGAGCGTCCAGTCGGTCGAGGCCTTCATGGTGAAGCCCGCCGCCTGCAGCGCCCTCTGGGCGTCGTCCCGGGCCATCCCGGTGACGTCCGGGACCGGCACCATGCCCTTGCTGACCACCAGCGAGACCGCGGCGTTCTCCGGCAGCTGCTGCCCGGCGGCCGGCGTGCTGCTGATCACCGAGCCCTCCGGCACGGTGTCGTTGTAGGTCTGGGTCACCCCGCCCCTGGTCAGCTGGGCGCCGGCCAGCGCGGCGGCCGCGTCGTCCGCGCTCCTGCCGGTGACGTCCGGCACGGCGATCCGCTTGGGACCCTTGGAGAGGGTGACCGTCACCGGGTCGCTCTTGCGGGTGCGCGCGCCCACCCCGGGATCGGTGGAGATCACCTGCCCGGCCGGGACGGACTCGCTGAACACCTCGACGAAGCGGCCGTGCATGCCCTCGCCGTCCAGGACCCGCTGCGCCTGCGAGCGGTCCTTGCCGAGCACGCTCGGCACCGAGCCGTACAGCCCCTCGGAGATCCCGTAGGTGACCCCGCCGACCGCCAGCACCAGGGCGGTCAGCGCGGCCGCCCAGAGCAGCGGCTTGCGCGGGAGCCGGCGCGGTCGGCCGGGCCGCCGGGTCCTGACCGGGGTCGGCTCGTCGTACGGGCGGGGCTCGACCAGCAGCTGGTCCATCAGCTCGGCCGGCACCTCCAGCACGCTGGTGCGCTCGGCCGGCGGGGCGTCGGCGGGCCCGGGGAGCGGCTGGATCACCGAGGTCGGCTCGCTGGTCGGGTAGCGCGGGCTGGGGTGGGTGGAGGCCGGCGGCTCGGCGTCCAGCTCCTCCGGGGTGAGCGTGCGGCGGACCCGCTGGAGGGCGGCGAGCAGCTCCACCGCGTCGTACGGGCGGGCGTCGGCGGCCCGGGCGCAGGCGCCGGCCACTATGGCGTCCAGCGCCGGGGCGACGGCGGGGGCGGTCAGCGAGGGGGCGGGGACGTCCTCGTGCAGGTGCTTGTACATGACCTGGACGGGGTTGTCGCCGGTGTGGGGGCGGCGGCCGGTGAGCATCTCGTACAGCAGGATGCCGGCCGCGTAGACGTCCACCCGCTGGTCGGTGGGGGCGTCCGGGAGGATCTGCTCGGGGGCCAGGTAGGAGACCGTGCCCATGACGGTGCCGCCGGTGGCGGTGCTGGTCGAGGTGGGCGCGCCGTCGGCGCTGCCGAGCACCCGGACCAGGCCGAAGTCGGCGACCTTGACCAGGCCGCTCCCGGTGATCAGCACGTTCTCCGGCTTGACGTCCCGGTGGACCAGCCCGGCCCGGTGGGCGGCGCCGAGGGCGGCGAGCACCGGCTCCAGCACGTCCAGCGCGGCCCGGACGGACAGCGCGCCGCGGTCGCGCAGCAGGTCGCGCAGGGTGCGGCCGGGCACGTACTCCATGGCGAGGAAAACGTTTCCGCCGTCCGCGCCCTGGTCGAAGACGTTGACCACGTTGGGGTGGGTGAGCTTGGCGACCGCCTTGGCCTCGCGGATGAAGCGGGCGGTGAAGCCCTCGTCCCCGGCGAGCTGGGGGTGCATCACCTTGAGGGCGACCACCCGGTCCAGCCGGGTGTCGGTGGCCCGGTACACGGTGGACATCCCGCCGGTCGCGATGCGCTGCTCGACCCGGTACCGGTTGTCGAGCACGGTGCCGATCAGGGGGTCGTGCAGTGCCATGTCCACTCGGGGGAGTCTAGTGCGGCGGGCGGGGGCCGGTCCCGGCGGACACCGCCTCCGGGACCGGCTTGTGACATCCGCGACGGGTTCAGAACGCGGGCCGCTCGCGGGTGTCCAGGTCGGCGCGGCCGGCCATCGCCGAGGAGGCCTCGGCGTGGAAGCGGCGCGGGATGCGGCCGGCCCGGTGGGCGAGCCGGCCCGCCTCGGCGGCGTGCCGCATCGCCTCGGCCATCAGCACCGGGTCCTGGGCCCGGGTCACCGCGGAGGCGAGCATCACCGCTGCGCAGCCCAGTTCCATCGCCAGCGCGACGTCGGAGGCGGTGCCGGCGCCCGCGTCCAGGATCACCGGGACGCCCGCACTCTCCACGATCAGCTGGAAGTTGTGCGGGTTGCGGATGCCCAGCCCGGAGCCGATCGGCGAGCCCAGCGGCATGATCGCCGCACAGCCGACGTCCTCCAACTTGCGGGCCAGCACCGGGTCGTCGTTGGTGTACGGGAGCACCGTGAAGCCGTCGTCGACCAGCGTCTCGGCGGCCTCCAGGGTCTCGATCGGGTCCGGCAGCAGGGTCCGCTCGTCGGCGATCACCTCCAGCTTCACCCAGTCCGTGCCGAGCGCCTCGCGGGCCAGCCGGGCGGTCAGCACCGCCTCGCCGGCGGTGAAGCAGCCGGCCGTGTTGGGCAGCACCCGGATGCCGTTGCGGGTCAGCACGTCCAGGACGGAGCCCTGGGTGCTCGCGTTCACCCGGCGCATGGCCACGGTGGTCAGTTCGGTGCCGGAGACGAGCAGGGCGCGCTCCAGGACCTCCAGGCTCGGCGCGCCGCCGGTGCCCATGATGAGCCGGGAGGAGAAGGTCGTCCCGGCGATGGTCAGCAGGTCGTCGGCCATGGTTCAGCCTCCCTGGACGGCGGTCAGGATCTCGATCCGGTCGCCGCTGCCCAGCGTCGTCCCGGGCCACGAACCGCGCGGCACCACGGCCTCGTTGAGCGCGGCGGCGACGCCGGTGTTGGCGGCGCTGACGGTGGCCACCAGCGCGGCGAGGGTGGTGGCGGCGGGCACCCGGCGGGGCTCGCCGTTGACGGTCAGGGCGATCTCGTTCGGGGCGGTCTCGGTCATGCGCAGGCCTTCGCGACGGGGGTTTCGGGGGAGAACCGGGTCGGCGTGAACGGCCGTGCCAGGTCGGGGACTTCGCCGGTCGCCAGGTAGTCGGCGAGCAGGTCGGCGGTGACCGGGGTGAGCAGCACGCCGTTGCGGTAGTGGCCGGTGGCGGCGACCAGTCCGGGCAGTGCGGTCGGGCCCAGCAGCGGGGCGTTGTCCGGCGAGCCGGGGCGCAGCCCGGCGGAGGTCTCGCGCAGCGGGAGTTCGGTGATACCCGGTACCAACTCGTGCGCGTCGCGCAGGAGTTCGTACACCCCGCCGGCGGTGACGGTGGTGTCGTAGCCCTGTTCCTCGGTGGTCGCGCCGATCACCAGCTCGCCGTTCTCCCTGGGGACGAGGTACAGGTGCTGCCCGCGCACCACCGCGCGGACGTTGCGGGACAGGAACGGCCGGTAGGCCTCCGGGACGTGCAGCCGGACGATCTGCCCCTTCACCGGGCGTACCGCGGGCAGTACGCCCTCGGGCAGGCCGGGCAGCCGGTGGCTGTGCGGGCCGGCGGCGAGGACCACCTGCTCGGCGGCCAGGGACTCCCCGTCGTCCAGCCGGGCGCCGACCGCGCGGCCGCCGTCCACCAGCAGCTCGACGGCCTCGGCCCGGTGCAGCCGGACGCCGGCCCGCTCGCAGGCGGCGACCAGGGCGGTGAGCAGCCGGCGCGGATCCACCTGGTGGTCGTCCGCGACGTGCAGGCCGCCGCGCACGCCGGGGGCGAGCATCGGCTCCAGTCGGCGGGCCTCCCGGCCGGTCAGCCAGCTGGAGTCCAGGCCCAGCCGCAGGTGGAAGGCGTGCAGTTCGCGCAGTTCCGCGCGGTCGTCGGAGTCCAGCGCGACGGCGATGGTGCCGCACCGGCGGTAGCCGGTGTCCAGGCCGCCGCTGGCCTCGGTGAGCTCGGCGGCGAAGGACTCGTACCGCCGGTTGGAGGCCGTCCCCAGGTGCAGCAGCGGCTCCTCGCCGTACTGCAGCTCGGTGACCGGGGCGAGCATCCCGGCGGCAACCCCGGCCGCCCCCCGGCCGTGGCCGGGGTCGACCACGATCACGTTCCGCAGCCCGCGTTGCGCGGCGCGCCAGGCGACCGCGAGGCCGATGACGCCCCCGCCGATCACCAGCACGTCGGCGCGGCTGCCCGATGGCATGCGTGACAAAGCTGCTCTTCTCCCTTCGCCGGTATGACCCGGATCAGGTTCGGACGGTCGCAGGCCGTGCCAGCCCGCCTCTCAGCCCGGTCCGCCGGGCTCCCGTGTGGTGCGTCCACCTTAACTCCGGGGATCGGCCCGCCCGAAGGGCCGTGCGAGGCGTGAGACGGGGCCGCCCGCCCGGCTCCGCGGATGAGCGGCTCAGAGCCGGTTCAGCGGCGCTGGGTACAGTGACGGGCGTGGCAGAGCTGAGCGGAACGGATCGGGTGGTCGTCGTCGTCGGAGCCGGGCTGGCCGGGGCGCAGTGCGCCCTGCAGCTGCGGCAGGGCGGCTGGCGGGGGCGGATCGTCCTGGTCGGCGAGGAGCGGCACGCGCCGTACGACCGGCCGCCGCTCTCCAAGGACGTGCTGCTCGGCAAGGCCGACGCCACCACCCTGGACATCGACTACGGGCGGCTCGGCATCGAGCTGCTCACCGGCCGCCGGGCCACCGGGCTCGCCCCCGGCGTGCTGCACACCGACGGCGGGGACCTCCCGTACGACGCGCTGGTGATCGCCACCGGCGCCACCCCGCGCGCCCTGCCCGGAGCCGAGCGCGCCCATCTGCTGCACACCCTGGACGACGCCCTGGCGCTGCGCGCGCTGCTGCGCCCCGGCCTGCGGCTGGTGCTGGTCGGCGCGGGCTGGATCGGCGCCGAGGTGTCCACCGCCGCGCGGCAGGCCGGCTGCGAGGTCACCGTGGTCGAGGCCGGTCCGGCGCCGGTGCCGGGCGCGCTGCCGACCGGGGTCGGCTCGGCGATGGCCGCCTGGTACGCCGAGGCCGGCGTCGACCTGCGCTGCGGGGTCGGGGTGGCCGCCGTCGAGCCGGGGGCGGTGCTGCTGGCCGACGGCTCCCACCTGCCCGCCGACGAGGTGGTGGTCGGCATCGGCGCCCGGCCCGCGACCGGCTGGCTGGCCGGCTCGGGCGTCGAGCTGGACGCCTCCGGCGCGGTCGTGGTGGACGGGCGGCTGCGCACCGGCCTGCCCGGGGTGTTCGCGGCCGGGGACTGCGTCAGCTACCCCTCGGCGCGCTCCGGCGCCCGGCTGGCCGTCCAGCACTGGGACCACGCGCTGCAGTCCGGCTCCGCCGCGGCCGCCGCCGTGCTCGGGGCGGACACGCCGTACGACCCGGTGCCGTACTTCTGGTCCGAGCAGTTCGGGCGGATGGTCCAGTACGCCGGCCGGCACGCCGAGGGCGACGAACTGCTGTGGCGCGGCAGCCCGCAGGAGTCCGCGTGGTCGGTGCTCTGGCTGCGCGACGGGGTGCCGAGCGCGCTGCTGGCCGTGGACCGGCCGCGCGACCTCACCCAGGGCCGGAAGCTGATCGAACGCGGTGCGGTGCTCGACCGGGCGCTCGCCGCGGACCCCTCGGTGGCGCTCAAGGGAGCCGTCGCCGGGTAGCACTTGGTGCGCGGCGGGCCGCGGAGGTGGCAGTCTGGTGGCGTGAGTGAGATCGAAAGCAAGATTGAAGCCCTGGTCACCGAGTGGGTGTACCTGCCCGACATCTCGGAGCAGTGGGGGGTCCGGGTCACCGAAGTGCGTGACCTGGTCAAGAACGGTGGCCTGATCGCCGTCCGGCGCGGGCCGAACAAGTCGCTGCAGGTCCCGGCGGCGTTCATCGACGGCCAGGGGCTGGTCAAGCACCTGTCCGGCACCCTGACCGTCCTGCGGGACTGCGGGTACAACGACGTGGAGATCCTGGAGTGGCTCTTCACCGAGGACCCGTCGCTGCCCGGCAGCCCGATCCAGGCGCTCCGGGAGAACCGCGGCACCGAGGTCAAGCGCCGCGCCCAGGCGATGCTGATCTGATGGCGGCGGACACGCTGCGGGCCCGCCTGGCCGACGCCCGGCTCTACCTGTGCACCGACGCCCGGCGCGAGCAGGGCGACCTGGCCGAGTTCCTGGACGCGGCGCTGGCCGGCGGGGTGGACATCGTCCAGCTCCGTGACAAGGGCCTGGAGGCCAAGCAGGAGCTGGCGGCGCTGGAGGTCTTCGCCGACGCCTGCCGCCGGCACGGCAAGCTGCTGGCCGTCAACGACCGCGCCGACGTCGCCCACGCGGCCCGGCCGGACGTGCTGCACCTCGGCCAGGACGACCTGCCGGTACCGGCCGCCCGGGCGATCCTCGGCGAGGACGTGCTGATCGGCCGCTCCTGCCACGCCGAGTCCGAGGTGGACGCGGCGGTCGCCGAGCCGGGCGTGGACTACTTCTGCACCGGCCCGGTCTGGCCGACCCCGACCAAGCCGGGCCGGCACGCGCCGGGCCTCGGCCTGGTCTCGTACGCGGCGAAGCAGGCCACCGACCGGCCGTGGTTCGCGATCGGCGGGATCGACCTCGGCAACCTGGACGAGGTGCTGGCCGCCGGCGCCCGCCGGATCGTCGTGGTCCGGGCCGTCACGGCGGCCGAGGACCCGCGGGCCGCCGCCGCCGAGCTCGCCCGCCGGGTGCGCGCGGCGTAATGCCACCCGGGGCCGCCGCCGTCGCTGGGGCCCGTCTTCGAACTCCCGTCGTTCGCCCGGAGGGCGGGCGGGAGTTCGAAGACGGGCTCCTAGTACTTGCGGACGGTGGCGGCCTCGGCCAGGGCCAGCAGCACCGTGCGGGCCCGCTCGTCGGCGAGCGGTGCCGCCGCCAGCGCGGCCAGCGACTCCCGCATCAGCTCCTCGATCCGGGCCTCCACCAGCTCCGGCGCCCCGCTGCGGGCGACCAGCTCGCGCAGCCCGGCGACCTCCTCGGCGGCCAGGTCCGGTGCGCCGAGCCGGGCGTCCAGGTGCCAGGCGTCGGCCTGCGGCAGGCCCCGCATCGCGTGCGCGACCAGCAGGGTGCGCTTGCCCTCGCGCAGGTCGTCCCCGGCGGGCTTGCCGGTGACGGCCGGGTCGCCGAAGACGCCGAGCAGGTCGTCCCGCAGCTGGAAGGCCTCGCCCAGCGGCAGCCCGAACGCGCCGAGCGCCTCGACCAGCTCCGGCCCGGCCCCGGCCAGCAGGGCGCCGACCTGGAGCGGCCGCTCGATGGTGTACTTCGCCGACTTGTAGTGCAGTACGGTCCGCGCCCGCTCCGGCGCGCCCTCGTCGGCGGAGTCGCCGGCCACCGGCTCCAGCACGTCCAGGTACTGGCCGAGCATGACCTCGGTGCGCATCAGGTCGAACCGCGGCTTGGCGGCCAGTACGGCGGCCGGGTCCAGGCCGGAGCGCAGGAACAGCTCGTCGCACCAGATCAGCAGCAGGTCGCCGAGCAGCACCGCGGCCGAGGCGCCGTACTGCTCGCGGTCGCCGCGCCAGCCGCTGTCCCGGTGCAGCGCCTCGAAGCGGCGGTGCACCGAGGGCAGGCCGCGGCGGGTGTCGCTGCGGTCCATCAGGTCGTCGTGCACCAGGGCGCTGGCCTGGAGCAGCTCCAGCGCGGCGGCCGCGTTGGCGATCCCCTCGCCGTCAGCGGGGCCGCCGGCGGCGCGCCAGCCCCAGTAGCAGAAGCCCGGGCGCAGCCGCTTGCCGCCGTCCAGCAGGAAGTCGCGCAGGGCCTCGGCGGCGGGCACCAGCTGCGGCGAGATCGTGCCGAGCAGCGCCGACTGGCCGTCCATGAACGCGGCGAGGGCCGTGTTGACGCGGGTGCGGACGTCCTCCACGTCCATGGGGTTGGCCGGCCGGGTGCTGGACGAGGTCACGATGATGCTCCGCTGGTTCGCTGGGGTGCAGCAAGCGTAGCGGGGCGGCCGGGAACGGATGTGCGAGCGGGGCCGCCGACGGCGCGCGGGGCGGCCGGTGCGGAAGCGGAGGCCCGTCCACTACTTGTCCCGAATCGTGGGATCGAGTTGTCCGGCCCCTTCGGGGGACGGATAACCTGCCAGCATGGCACTCGGCATCGCTTCCACGAGACCGGACCGCGCACAGACGGTCCGCGAACTCCTGGCGGCCGGAAAGCGCTCCTTCTCCTTCGAGTTCATGCCGCCGCGCACGGAGGTCGGCGAGCAGAAGCTCTGGGACGCCATCCGTCGACTCGAACCGCTGGACCCCAACTTCGTCTGCATGACGTACGGCGCCGGCGGCTCCTCGCGCGAGCGCACCGTCAACATGGTCGGCCGGATCGCCACCGAGACCACGCTCACCCCGGTCGCCCACCTGACCGCGGTGGACCACTCGGTCGCCGAACTGCGCAACATCATCGGCCAGTACGCCGACCAGGGAGTGCGGAACGTCCTCGCGGTCCGGGGCGACCCGCCCGGCGACCCGATGGGCGAGTGGGTCCGTCACCCGGACGGCGTCACCTACGCCTACGAGCTGGTGGAGCTGATCAAGGGCATCGGCGACTTCTGCGTCGGCGTCGCGGCCTCGCCGAACATGCACCCGCGCTCGGCCGACTGGGACGAGGACATCCGGCACTTCGTCGCCAAGGTCCGCTCCGGCGCGGACTACGCGATCACCCAGATGTTCTTCGAGGTCGACGACTACCTGCGCTACCGCGACCGGGTCGCCGCCGCGGGCTGCCCGACCCCGATCATCCCGGAGATCATGCCGGTGACCAACGCCAAGCAGCTGGAGCGCTTCCCGCAGCTCAGCGGCTCGGCCTTCCCGGCGGAGCTGGAGGCCCGGCTGCGGGCCGTCATCGACGACCCGGTGGCGCTGCGCGCGATCGGCATCGAGCACGCCACCACGATGGCCGAGCGGCTGCTCGCCGAGGGCGCGCCCGGCCTGCACTTCATCACGCTCAACCACTCGACGGCGACGCTGGAGATCTACCAGAACCTGGGGCTGCACCAGCGCTGATCACCGCTGTTCACGGGCCCGTCACCGCCGTCCGGTGGCGGGCCCGGTCGTGTGCGGCCGGTGCCGCCGACGGCGGGAACGCGATGCGGTACCCCGGCCGTTGAACCGGTACAGTCGCCGCACACGCGCGGCCGGCGCGGGCACGCGACTGGAGGTAGCGCGCGGATGGGCATCGGATACCTGCTGCTGTACGTCGCGTTGGCGGTGGTGGCGCTCTGGCTGGTCGCCGAGGTGCTGCTGCAGAACCGGGCGCCGGTGCACTGGCGGGCCCTCGCCCTGGCCGGCTTCCTCGGGGTGGCCGTCGGGATGGGCCTCGACTCGGTCGTGGTGATCGGTGCCGGAGCGGCCCTGTTCGCGGTCGGCCAGACCTTCGTCACCCTCTCGGTCAAGAAGGGCTACCAGGCCGGCTGGTCCCTGCGCAACGCCGACGGCAGCCTGCCCGGCCCGCTCGCCAAGGTGCCCCTGCTGGGCGCCCTGACCGGCGGCGCGGCGGTCGCGGCCGCGGCGGCCGAGGAGAAGCGGGTCGGCGAGGTCAGCGCGGTCGAGGAGACCCTGGCCCCGGACACCGCCCCGGCCTCCGCCCCGGTCGCCGAGGACGTCCCGGAGGTCGAGCAGACCGCCGCCTTCGAGATGCGGGAACTGGCCCAGGACGGCGTCTACGCCCCCTCCTACTACGAGCAGCCGCAGGCCCAGCAGCAGCCGCAGCAGCCGCAGGACCCGTACGCCCCGGCCTACCAGCCCGGCTACGAGCAGCAGCAGTGGCAACAGCCCCAGCAGCAGCCCGCCTACGCCTACGAGCAGCAGCAGTCCTACGGCGGCTACCCGCAACAGCAGCAGGACCCGTACGGCGGCTACCAGCAGGCCCAGGACCCGTACGCGGGCTACCAGCAGCAGCACCAGCAGGCCTGGGACCCGAACGCCCAGCAGCAGCACCAGCCGCACGAGCAGCAGCAGTGGCAGCCCCAGCCCGACCAGCACGGCCAGCACGCTCAGGGCGTCCCGCAGCAGCCGGGCTACGACCAGAACTACGGCTACCAGCAGCAGCAGAACACCTGGCACCAGGGCTGACCGGCCCGGCCCGGCGTCACGCCGGGCCGATCAGCCCGGCGGCGATGCAGGCCGACATGCCGGCCCGGGACAGGCCGCCGCCCGGGTGGGCGTTGCCACCGACCAGCAGCAGCCCGGGGACGGGCGACTCGTTGGCGGTGCGCAGCCACCGGCCCGCGGCGCCGGCCAGGGCGGGCCGGGCGACGGCGCCGGCGGGGGCGCCGGTCTCCCGACGGGTGTCCCCGGGCGTGCGCACCACCCGCCACAGGACCCGCTCGCGCAGGCCGAGACCGGCCGCGTCGACGTGGGCGAGCAGCTGGTCGGCGTAGCGGTCGGCGACCCCGGGGGCGGTCCAGTCGAACCCGTCCAGGGCCGGGACCGTCGCGGTCAGCACCACGGACTCGTGGGCGTCGTCGGGGCGCAGCGCCGGGTCGTCCGGGCGCAGCACCTGCACGGTGGGGCGGTCGCACAGCGGGCCGGCGCCGGTCAGCGCGGCCTCCTCCGCCGCCGGGTCGGCCGCGTGCACCACCGTGCGGTGCGCGGTGCCCTCCGGGCGCGCCCCGCGCAGGGCCAGCAGCACGCCGAACCGGCCGGGCACCCCGCGCGGCTCCCACCGCTCGGCCGGCCGCCCGGGCCACTCGGCGAGGCCGTGGTGGTGCAGCGCGCCCGCGTCCATCGCGGAGACCACCAGTTCGGCGTCGATCCGCCCGTCCGCCGTCTCCACCCCGCAGGCCCGGCCGCCCTCGACGAGCACCCGGGTGACCGGGGTGTCGAAGCGGAAGTCGACCTTGCGCAGCTCGCAGCGCCGGAACACCGCGTCGGCCAGGGCCCGCAGGCCGCCCCGGACGTACCAGACGCCGAAGGACTGCTCCATGTACGGCAGCACGGTGGCCCCGGCCGGGGCGTCGCCGGGGGCGAAGCCGTACCGGACGGCGGCCTCGGTGAGCAGCGCGGTCAGCCCGGGGTGGCCGCCGAGCTCGCGGGCGGCCACGTCCCGCAGGGTCCACGGTCGGGGGCGGCGCAGCCGGGCCAGGCCGGTGGGCGGCGGGACGGGGTACGGGTCGGCGCCCAGGAAGGCGTGGTCGGCGGGGAGCGGCTCCTCCAGCAGTGGGCGGCGGGTCGCCTCCCAGACCGTCCGGCCGTTGTTCATCACCGCGCTCCAGCGGGCACCGGAGCCCGCGCCGAAGGCGGTGTCCAGGGCCTGGCCGACGCCGCCGCGGGAGGCGTTGGGCAGGGTGACGACGGTCCCGTCGGGGAACACGTGCCGGCTCTCCGGCTCCACCGGCGCCAGCTCGACCAGCTGCTCCAGCGGCTCCTTGCCGGTCTTGAGCGCGAGGTCGCGGTAGACGGCCGGCAGCGGCAGCAGACCGGGACCGGTGTCGAAGGCGAAGCCGTCGCGCTCGTACCGGCCGACCATGCCGCCGTAACTGCCGCCCGCCTCGCAGACCGTCACCCGGTGACCGATGGTCGCCAGCCTGGAGGCCGCCGCGAGCCCGCTCATACCTGCGCCGATGATGACGATCCGTGCCATGGCACCCGATCCTAGGGCCGACCCGCGTACGCTCCGGACGCGGCCTTGGCGGCCTTGCGCTCGCGGCGGCGGGCCCGGAAGGCGCGGATCCTGCTGACCGCCAGCCAGACCAGCAGCAGACCGGCCAGCAGCAGGACGGCGGAGATCGAGGCGGCCGCCCAGGGGTGGAAGATCGCCAGGGTGACCAGGCCGGCCACCGAGAGGTCCTCGGTCAGGCTGACCACGATGTTGCTGAACGGTTCCGGCGTGGTGTTGACGGCCATCCGCAGCGAGGCCTTCACCAGGTGGGTGACCAGCGCGGTGGTGCCGCCCATCGCCCCGGCCGCGACCTCGCTGAGCGAGCCCGGGTCGGCGCTCGCGATCAGCACGCCGACGACGGCACCGGCGATCGGCCGGATCACGGTGTGCACGGCGTCCCAGACGGTGTCCACGTACGGGATCTTGTCGGCGACCGCCTCCAGCAGGAACAGCACGGCCGCCGCGACCAGCACGTCGGTGCGCTCCAGCGCGTGCGGCACCGACTCCGCGCCGGCGAACCGGCCCAGCAGGCCGAGCAGCAGCACCACCGCGTACGCGTTGATGCCGCTGGCCAGACCGCTGGTGAAGATCAGCGGCAGGACCGTCATCGCGTCCCCCTCCTCGTTCTCGCGGGCCTCGCGACCCCGTCCGGGCCGCCCGGCCCCGCCGTACCGTACCCGGAGCCGGGACGCCCCGGGCCGCCGCCGCGGTTCCGCTCCGGGCCGCCGCGGCCGACTGAGTACGGGTACTCAGTTCCGCGGTTGAGTACGACAGCGGATGGCCTCCGACCTGCTGGGACGGGAGAGTGGTGGCACCCGGGAGGGCGGCGCGTCGGGCGCCGGCCGCCCGGGCGGCGGATCCGTCCGTCCCCCTGGCCGGGAGGGCCCGGGGGGTGGTGCCGGGTCCGCGTCGGGCGCCGGTCACGGGCCCCGCACCGCCGACACGGGGCGGCGGAGCGGGCCGGGGGGAGACCGGTGACCGAACGGGGGAAACGGGGGGAAGCGGGGGGAACGGGGGAGATCGCACCGCCGCCCGGTGGGGGCGGGCGGGGCGACAGCAGACGGCGGCGGGCGCGGACCGGGGGGACCGCGCCCGCCGCCGCTGCGTCCGTTCCCGGAGCCGGTTGTCAGTGGTGCCGGTCACGATGGAGGAGCACGGACCACCCGGTCCGGGCGCTGCCTCGGAACGGGGGAGACCATGACCATCAGCCGTCCTGAGCCCGTCACCGCCCGCCTCCACTCCGCCGCCCTGCCACCCACCCCGTCCATCCCGCCCGCCCCTGGCTCCGCCGGGCGGGACGTCCACCCCGTGCTGCGCCGGGCCGCCGCGCCACCGGCCGCCCTCGACCTGCTCGCCGACGCCCACCGCACGCTGGCCCGCTCCCGCGTGCTGGAGGATCCGCTGGAGCGCTACGCCACGGCGCACCTGGCCGCGCTGCGCACGGTGGCCGCCGTGCTGGCCGTCCGCGGTCGGCCGGAGAAGAACCCGCGCCGGCGGAAGGCCATCCGCAGCGCCTGGGAGGTGCTGCCCGAAGTCGCCCCCGAACTGGCCGAGTGGGCGCTCTACTACGGCGCCGGCGCCCGCCGCCGGGCCGCCGCCGAGGCCG
Source organism: Kitasatospora sp. NPDC001309 (assembly GCF_042896295.1). NCBI lineage: Bacteria > Bacillati > Actinomycetota > Actinomycetes > Kitasatosporales > Streptomycetaceae > Kitasatospora > Kitasatospora sp. NPDC001309. The sequence goes on along the minus strand of NZ_JBIAXC010000079.1, from coordinate 1,907 downwards.
GCATCCGGGGCGCCGCCTCGGCCCGCGACGCCGACGACCTGATCCGCAACTCCGCGCTGTTCCTGCGCCTGGTCGAGCGGCTGCTCGGCCTGCGCCCGGCCCCGCCCGCACCCCGGCTGCCGCTCGACGGGGACGAGCCGCCCGGCGCGGGCGGAGCGGCCGCGCGGCAGGCTTAAGGTGGAGGCATCCTGATCGATCTGCACGTGCCAAGGAGCCCGACCGTGTACCCGACGCGTCCCCGCAGTGCCCTGCGTACCGCCGTGGTCTGGGAGGTGGTGCGGGCAGCCCTGGAGAAGCGGGCGGCCGAGCTGGACCAGCCGGTGCTCGACGTGGTCGACACCGGCGGCGGCACCGGCAACTTCGCCGTGCCGGTGGCCAAGCTCGGCCACCGGGTCACCGTGGTCGACCCGAGCCCGGACGCGCTGTTCGCGCTGGAGCGCCGGGCCGCCGAGGCCGGGGTGACGGACCTGGTCCGGGCCGTCCAGGGCGACACCCAGACGCTGCCCGAGCTGGTCGCCCCCGGCACCGTGGACGCGGTGCTCTGCCACGGCGTGCTGGAGGTCGTGGACGACCCGGCCGAGTCGCTCGGCAGCCTGGCCGCCACCCTGCGCAAGGGCGGCCTGGTCAGCCTGCTGGCCGCCAACCGCAACGGCGCCGTGCTGGCCCGCGCGCTGGCCGGCCACTTCAACGAGGCCCGTACGGTGCTCTCCGCCGAGGACGGGCGCTGGGGCGAGCAGGACCCGATGCCGCGCCGCTTCACCGGTGAGGAACTGGGCCGACTGGCCGAGGGCGCGGGCCTGCGGGTGGAGTCGGTGCACGGCGTCCGGGTCTTCGCCGACCTGGTGCCCGGGGTCCTGGTGGACACCGAGCCGGGCGCCATGGAGGCGCTGCTCAAGCTGGAGGAGGCCGCTGCCGCGCAGCCCGCCTTCCACGCCGTGGCCACCCAGCTGCACCTGCTGGCCACCCTCGCCTGACCCCGCCCGGAGCCCCCGCGGCACCCGTCCGCCGCCGTCCGGTCCGCGCACCGTCCGGCGGCGGTTCGCTTCCCGGACGACCCCCGGACACCCGCCCCTCGCCCGGCTGTGCGCCGGATCATCCCCGGCTCCGGGCCGATTCCATCGGGTCGGGCACTTGTCCGATCCGTCCGGCGTTGACCCGGGTGCGGCCCCGCCCGGTCGAAGTGGCCCGTCCCACGCGGCGCAGACCACTCCGTAACGGGGCCCCGGACCGTATGATCTGGGTAAAGCCGGTAAGCATGACAGCCGGATGCGTGGGGCATATGGACGACACGGGCCGGGTCCCCCGCACGGGCGTCCGACCGTGTGCCCAAGGCTGATTGGACTGGCCTCTCCGACCGGGGAGGCGGACCGGTCGCACCCGCGACCGACGAGTAGGAGGACTCCGTGCCGCTCTCGGAGCACGAGCAGCGACTGCTCGACCAGATGGAGCGAGCGCTGTATGCCGAAGATCCCAAATTCGCGTCAGCGCTTGAGGGAACCGGGCTGCGCACCTTTACCCGTCGGCGGGTCTACCTGGCCGTCGCCGGCTTCGTGGTGGGGATCGGTCTGCTGATGGGCGGCATGGTCGTTCCGGACCAGATCTGGGTCAGCGTCGTCGGTTTCCTGGTGATGCTCGGGTGTGCGGTGTTCGCGGTGACCGGCTGGCGCCGGGCGCCCGCGGGCCAGGGCTCCGGCCCCCGGCAGGCCGCGGCCCCGCGCCGCAAGGCCGGGATGATGGACCGGGTGGAGCAGCGCTGGCAGCGCCGCCGGGACGAGCAGACCGGCGGTTTCTGAGCCGCAGGGCCCGTCGGGACGTCGAGGACAGACGACGAGAGCCGGGGCGGGGCGGGGGCCCCCAGCCCCCCCCCCCCCGCGCCGTGGCGCCGGGAGACCGGGGGGGCCCCCAGC
>NZ_JBIAXC010000078.1:0-26221 GCF_042896295.1 Kitasatospora sp. NPDC001309 | reverse complement strand
CCGGGCCCCGCCGGGCCCCCCCCCCGGGGGGCCCCCGCCCCGGGGGGGGCGGGGGGGGGCCGGCCGCCGCCCCCCCCCCGGGGGGGGGGCCCCCCCGGCCCCCCCCGGGGGGCGCCGGGGGGGGGGGCCCCCCCCCCCGACCAGGTACCAGCACAGGTCCGGCGGGTTGAAGGTCGACCCGAGCACCAGGTGCACCAGCCCGCTGTGCCGCCCCCAGGCGTCCGGCAGGCCGGTGGCCTGGAACAGCTCCACCGCCCAGCTCACCGCGGCCGCCACCAGGGCGGCCCGCACCGGGCGCACCCGGGGCACGACCAGCACCACCAGGGCGTACACCAGCACGGTGTAGAGCGCGTCGCCCGCGTACTTGGCCACCTCCCCGGTCAGCACGGCGCGCACGCCCAGGCCCGCCGCCACCGTCACCAGCGCGGCCGCGACGGCGGGCAGTCGTACCGTCAGGCCGTTCCGAAGCTCTGTCATCCGCCCCACGGTAGGGCCCGGCCCTACCGTGGGGCCCGGCGGGCCCCACCGGGCCCACCGGCCCCGGGAACCACCGCGCCGCCCCGGACGTCACTCCCCCTGGCAAGCCATCCGTGCAGGTCACGGGCGGGAGTTCGAGCAAGGCGGGCGGGGCGGGGACAGTGGCGGACAACGGAAGCAGCACGGCACGGCGGCAGTTCGGCGTCCCCGGATTCGCGACCGGCCCGGACGGCCGGGCGCAGCGGGCCCGCGAGCAGGGCAAGGCCCTGCGGGAACGCGTCCCCCGGGAGCGGCACGCGGAGTTCGCGCCCGCGCCCGACCGGCCCACCGCCGTGGCGGCGATCGAGGCCTCCAACGCGGGCCGGATCCCCGGGCTGGTGCCGATCCGGGTGGGCCGGATGGCCGCCACCCCGTTCGCCTTCCTGCGCGGGTCGGCCGGGCTGATGGCCGCCGACCTGGCGGGCACGCCGGTGACCGGCGTCACCGCGCAGCTGTGCGGGGACGCCCACGCGGCGAACTTCGGCCTGTACGGCGACGCGCGCGGCCAACTCGTGATGGACATCAACGACTTCGACGAGACCGTGCCCGGCCCCTGGGAGTGGGACCTCAAGCGGCTGGCCACCAGCCTGGTGCTGGCCGGGCGGGAGACCGGGGCGAGCGAGAGCACCGCCCGGGCCGCCGCCGCGCACGCGGCCGGCTCCTACCGGCGCACCGTGCGCACCCTCGCCAAGCTGCCCGCCCTGGACGCCTGGAACGCCGTGGCGGACGAGCAGTTGGTGTCCTTCACCGAGGCGCACGACCTCGCCGAGGTGCTGCGCAAGGTCGGCACGAAGGCCCTCGGCAACACCAGCGCCCGGTTCGCCGCCCGCAGCACCACCCGGACCGCGGACGGCGGTTGGCGCTTCACGGCCGCCCCGCCGGTGCTCACCGAGGTCACCGACGCGACCGCCCGGGCGGTGGCCGGGGCGCTGGGCCCGTACGTGGCGACGGTGCCCGCCGAGGTGCGCACCCTGCTGTCCCGGTACCGGGTGCAGGACGTGGCCTTCCGGGTGGTCGGCACCGGCAGCGTCGGCACCCGCTCGTACGTCGTGCTGCTCACCGACCACCGGGACCAGCCGCTGGTGCTCCAGGTGAAGGAGGCCCGGCCGTCCGTCCTGCTGCCGTACCTGGACAGCGGGCAGGGCCCGCGGCCGCAGGAGCACGAGGGGCGGCGCGTGGTGCGCGGCCAGAAGCACATGCAGGTGGTCAGCGACACCCTGCTCGGGTGGACGACCGTGGACGGACTCCCCTACCAGGTGCGGCAGTTCCGCAACCGCAAGGGCAGCGTCGACCCGGCCGCGCTGCTGCCGGGCCAGCTGGACGACTACGCCCGGATCACCGGCGCGCTGCTCGCCCGGGCGCACGCCCACACCGCCGACCCGGGCCTGCTCGCCGGGTACTGCGGCAAGAACGAGGCACTGGACGAGGCGGTCGCCGCCTTCGCCGTCGCCTACGCGGACCGCACCGAGGCCGACCACGCCGAGCTGCTGGCGGCGGTGCGCAGCGGGCGGCTGCCGGCCGAGCAGGGGGTCTGACCTCCGTTGTCGTAGGGCGGTACTAGATTGCCGGCCATGGGACTGTCGATCAGTGTGGGGACGCTCGGTTCCCCGGAGATGCGGGACGACGCCGAGGTGCTGCACCGGGCGCTGGAGGCCGCGGGGGTGGCCTGGCGGGAGCCGGCCGCGCCGGGGGGTGGCGGCGCGGTCTTCTCGGCGGGCTTCCCGTACAGCTACCTGTCCGGGCTGCGCCGGGTGTACGTGCTCCACCGGCTGGGCGAGCCGGTCACCGGGGCGCGCGGGGTGAGCCGGGAGCAGTACGAGGAGGAGCTGGAGCAGGTCGACGACGAGACGGTCGTGTTGGACTCGCACCTGCTCTGCCACTCCGACTGCGAGGGCTACTACGTACCGGCGGAGTTCGAGGACGAGGACCCGCTGTTCCTGCCCGAGGAGTCCGGTGTGCCCGGGGGCGCCATGGTGGGCTCCAGCGCCGCCCTGCTCGCCGAACTCCAGGGGTTCGCCGCCGCCATCGGCGTCCGACTGGCGGCCGACGGCTCGCTCGACCCGGCGGAGTCCGCCCGGTTGACCGATCTGCCCGCGGACGACCCCTTCGAGCCGGAGGTCTTCACCTGGCACCAGCTGTACCGGGCCTGCCGCGCCAGCCTGGACAGCGGGGCCGCGATCGTCTTCGGCTGAGGCTGACCCGACGGGAGGGGTCGCTCAACGCGCCAGGAACGGCGCCACGGCGGCGACGTACTCGGCGGGCCGGGTGCGGTGCACCAGGTGCCCGGCCTCGATGGTGACCAGGCGGCAGTCCGGGACGAGCCGGGCGAGTTCGGCGACCCGCTCCTGCGGGATGTGGCTGGTGGGGCCGCCGGCGACGACCAGGGTGCGGGCGGTGATCCGGGCCAGTCCCTCCCGCCAGGCCGGGTCGGGGGTGTCGATCTGTGCCTTGATCGCCCGGACCATCGCCCAGTCGAAGTGCGCCGGTTCGTCCGCGCCCTCGGGCGGCACGCTCGACGGGCGCGGGTACAGGGCGGCGATGTCCTCCAGGACGAGCCGGCCGATCCGCTCGGGCGCGGCCTGGGCGAGCAGGTAGGCGACCACGCCGCCCATCGAGTGGCCGACCAGGTCGACCCGGTCCAGGCCGAGCGCGTCGAGGAAGGCGAGCACGTCCTCGCGCAGTTCGGCCAGGCCGTAGCGGTCGGTGCGGCCGCTGTCGCCGTGGCCGCGCAGGTCGAGCGCGTACACGTGGTGGTCGGGGGCGAGGTCGGGGAGCACCGTGTCCCAGTCGGCGGCGCGCTCGCCGAGGGCGTGCAGCAGCACCAGCGGCGGGCCGTCGGGGCGTCCGCTCTCCCGGTAGGCGAGCGTGACGCCGGGCAGTTCCACCGTTCGTACTGTCGTCATGGACCCCACCGTATGCGCCGACCGGCTGCTACCGGACGGCCGTTCGCCCTCGGCGCACCGCAGTGGCGTCCTCGGGGGTGCGTTCCGGCTCGGTCGCCCGGCCGGCGAACACGGAGGCCAGCACGGCGAGTCCGGCCACCGCCGCGCAGACCAGGCTCGCCGCCAGGTAGGCGGAGCGGTGGCCGCCACCCCCGGCCGTCTCGCGCAGGTAGACCCCGGACAGTGCGGAGACCGCGACGGCCGCCGCGATCCGCTGCGCCATCTGCAGGATCGCCCCGCTGACCCCGGCCGCCTCGGCGGGCGCGTGGCGCAGCACGTAGGCCTGGTTGGTGGAGCCCATCAGGCCGACCGAGGCGCCGCTGAGCAGTTGGAGCAGAGCGAGCAGCCAGGGCAGCACGGCGGCCGGGGCCCAGTGCGCGACGGCGCCGCTGAGCAGCATGGCGAGCGCGGAGCCGGTCATCCCGAGGGTGACGGTGCGCCGGCCGAGCCGCTGCACCACCCGCCAGGCGAGCGCGGAGGCGGTCGCCATGGCCAGCGCGGAGGGCAGCGAGACCAGGGCGGCGCCCATCGGGGACAGCCCCAGGCCGTCCTGGAGGAACATCGTGAGCACCAGCGAGGCGGCCAGCGAGGAGCCGAACTGGGCCATCGCGGTGGCCGTGCCGAGCGCGTACGGGGCGGAGCGGCTGAGGGCGGGGTGGATCAGCGGGTTCCCGCCGGTCCGGGCGTAGCGGCGCTGCCAGCCGACCAGTGCGCCGAGCAGGGCCAGGGCGCCGGCCCCGAAGGCCAGCCAGCCGGCCCAGCCGGGCGGTTGGACGAAGGGCAGCATCAGGACGAGGGTGAGCGCGCCGACCAGCAGCAGGCCGAGCAGGTCGAGGTCGGCGTGCCGGGTCGCCGGGCGGGGCGCGGGCAGGTGCCGGACGGCCAGCAGCAGGGTCGCCAGGCCGAACGGGACGTTGAGCAGGAAGGTCAGCCGCCAGCCGAGTTCGGGGCCGGCCGCCGCCAGGACCAGGCCGCCGACCGGCGGGCCGAGGGCGAAGGCCAGGCTGCCGGTGACGGCGTACATCCCGAGGGCACGGGCGCGCAGTTGGCCGTCGAAGACGTCCTGGAGGGTACCGATCATCTGGGAGTTGACCAGTCCGGCGCCGACGCCCTGGAGCAGTCGGGCGGCGATCAGCACCTCCGGGGCGGTGGCGGTCGCGGAGACCAGGCTGACCGCGGTGAACAGGGCCAGGCCGGTGACGAAGAACCACTTGCGGCCCTTGACGTCCCCGAGGCGTCCGCCGGGGATCAGCGCGAGGCCGAAGGCGAGCGAGAACCCGGCGACGATCCACTGCAGGTGGGCGGGCTGGGCGTGCAGGGCCTCGCGCAGGGCGGGGATGGAGGTGTTCAGGACGGACTGGTCGATCAGGGTGGTGAAGCCGCCCGCGACGCAGACCAGCAGGACGCGGCGCCCCGCGGCGTCGAAGCGCAGCTTGCCCGCCCGCTCCGGTATCGGGCCGGTGGTGGTGCTCATGACTCGACCACCACCAGGGCGTAGCGGGCCTCGCCGGGGCCGAGGCTGCGGAAGCGCATGCTGCCGGAGCCGTAGCGCAGGCAGTCGCCGGGGCCGAGCAGTTCGGCCTCGCCGTCCAGGGTGAGCTCCAACCGCCCCTCGAACAGCCAGAGGTGGTGTTCCAGTCCGGGCAGGCAGGGGCGGTCGTAGGCGATGTCGGCACCGGCCGGGAGCCGGCCCTCGATGATCTCGGCGTGCAGCGAGCCGTGCGGCGGGGAGACCGAGCGGCGGACGAAGCCGGTGGCCTCGTCGCGCCAGAGCTGCTGTTCCCCGGCCCGGACCAGCCGGGCGGGGCCGGACTCCACCTCGGCGAGCAGCCGGGACATGGTCCGCCCGTACACGGTGCACAGTCGCCCGAGCAGGGCGGCGGTCGGGCTGACCTCGGCCCGCTCCACCCGGGAGAGGGTGGACCGGCTGACGTCGGCCAGTTGCGCCAACTCCTCCAGCGTCCAGCCGCGTTCGACCCGCAACTCGGCGAGCCGTTGTGCCAGCCGTTCGTCGGCGGCGGTGTCGATTCCCATATCCGTGATGCTATCCCGGATACGGGATCAGCTTCCCGGGAGTTCTCCGGGAACTGTGGAGGTCTGACGGCGGCTCGGTCTCGGGGCGGCCTCGGTTCGGTCGCCCGTCGGCCGATGTCGAGCCGGTGATCATATGATGTCCGCCGACAAAGGGGCCGGTCAGCGGCCCGAGGGGCCCTTCCGCGGCCCACCGGCGAGGGGGAGCAACGATCGTGTTCGGCATCATCAGACCGTGCAGCCACCGACTGTCCGAAGGCCTCCGCACCTCCTGGATGGCGCACCTGTGCGGGCTCTGCCTCGCCCTGCGGGACGACCACGGGCAGCTCGCCCGGACCGCCACCAACTACGACGGCCTGATCATCTCCGTCCTGGTCGAGGCCCAGGCCGCCCCGACCGACACCAACTGGCGCCGCACCGCCGGGCCCTGCCCTCTGCGCGGCATGCGCACGGCCTCCGTCGCCAAGGGCGAGGGCGCCCGGCTGGCGGCCGCCGTCTCGCTCACGCTCGCCTCGGTGAAGATCCGCGACCACGTCGAGGACCGGGACGGCGTGTTCGCCCGCCGCCCGGTCGCCGCCGGGGCCCGCGCGGTGACCAGGCGCTGGGACCGGCAGAGCGCGGGCAGCGCCTCCACGATCGGCTTCGACACCGCCGTGCTGCTCGACGCCGCCTCCCGGCAGGGCGAGTTGGAGCGCTCGCTGCGGCCCGGCGGCTCCGTGCTGCTGGTCACCGAACCCACCGAGACCGCCACCTCGGCCGCCTTCGCGCACACCGCCGTGATCGCCGGGCGGCCCGGCAACGCCGCCCCGCTCGCCGAGGCCGGGCGGCTGTTCGGGCGGCTCGCCCACCTGCTGGACGCCGCCGAGGACCAGGCGGCCGACGCCGCCTCGGGCGCCTGGAACCCGCTGACCGCCACCGGCACCGACCGCGCCGAGGCCGAACGGCTCTGCCGGGACGCCGTGCACGGCATCCGGCTCGCACTGCGGGAGGTCGAGCTCACCGACCGGGCCCTGGTGCACGTCCTGCTCGCCCACGAGACGGAGACCGCGGTGGACCGGGTCTTCGGCCGGGCCGGGCACGCGGCGAACTGCCGACGCGGGCCGGCCGGCGCCGGACACGCCGGCACCGAGCACGCCACCGCCGAGCGCACCGGCGCCGAACACCCGCAGGACGCGCCGCCGCGTCGGACGCCGCCCGGGCAGGCGCCCGTTCCCCCGTGGGTGCCCCAGGGCCCGGGCTTCGGCCCGCCGATCGGCGGGAAGCCGCCGCACCCGCGCAACCTGCTCGCCGGGTGCGCGGTGTGGGCCCTGATGGCCTGCTCCTGCCAGCTGCTCTGCTGCGAGCACGACGACCCGTTCAGCCGGGAGCGCCGCAAGGGCTTCTGCGAGCGGCACGACTGCTGCGACGCCTGCGACTGCTGCGACCCCAGCTGCTGCGAGTGCGGCAAGTGCGGGTGCGACTGCTGCGATTCCTGCGGCTGCGACGGCTGCGACTGCGGGTGCGACTGCTGACGGTCGCTCAGTTCGCCTCCGGCACCGGCACCTCCTCCGCCTCCGCCTTCGCCTCCAGTGCCAGTGCCGGTGCCGGTTCCGGTTCCGGTTCCGGCTGATCCGACGCCACCGGCCCGGGGTGCCCCCGCAGCACCCCGGGCCGGTTCGCGTCCCGGTACTCCTCCGCGCGCCGCCAGAGCGGCAGCACCGCCACCGGGCCGCGCGGCTCGGCGGCCTCAGGCCTCACGCCCCGCCACCTCCCGGTCCGCCGCCAGCGAGTTCTCCAACCCGGCCAGCAACTGCCGGAACCGCTCGGCGTCCTGCTCGGTCATCCGCCCCTCGGGCGCCACCCTCGGCCGCTCGGCCGTCCTGTCGTCCATGCCCCCGACGCTAGGCGGCGGCGATCAACGGGCGATAAACGAGGGACGTGTGGGGCGCAAGGGGCGTACCCGCACCGCATTCCACCCCGCCCGACGGCTTGGCGTGGGCACCGGCTGGTGGTTCAATGCCCATCGTTAGGAAGGTTTCCTAACAACGAATCGCCGGATCCGAGCAACGAGCACGACCTCTTCCCCCCACCGAGAGGACGACTTCCCCATGGACCGCAGCACCTCCCGCAGGAGCACCAGGAACACCACCCGGGCCGTGACCACCGGGACGGCGCTCGCCGCCTTCCTCCTGTCCACCGCCGCCTGCGGCGCCTGGGCCGTGGACCCGGCCCAGGCCGCACCGGAGCAGCCCGCCACCCCGGCGGCCGCCGCCCGGCAGGCGGGCACCACCCCCCGGGTGACCGCCGGCGGGCTCACCCCCGACCAGCGCCGCCGCGCCGACCAGCTGGTCAGCGTCTTCGAGAACAGCACCACCACCATCCAGTACGGCTACGCGGAGAACATCAACGACGGTCGCGGCGTCACCGCGGGCCGGGCCGGGTTCACCACCAACGACGGCGACGCCCTCAAGGTGGTCCGCGCCTACACCGCCGTCGCCCCCGACAACCCGCTCGCCCGCTTCATCCCCGAACTGGAGCGCCTGGCCGCCGCCGGCAGCGGCGACACCGGCGGCCTGCCCGAGGCCGACTACATCGCCGCCTGGCAGCAGGCCGCCCAGGACCCGGCCTTCCGGCAGGTCCAGGACGACCAGGTCGACCAGCGCTACTTCACCCCGGCCATGGACCAGGCCGACCGGCTCGGCCTCACCACCGCGCTGGCCCGCGCCGAGCTCTACGACGCCTCGATCCAGCACGGCAACGGCGGTGAGTACGACGCCCTGCCCGCGCTGATCGGCCGGACCACGGCCAAGGCCGGTGCGCCCTCGGCCGCCGGCGAGCGCGCCTGGCTGGACGCCTTCTTCGACGTCCGGATCGACGACCTGAACAACCCGGCCAACTCCTCGACCGCCGAGGAATGGCGCAAGTCCGTCGACCGGGTCGAGTGCCTGCGGCGGATCGCCGCCACCGGCAACTACGACCTGGACGGCCCGTTCACCATCACCGCCTACGGCTCCGGCTACACCATCGGCTGAGCCGCCCCCACCCACCGACCCGGGGTCCGGGCTCCGGGGTCCGGGGTCCGGGAGTGTGGGCCCGGACCCCGGCCCCAGGGCGGCCACCGCGTTCAGTTCCGTGCGCGTACCGCGGCGTCCAGCAGGAGGGCGGCGGCCGCCCGGGCCTCGGCGGCGGCCTCCGGGTCCCCGTGCACGGCGGCCACGGTGATCGCGCCCTCGGCCAGCAGGGCGAGCTGGGCCGCGGTGGCGGGCGGGGCGCCGACGGCGTCGACCAGGCCGGCCAGGTAGCCGGCGAACTCCGCCTTGTGGTGCCGGGCGGCGGCCGCGACGGCGGGGCTGGTGGCGCCCAGCTCGCCGAAGGAGTTCACGAAGGCGCAGCCGCGGAACCCGGGCTCGGCGAACCACCGGCCGAGCCAGTCGAAGACCGCGAGCACCTGGTCCCGGGGCGTGCCGCCGGCCCGGGAGACGTGGACGGCCAGGCTCGCCCGCCACCGCGCGTCGCGCCGCCGCAGGTAGGCCTCGACCAGCTCGTCCTTGGACGGGTAGAGCTGGTAGACGCGGCGCATGGTCAGCCCGGAGGCGGCCCGGACGGCATCCATCCCGACCGCCTGGACGCCCCGCCCGTAGAACAGCTCCTCGGCCGCGTCGAGGATCCGGGTCCGCGGGTCCACCTGTTCCATCTGCCGTGACCTTTGCGCGAGAACGATGATTCTCCTAGGGTAGCGACTGACCTGAGAACGATCGTTCTCACCGGCGGAATGCCCGTTCCCGAGGAGAATCCCGTGACCGAACAGCGCCCTCCCGTTCCCCCCTTCACCGAGGAGTCCGCCCACCGCAAGGTCCGCGCCGCCGAGGACGCCTGGAACACCCGCGACCCGCAGCGCGTGGCCCTCGCCTACACACCCGACAGCCGCTGGCGGAACCGGGCCGAGTTCCTCACCGGCCGCGAGCAGATCGCCGCCTTCCTCACCCGCAAGTGGCAGCGCGAACTCGACTACCGCCTGGTCAAGGAGCTGTGGGCGCACGACGGCGACCGGATCGCCGTCCGCTTCGCCTACGAGTGGCACGACGACGCCGGGCAGTGGTACCGCTCGTACGGCAACGAGAACTGGGAGTTCGACGCGAACGGCCTGATGGCCCGCCGGCTCGCCTGCATCAACGACCTGCCGATCGCCCCCGGGGAGCGGCTCCTGCACTGGCCGGCCGGCCCCCGGCCGGACGACCACCCGGGCCTCACCGAGCTGGGCCTCTGAGCGCTCCCGACCGGGTGGGCAGCGGCGGTTGACGTGGCGTCGGACGGCTTCGTCCGCACTGTTCCAAGGCTGTGACGGAGCCCGCACCGGCCGCGGACCTCGGACTGGGAACCTCCTTGTCGGAAGCGACAGGCACCACCGAGGGGGACCAAGAGATGTCCGTGCGCAACAGATTCGGCACCGCCGCCGCCATCGCCCTGATGACGACCGCGGGCGCGGTCCTGCTCTCCGCCTGCGGCCCCGAGAACGGCGACTCCGGCTCGACCGCCGCCACCGGCGCCCCGGTCACGGCGGCGCCGGGCGGCGGATCGCACTCCGGCAGCCCGGCACTGGGCGGCAAGGAGGTCAACGGCACCTCCGCGGCCAACCACCTGACCATCAGCACGGGCACCCGGACGGTCGCGATGAACGGCACCACCGTCGACTTCGGCACGGTGGTGCGCGACCTCGCGTGGTCCCCCGACGGCAAGAAGGTCGTCTTCGTCGACGGCGACGGCAACCTGCTGACCGCCGCCCCGGACGGCAGCGGAAGGACAACCCTCGCCAAGGCCCCCGGCGGCGAGACCTGGTCCCACCCGACCTGGCAGCACGCCGACAAGGGGCCGAGCGGCGGCGCGGTGCCCGACGAGACCGACCGCTACAACAACATCGTGTTCACCGCCGACAAGGGCGGCGTGCTGCGGCTGGAGAAGGTGCCCGCCAAGGGCGGCGCCGTCGAGGAGCTCGCCCCGCACAACTCCGAGGGCGGCGACGCGGCCGGCGCCCCGCAGCCGCCGCAGACCGGCAACACCTGGGCCAACGCGGGCGGGCAGCAGGCCGACATCGCGTACGCCAACACCCCGGCCGGCGAGGTGTACATCTACGACGACTACATCCGCCCGGCCACCCGGGACATCGGCAAGGGCTCCCAGCCCGCGCTGTCCCCGGACGCCCGCAGCATCGTCTTCGTCCGCTCGGTGAACGGCCACGACCACCTGTTCACCCGCTCCACCGAGCACGACCGGACGGCCGAGAAGGACCTCACCCCCTCGGCCACCACGGACTACACCGAGCCCGCCTGGTCCCCCGACGGCAGGACCGTCGCGGCCCGCACCCCGGACGGCATCAGCACCGTGCCGGCCGACGGCTCGGCGGCCCCGGCCCAGGTCTCCACCCTCAAGGGCCTGCCGGTCTACCGGCCCTGAGCCCCGGTCGTCCCGGTCCCCCCGGCCGGGCGCGCCAACTCGGCGCGCAGCTCCGCGAGGTGCTCGTCGGCCGACTCGTGCGGCAGGAACTCGACCAGGTCGAGGAAGCGGAACAGCACCCGCTCCTCGGTGACCGCGTACTCGTAGTCGCCGAACCCGACCACCGCCCCCGTCCCGCCGCGCGCCGCACCGCGCACGGCGGCGGCGGTCAGCCCCTCCCCCGCGCCCTCGGCACTCACCCGCCGACGGGCGTTGGGCCGGGCCAGGTACGGGCACACCATCGACGCGTACAGCATGCAGGCGCGGTGCCCCGGGCCCTCCATGGTCGGCGCCAGGTTGCGGTACGGGCGCCCGGCCCCGAGCGCCTCCGCCATCGCGGCGCTCTCCGCCGGACCGACCACCCGCCAGACCGGACCGCGCGGCATGACGGCGCCGCACACCGAACAGCGGCGCTCCAGCGCGCAGTCGGCGCTGCGCCCGTGGTCGGTCAGCGCGAACTGGGGCTGCCCGTCCTGCCACGGCGTGATCGCCGGCACCGGGTACCCGCGGGCGTCCCGGGGTCGCTCCCCCACCTGGTCCGGCATCGGCACCTGTTCGAATCGCACGCCCCTATCGATACCAGCCGGACGCCCGGCCCCGCCACCGGCGGCGGGAGCGGCGGAACCGGCGACCGCGGGGCGGTCGCCGGTCCGGGGTGCGCCTCGGGCGCGCGGGGTCAGTTCCAGATGCCGGTGACGTCCGTCACCCCGGCCGCGTTGCCCGCGTGGCCGCTCGCCCCGGAGAGGTCCTCCAAGGTGCGCAGCACGTTGTAGTGGTTGTAGGTGGTGGAGCTGCTGCTGCCCGGCGTCACGTGGGCGCCGTAGACCAGGGTCGGGATCCGGTTGCCGGACAGGCTGTTGTCCTCGTCGAAGGTGACGACGAGCAGGCTGTTGTGGCTCTGCGCCCAGGCGGCGTACGCGCCGAGGTTGTTCTTGATCCAGGTGTCGCCGGTGCCGACCGAGCAGTCGTGCATGTCGCTGCACAGGTTCGGGATCACGAACGACACGTTGGGCAGCGTCGTGTAGTCGGTCGGGAACTGGGCGAAGGTCTTGGCGCTGCTGAGCGGGACGTTGCCGAAGCCGAACCAGGGGTTGTGCTTCTGCGCGTACTTGCCGCTGCTGCACACCGTGCTGCCCTGGCTGGGCAGGGTCTCGTTGTAGCTCGCCCAGGTCTTCCCGGCGGCGAGCACCTCGGAGGCCAGGTTCGGGGCCTGGAAGCCGCCGACCGTCACGCAGCTGTCGTCGACCCGGCCCTGGGTGGAGCCGGAGAACAGCGCGTAGTAGTTCGGCTCGCTGGGGTGGGTGATGGCGAAGGACTGGGTGAGGTTGGCGCCGCCCGCCTTGAGGGTGTTGTTGAGGTAGGGGGCGCTGCTGCTGCCGATGACCTGGCTGTAGGCGTGGTTCTCCATCACCACGACCACGATGTGGTCGGGCGTGGGCAGCCCGGCGGCCTGCGCGGTGCTGGCGGTGGCGGCCCACAGCCCGGCCGAGGCGGCGACCAGTGCGACGGCCGAGCCGATCGCGGTCGCGGTGCGGCGGGAGCGGGAGCGCGGACGGGGGGCGTCGTTCAGGGGCTTCGCGGACGAGGTCATGACGTTTCCTCGGGTGGAGGGCGGCCCCGACGGGGCCGCCCGGACGGGAGGTGGCTGAGCTACCCGGAGTGCCGACCGAGCCGGCCCGGGGCGTGTCCGACACGCCCCGGGCCGGAAACGGCCTAGTAGGGCGTGCCGTTGGCGAAGTCGGTGGCGAAGGTCGACTCGATCGTGCTGAGCACCCCGGAGTCGGAGACGATCAGGCCCAGCTCGCGGTTGTTGTTCAGCGAGTTGTCGGAGAAGTTCTCCGAGCCGGCGAACACCTTGGCGGTGGGCGTGCCGTAGTCGGCGACGATGGCCTTGGCGTGGATGTACAGGCCGGTGGTGGAGGAGTAGGTGACCACCTTGGCGCCGGCCGCGGTGACCTCGTCGAAGGAGGAGCCGTAGGTGTCCGGGCTCATCCCGACGACGCGGACGGTGACGCCGCGGTTGGCGGCGGCGGTGACGGCGTCGACCAGGGCCGGGTCGCCGAACTCCAGCTCCTGGACGTCCAGCGAGGTCTGGGCGCCGTTGATCAGCGCCAGCAGGCGGTCCTGCGAGTCGGTGGGCGACCAGACCAGGTTGTCGCCGTCCGAGGGGGTGATCGAGGTCTTGGCGTAGTCGGCGGCGAAGACCTGCTCGATCGCGGCGACGTCGTTGGCGTCGGTGTCGACGACCCCGTAGTCGCGGCTGCTGGAGTAGTAGGTGGCGTCCAGGTTCCCGGTCAGGATCAGCGACTTGGCGCCGTCCACGGTGACGGTCTTCTGGTGGGTGTAGACGAACGCCGAGGAGGAGTACGTCACGCCGACGCCGGCCGCCTTGAGCGCGGAGTAGGCGGCGCCGTTGACCGAGCTGTGCTTCCCGTCCAGGATCACCCGGACCCGCACGCCGGCGCGCTGCCGGGCGATCAGGGCGTTCACGGCCGTGGTGTCGCGCAGCTCGTACATCGTCACGTCGACGGACTTGGTGGCCGCGTTGATCAGGCCGTAGACCGCGCTGTGGTCCTGGTCCGGGAAGACGATCGTCGAGTAGCCGCCGGCGACGGCGTCGGCGTGGGCGGCGCCGGAGGCGGATATCAGGCCGGCACCGACGAGCAGCAGGGCGCCGGCACGGCGCGCGAAGGTGGCCAGGGGCATGGGGACTCCATGGTCGGTGAGGGGGAGGTCGGCGCGCGGAGGCGCCGGGGAGCGGACGCGTCAGGTGGCGTGGTCCACCTGGCCGACGCGGCCCGCGTGGACGACCAGGCCGGCGCGGCCGACGTGGACACGCCGAACGGAGCAGCCCGAACAGCATGCGGTCACGGTGGTCAACGCGGGTAGATGACGGGAGGTAAAACCTTGCCCCCGGGCCGGAGAACGGACCGTGCCCCGGCAAAACGGCCCGCCAACGGACGAAGCGGGCACGAAGGTTCACATTGCCACGGACCGTCCGGACCGGTGATAGTGATCATCGACCCGACGCGATCCGACACCGCGTCAGCGCACGAGAGAGCCGAGGAACATGGCGAAGACCCGTCTGCTGCGTCCGCTCGCGGTGGCCGCCGCCGCTGCCGTCCTGGCGGCCACCGGAGCCGTACCCGCCCTGGCCGCCGGCCAGGACGGCCCGGCCCTGCCCGCCCCCGACACCGCGGGGGTGCAGAGCGCGCTTCAAGCCACCACCGCCGCCGGCGCCCCCGGCGCCTTCGCCGTGATCAGCGACCACGGCGACGACGACCGGACCCGCTCCCTGACCGTCGGCAAGGCCGATCTGGACGGGACCCCGATGAACTCCGCGTGGAGGTTCCGGGTCGGCAGCAACAGCAAGATGTTCACGGCCGTTCTCGTGATGCAGCTGGCGCAGGAGGGCCGGATCGACCTCGACAAGCCGCTGCGCGACTACCTGCCGGCCGGCACCCTCCCGGACGGCTGGGCGATGACCGGCCGCCAGGTGATGGAGCACCGGGCCGGCATCTACGACCACACCAACGACCTGCTGGAGCAGGCCGGCGAGGAGACCACCGCCGCCTTCGAGGCCCGGATCCGCAGCACGGTCTACACCCCCGCCCAGATGGTCGCCATGTCCGTCAAGCACGGGCAGCAGTACACCCCGGGCAGCCGCTACTCCTACTCCAACACCGACTTCGTGCTGATGGGCATGGCCGTCGAGAACCTCACCGGCCGCCCCTACGCCGACGTGCTGCGCGAGCGGATCATCGAGCCGCTCGGCCTGACCCAGACCTCCTTCGTCGTCCCGGACCAGCGGATCGAGGGCGCCCACGTCACCGGCTACCTCACCAACGACGACCGCACCAAGCCGCTGCTGGACTCCACCGAGCAGAACGGCTCCTGGGTCTGGGCCGCCGGCGCCGTCATCTCCACCGCCTCGGACCTCGACCGCTTCCTCGGCGCGCTGATGGCCGGCGACAACGGCGGGCTCGTCTCCGACGACTCGCTGCGCCAGATGGAGGCCGCGATCCCCACCCCGACCGCCAAGATCTCCTACGGGCTGGGCCTGCGCCGCATCTCGCTGACCTGCGGCGACGTGTACGGCCACGGCGGCATCGTCCAGGGCTTCCAGACCCAGTCCTTCGCCACCCCGGACGGGAAGCGCTCGGTGGTGGTCTTCGCCAACGCCTCCAACAACGGCTCGGTCACCCAGGGCCTGATGAACGCGCTGGAGCCGGCGTTCTGCGGGAAGAAGCCGGTGAAGGTGGCGCCGCGCACCAACAACGCCCCGGCCCAGCAGAACCAGCGGACCGTCCAGCACGACCAGGGGCTGCTGCCGGTGGTCGAGGACACCCGGATCTGACCCCGGACCCGGTGCTGGTCCGACAGTGATCCGCCGCCCGGGCCGGACCGTCGCTACAGCGGGACGGCCCGGCCCGGGCGGCCGTCCGTGCTCAGGTCGGTGAGCGCATCGGTGAGGATCTCGCGGGCCTCGTCCGCCCGCCCCTGTTCGATCAGCGCGGTGCCCAGCTCGGTCAGCGCCTTGGTCATGCTGTCCGGGCGCCCGACCGCCTCGTAGTGCACCAGGGCCTGCCGGTAGGCCTTCTCGGCGGCCGGCCAGCACCTCAACGCCGCCCGGTCCTGGCCGAGTTCGTGCGCCGTCATGGCCGCCAGCAGGTGCATGAGCGGCGAGGACCAGCGCTCCACCAGCTCCAGCGCGCCGGCCAGCGCGCGGCGGCGGACGTCCACCGCCTCCTCGGCCCGGCCCAGCTCGCGCAGACAGGTCGCCGCCCCGCGCAGGGTGACCAGCCGTCCGATCATCGCGGCCCGGTTGTCGACCTCGGCGAAGGCGTCCGCCGCCCGCTGGTAGCTCTCGCTCGCCTCCCGGTGGCGCTGCAGCTGCCGAAGCCCGGAGCCGAGGTAGGTGAGCGCCCAGCCCTGCTGCTCGTGGTCGCCCAGCTCCTGGGCCAACTCCAGCCCCTCACCGGCGAGTTCGATGCCGCGCTGGTAGCGGTGCAGACAGGTGGTGTACGTCCAGGCCAGGTAGTTCACGTGCACCGCCTCGGCCCGCCGGTCGCCGCAGGCCCGGGCGGCGTCCACCGACAGCTGGAACACCTCGCCCCAGAGGTCCCAGCTCAGCAGCCGGTCGGAGAACCAGTGCATGGCCTCGGCGGTGTCGATCACCTCCCGGTGGCGGCCCTCCCGCTGGGCCCGGTAGAGCGCGGCCAGCCACTCCGGGTGCTCCTCCTCCAGCCAGCGGGCCGACTCGGTGAGGAGCAGCGCCGGATCGTCGGCGGAACCACCGGCGGAGGCGTCGGCCGAGGCGTCCGGGTCGAAGCGCAGGCCGTGCCCGGCCGCCTCGCGCAGCAGCCGGCGCCCGGCCTCGGTACGGGCCTCGGCGACGGCCCCGGCCGGCTCGTCGGCGGCCAGCCGCTCGCCCGCGTACAGCCGCACCAGGTCGTGCAGCCGGTAGCGCTCCGGGGTGGCGGGCTGCACCAGGCCGGCGTCGACGAGCTGCTCCAGGAGCAGCTCGGTGCGCCCGGCCGACAGCCCCGCGTAGTGCGCCAGGACGGCCGCGGTGAAGTCCTGCCCGGCGGTCAGTGCGCAGCGCCGGAGCACCAGCCGGGCTTCGGCCGGCAGCCTGCGGTAGGACAGCTCGAAGGCCGGACGGACCGCCAGGTCCCCGGTCTCCAGGAGGTCCAGGCGGTTCTCCTCGGCGGCGAGCTGGCGCGTCAGTTGGGCCACCGGCTGCTGCGGCCGGGCCACCAGCCGCTGCCCGGCGATCCGCAGCGCGAGCGGCAGGTAGCCGCACAGCCGGGCCAGGTCCGCGGCGGCGGCCGGTGCGGCCTCGACCCGTTCCGGCCCGGCGATCCGGGCCAGCAGGGCGGTGGCCTCGACCGGGGAGAGCACGTCGAGCCGCAGCCGGTGCACGGCCTCCAGGCCGGGCAGCGCGTGCCGGCTGGTCACGATGGTGACGGCGGGGCCGGCGCCGGGCAGCAGCGGGCGCACCTGGCTCTCGTCGACGGCGTCGTCCAGCACCAGGACGAGCCGTCGGTCGCGCACCAGGGCGCGGAACAGTCCGGCCCGTTCCTCCGTCCCGGCGGGCACCGCGCCGTCCTTGACCCCGAGGGCGCGCAGCACCTGGCCGAGCGCCTCCCGGGCGGGCAGCGGGGTGGCGGCCATGCCGCCGAGGTCCAGCGAGAGCTGGCCGTCCGGGAAGGCCGGGGCGAGGGCGTGGGCGGCGTGCAGGGCGAAGGCGGTCTTGCCCAGGCCGGGCTGGCCGCTGATCAGCACCACCCGGGGGTGGGCGGGGTGCCGGTCCGCGGTGAGGGCGGCGAGGTCGGCGAGGGCCTGCTCGCGGGCGGTGAAGTCGGCGAGGTCGCGCGGCAGGGCGAGGGCTCCGGGCACCGGCGGGTCGGTCCGGGGCCCGGGGCCGCCGGGCGGTGCCTGGTCCGGGGCCGTACCCGGCCCGGGCGCCCCGGCGGCCCGGTGCGGCCCTGCGGACGGTCCGGCAGGGTCGGCGGCCGGTCCGCCGGGGCCGGTGGCCGCCGGGCTCGCGGCGCCGGTCGCCGGGCCCTGCGGGGGCACCTGCCGCACGCCCCGGGGGCGGCCGGACTGGGCGGCCCGCTCCAGCGCGGCGGTCTGCGGGCCGTCCAGGCCCAGGGCGGCGGCCAGCGCCTGCACGGTGCGCCGCTGCGGTCCTCGGGTGCGGCCGCGCTCCATGTCCCCGAGGGCCCGCAGGCTGACCCCGGCGGTGGCCGCCAGGTCCTCCTGGGTCAGCCCGGCCGTCACCCGGTGGCCGGCCAGCAGATGGCCGAACTCCCCGGTTCCGCTCGCAACCACCATCTGCCCGCCCCGCCCCCTGGTCCGCTGGTCCGCGCTCGCGCAGTTCCGCCGCAGTTCTGCCGGGCCGCACGCCGGGCAGATCGTCTCAGGCAGAAGTATGCCCCGTGGGACGGACCGCGCGTACCCGGCCGCGGCCTGCGGGGATGTGGGAGGGACGGGCGCCCGGCGGGCGGAACCGCCCAGCGGAACCGCCTGTAGTTCCGCCTACCCCGTTGCCAGGGGAGGCAGTTGTGCACTCCCCCGACCACTCCCCCGACCACTTCCTCGACCCCGCCGGGGCCCCAGCGGCCCCCTGAGCGCCGCTCAGCGCTCCCCCGCGGCCAGCGCCCGTTCCTGCCGTCGGGCCTCCGTCCCCTCGACGCTGCGGCCGAGCGCGAACAGCAGGTCGGCGAGCAGCCCGTGCGAGCGCGCCTCCACGGCCGGGTCGCCGACGGTGCGGCCGAGGGCGACGGCGAGCCGGGCCGAGGACAGCGCCGCGTCCCGGCGGCCGAGGGCGTGCAGGGCGCGGGCCCGGCCGTGGGTGGCGAGCACCGCCGCGCGGTCGGTCCGGACCCCCTCGCCGGTGCCGGAACGCTCCGCGCCCGGCCGGGCGGGGCCCGAACGCCCCCGGGCCGTACGGTCGGTGGCGATCCGGACCGCCTCGTCGGCGTGCGCCAGCGCCCGCTCCGGGGCGCCGACCCGCACCAGGGCCTCGGCGAGTTCGGTGAGCGCCCCGACCAGCAGGTGCCCGGTGGCCGGGGCCCGGGCGGCGGTCACCAGCTCGGTGAGCAGCGGCACCGCCCGGTCGTACTGCCCGGCCCGGGCCAGGGCGGCCGCCACCCGGCTGCGGCAGTGGTGGCGCAGCAGCGCGTCCCCGGCCCGGTCGGCGGCCGCGACGGCGGCGCCGAGCTGTTCCAGGGCGGTGCGGTGGGCCGCCCGGTGGACGTGCAGGACGGCCAGGTCGGTGCCCAGCCGGGCGAGCGCCGCGTCGTCCCGGGCGGCCTTCGCGGCGCGCAGCCCGGTCTCGGCGACGGCCCGCCGGTGCGCCCGGTCCTCGCCGCCGGTGTCCCCGGACAGTTCGTACAGCCGGCCGATCCGGTGGGCGAGCAGCCAGGCGGCGCCGGTGCGCCCGTACTGTTCGGCGCACAGGACGACGGCGTGCAGCGCGCTCTCCTCCCGGCGGAACCAGGCCGCCGGCCGGGCTCCGTCGCCACCGGCGGCGCCACCGATGTCGCCACCGATGCCGTCGCCGCTGCCGTCCGGGCCCCACGGGGCGGTCAGCTCCAGGTAGTGGGCGATCAGCCGGTCGAGGGCGCCGAACCGTTCCTCGCAGTCCAGTTCGGCGGCCTGCCCGGCGGCGTAGCGGCGGACCAGCTCGCGGCGGGCGTAGTGGCCGGGTGCGGTCTCGGCGAGCAGGTGGACGGCGTCGAGCGCGGTCAGCAGGGTGCGGGCGGCGGCGGGCCGCAGGTCGGCGAGCGCGGCGGCGGTGGCGGTGTCGATCACCGCGCCGGGGTGCAGTCCCAGCAGGGTGAACAGCCGGGCGGCGGCGGGCGGCAGGGTCCGGTAGGTGCGGTCCAGGGTGGCGGTGATGCCGCTCGGGTCGGGCCCGCCGCCGACGCCGGCCAGGGCGGTCAGGCCGGTCTGCTCGTCGGCGAGTTCGGCGGCGAGGTCCCCCGGGGTCCAGTCCGGGCGGGCGGCCAGGCGGGCGGCGGCCAGGCGCAGGGCCAGCGGCAGGCGGTCGCAGCGTTCGGCGAGTTCGTCGAGTTCGGCGGCGGTCCGCGGGGCGGTGGCGGGGCGGTCCGGGCCGAGGGCGCGGGCGAGCAGCGCGCGGGCGTCCTGGGCGTTGAGCGGGCCGAGCGGCAGCGCCAGGGCGTCCTCGTGGAGCAGCAGTGCGCGCAGCCGGTCGCGGCTGGTGACGACGGCGACCGGGCCCAGGACGGAGCCGACCGTCGCGGGCCGGCCGGGCAGCAGCGGGGCGAGCCGCGGGTGGTCGGCGGCGTCGTCCAGCAGGATCAGGATCCGGCGGTCGGCGAGCAGGGCGCGGTAGCGGGCGGCGCGTTCCTCCAGCCCGGCGGGGACGGCCTCGGGGGCGACGCCGAGGTCGGTGAGGAACCCGGCCAGGACGTCCGCGGGTTCGCGCGGCCCGTCCGGGTGGGTGCCGCGCAGGTCGGCGCGGAGCACGCCGTCCGGGAAGCGCTGCGCCGCCCAGTGCTGGACGAGAGCGGTCTTGCCCGCTCCGGCCGGGCCGGTCACCAGGATCGGACGGCCGGTCCGGGCGGCGACGGCCAGGGCCTCGTGCAGGCCGGCGAGTTCGGCGCTGCGGCCGACGAAGCGCCGGTCGGGCGGGGCGTGGCGGGCCAACTGCTCGCCGGCCATGCGTAGTTCCGGACCGGGCGGGCCGGACAGCCGGGTCAGCGCGTGGTCGTACCGGGCCCGGGCCTCCAGGCCGCGGCCGGCCTGCTCCAGGCACTGGACCAGCCGGGCCGCCAGCGGCTGGCGGCCCGGGTGGGCGTCGGCGGCCGCGCCGAGTTCGGCCACCAGTTCACCGCCGCGGCCGGCCAGCAGCAGCCGTTGGGCCAGCCGGTCCAGGGTGCGCAGCCGCAGGTCGGTGAGGGCCGGGAGGGTCCGGGTGCGCAGCAGCTCGGAGCCGCAGTCGGCGAGCGCCGGGCCGCGCCACAGGTCGAGGGCGGCGCGCAGCAGCGGGACGGCCGGATCGTCGGCGCCGAGCCGGGCGGCGGAGCCGGGCAGCAGCACCCCGGCCCGGTCGTGCAGCGCGCCGAAGCGGACCAGGTCCACCCGGTCCGCGTCACCCTCCAGGACGTACCCGCCGCCGCGGGTGCCCAGCACCAGCCGGGGGTCGTCCAGTCGGCGGCGCAGCGCGGCCACGTGCCCTTGGAGGGCGGCCCGGGCGGTGGGCGGTGCGGCGCCGTCCCAGACCAGTTCGATCAGTTCCTCGGCGCCCACCGGCTGGTTCAGCCGGACGGCCAGCGCCGCCAGCAGCGCGCGCCGCTTCGGGGCCGAGGGGGTGACCACCGTGCCGTCCGCCCGCCGGACCGTCATCGGCCCGAGCAGCTCGATCTCCATGCTCCCCTTCCCGTCGGGGGTCGTCGGCCTCCGGTGCCGCGCCGTCGCCCCCGTAGGGAGGGACGACGGGGCGGGCCCGAGCGGTTCAGTTCCCGGGCCCTGCCCGGTTCAGTTCCCGGGCCCGTCGGCCGGCCCGCCCGGGGCCGGTTCGCGGTCGGCCCAGGCCGGTGCGGTCCGGCGCTCGGGCCCGGCGAGGACCTGGACGTCGAACGGCGCGTACTCGTTGCCGTGGTCGCGTGCGGTGTAGCCGGCCGCCGTGAGGATCGCGATCATCGCGGTGGCCATCGCGGTCTGGGCCTCGCCCGACTGCCGGACCGCCGGGGTCTCCCCGTCGGCCTGCTGCGCCTCCTCCCCGGCCCGGCCGCGCAGCCGGGGGCTGACGTGCCAGCTGACCAGCACTTCCGGGTCCGCCGCGCCGAAGTGCTGGTTCCAGGTGCTGACCCGGACCTCGGCGCCGGTGGCGAGGCCGCGGTGCAGGCCGGGGGCCGTCACCGGCAGCCCGGCGGCGGCGAGTTCGTCGCGGACCCGCTGGGCCAGCCGCTCGTACCGGGCGTTCACGTGTCTCTCGGAGTGCTCGTCCATGCCCGCACGCTATCCGGCCCGGGCACCGCCGCGGCAACCGGCGGCCGCGGGGCGCTACGGGGCGGGCGGGACGCCCGGACACGCCCCCAGGCAACCATCCGGCCCCTCCTGGGACTCTGTACCCCTGGCGGCCCGCGCGGCGACGAGCGTCCGGGCACGAACCGGGCCGGTGCGCGCAGGACGACTGCTCCGTCCCGGGGGCCGCCGTCGGATCATCGGGCGGGACGAGGTGGGGGTACGGGTGCGGATTCGGCTGCTCGGGCCGGTGGAGCTTCGGCTCGCGGCGGGCGGCCTCGCCACGCTGGCGGGGTCGCAACGGCGCGCGGTGCTGGCACTGTCGGCGCTGCGGCTGGGGCAGGTGGTCGGCATGGACCAGTTCTGCGAGCTGCTGTGGGGCGAGCGGGCGCCGGCCAGCGCCCGGGCGGCGGTGCAGGGGCACGTCGCGGCGCTGCGCAAGGTGCTCGCCGACACCCCGTTCGAGCTGCACACCCGGGCCCACGGCTACCTGTTGAGCGGGCCGGCCGAGGAGGTGGACGCGCTGCGGTTCGCGGGGCTGGCCGGGCGGGCCGCCGACCGCGCCGACCGGGGTGCGGACGGGGAGGCGGTCGCGCTGCTGGAGGAGGCGCTGTGGCTGTGGCGCGGGGAGGCGCTGGCGGACCTGCCGGACACCCCCCTGCGGGCCGCGACCGCGGAGCAGTTGAAGCAGTCCGCGACGGCGGCCCTGCTCCGGTGGTCCGCGCTGCGGCTGGGGCAGGGCGCGGGGGCGGCGGCGGTGCCGCTGCTGGAGCAGAGCGTCCGGCGGGACGGGCTGCGCGAGGAGCTGGTGGCGCTGCTGATGCGCTGTCTGCACCAGGCCGGACGGCCCGCGGAGGCGCTGAGCGCCTACCACCGGACCAGGCTGCGGCTGGACCGCGAGCTGGGCATCCGGCCCGGGCCGGCGCTGCGGGCGGCGTTCGCCGAGGTGCTGGCGGACGACCGGCCGGCGCCGGTCGCGGTACCGGCCGCGGCCCCGGCGGCCGTCCCGGTGCCGGCCGCGGCCGGCGGGTCCCTTCCCCCGCCCGCCGGACCGCTCCCGACGGTCCCCCGGCAGCTGCCCGGGCTGCGCGTGGAACTGATCGGCCGCACCGCCGAGTTCCGCTGGCTGGACCGCGCCTGCGCCCCCGACCGGGCCACCGACGGACCGGCCCTGGTGGTCGGCCCCGCCGGGACCGGCAAGAGCGCCCTGGTCACCGCCTGGGCCCACCGGGCCGCCGACCGCTACCCGGACGGCCGGCTGTACGCGGACCTGCGCGGCCTCGACCCGGCCGGGCCGGCCGAGCCCGGCGCCGTCCTGGGCCGCTTCCTGCGCGCCCTCGGCGTCCCGGAGTGCGCCCTCCCGCCCACTCGGGCCGGCCGTGCGGCGCTCTACCGCGAGCGCACCCGGGGCCGCCGGCTGCTGGTCGTCCTGGACGACGCCGCCGACGCCGACCAGCTCGCCGACCTGCTGCCCGAGGGTCCGGGCTGCGCCGCCGTGGTCACCGCGCGCTGCTCCCTGGAGAAGCTGGTCGCCACCGACGACGCCGCCCTGCTGCGGCTGACCGCGCTGCCCGAGGACGACGCCCTGGCCCTGCTGGAGCACCTGCTGACGCCGAACCGGCTGCGCCCCGAACCGTCCGCCGCCACCGCACTCGTCCGGCTCTGCGAGGGCCTGCCGCTCGCCCTGCGGATCGCCGCCGCGCGGCTGGCCGCCCACCCGGAGTGGACGGTCGCCGCGCTGGTCGCCGACCTGGCCGACGAGGAGGGCCGGCTGGCCGCCCTGGAGCTCGACGAGCGCACCGGCCTGCGCCAGCAGCTGCTCCTCAGCCACCGCCAACTGCCGCCTTCGGCAGCCCGGTTGCTCGCCCTGCTGGCCGTCCACCCGGGCCCGGAGGTGGACGGCCAGGCGGCCGCCGCCCTGCTCGACACCGACCCGGCCACCGCCCACCGGGCGCTCGGCGAGCTGGCCTCCCGGCATCTGCTCACCGGCACCGCCCCGGGCCGCTACCACCGCACCGAGCTGGTCCGGCTGTTCGGCGTCCAGCTGCTCGCCGAACAGCCCGAGCAGCTCCGCGAGCAGGCCCGCGCCCGGCTGCTGGACCACTACCAGGCCGCGCTGCAGCACTGCGGCGGCTACCTCGACCCCGGCCAGGAGGACGCCGGGGTGCCCGCCCGGAGCCCGCAGGCCGTCCCGCCCGTGGTGGACATCCGCACCGCGCTCGACTGGTTCCGCGCCGAGGAGCCCGCGCTGCGGGCGCTGATCGACGAGGCCGCCGTCAGCGACCCGGGCCGGGCCTGGCGGCTCGCCCTGACCACCGGTTCGCTCTACTACGGCGCCAGCCGCTTCACCGACTGGCTGGCCCGCGCCGAGGTCGGCCTGGCGGCGGCGGAGCGCTGCGCGGACCCGGTCGCGGTGGCGTTCCTGCACAACTGCCGGGCCCAGGCACTGGTCGCCCTGGAGCGCCGGCACGAGTCGGCCGAGGCGTCCCGGCGCGCGGTGGCGGCCGCCGAGTCCGCCGAGGGGCCGGCCGCCGCCTCGGCGCGGGTGCGGGCACAGGCCTCGCTGGCCCTGGTCACCGCGATGCTCGGGGACTCCGCCGGGGCGCAGCGGCTGGCGGCGGAGGCGACCGCGCTCGCCGTCCGGTCGGGCGACCGGAAGCGGCTGGTCGACGCCCTGGTCCACCAGGGCTGGGTGAGTCTGGCGACCGGGGATCCGACGGCCGCCCAGCGGCTGTCCCAGGAGGCCCGGGAGCTGCTGCCGCCCCGCCCGGTCACCCAGGTGCACCTGTGGTCGCTGCTGACCGAGGCGCAGGCCCTGCCGCCGACCGTCCGGGACCACGCCGCGGACCTGGCCTGGCACCGGCTGCTGGCCGCCTGCGAGGAGGCGGGCCTGCTCTACCTCCACGCGGTCACCGAACAGTCCTACGCGGCCCACCTGGTGGCCCGGGGCCGCGCGCCGCAGGTGCGCGAGCGGCTGGCCTCGGCGCTGGAGCGCTTCCGCCGGCACGACCGGCTGGCCGGGCACCGCAGCGAGTTCACGGCCGGTCTGGAGGCCTCGCTCAGCCTGCGCGCCGGGGACGGACCGGAGGCCGGGTGCGCACCCGGCGGGCCGCCGGGCGGCGCACCCGGCAGCGCACCCGGCAGCGACCGGACCGCCGTGGACGGTCCGGTCGCGTAGCGCTCACCCGACGGCCGTCCCCCGGAGTCCTACCGAGGGTTCGGCCGGAGGGATCAGCCGGGGGTTGTTGGGCCAGGGGTTCAGCCGGTGGCCGGCGCGTACCCGTGCTCGGCCGCCAGCACCGGCCGCAGGGCCCGGACGGCGTAGAAGTTGCGGGACTTGACCGTCCCCGGCGGCACCCCCAGCTGCGCCGAGGCCTCCAGCACCGAGCGGTCCTTGAGGTGCAGCTCGACCAGCACCTCGCGGTGGTGCTTCTGCACCCGCCGCAGCGCCAGTGCGATGTCCCGGGCGACCACCACCTGCTCGTACGGGTCGTCGGCGAGCGGGCGGTCCTCCACCGGCTCGCCGATGGCCTCCTGGGCGCGGGCGGCGGCCATCCGGTAGTGGTCGATCGCGATCCGGCGGGCGACGGTGAACAGCCAGGGGCGGCTGTGCTCCGGGCCGGCGGCCAGGGCCTCCGGGTGCTGCCAGGCGCGCAGCAGGGTCTCCTGGAGGATGTCCTCGGCCTTGCCGCGGTCGCCACCGGTGTTGCGCAGCAGGGCGCGCAACAGGTAGCCGCCGTGCAGCCGGTGGATCTCGGCCAGGGTGTCGGGGTCGAGGGTCCGTCGGACCGGGGCCGGCTCCGGCACCGCGACGGGGTCGGCAGGGGGGCCCGCGGGCGGCTGGGCGACGGACGTGGGCGGAGCGACGGACTGCTTCGACACGCGCTACCTCTCAGGTCGGGCAAGGGCACATGGCAGGGCTTCCGCCGGACATCCCCCGTGGCGGTAGACATCAGCCTGCCGGGCGCCGCCAAGGACCTGCCAACGATCCGCCAACGCCCGGACCGGGCGGCACCCGGCGCGGCGCCGGGTGCCGCCCCGTCGTGCCGGGGAGGCCGCGCCGGGCTCAGTCCGTGCCGGGTGCCGCCGGGCCGCCGTTGAGCGCCTCCACCAGGTCCTGCACCCCGTCCTCGCCCCGGTGCTCGATCAGCACCGCGACCCAGCCGGCCAGCCGTTCCCGCTCGGCCACCGTCCACCCCGGTGCGGAGGGGTGCTCGTCCACCACCAGCGCCCGGGCCAGGCCCAGCAGCCCGGGGGTGGGCTCCACGCGCAGTCGGCGCTCCGGCAGCACCCCCAGCGCCAGCCGCCGGGCGACGGCCGTCACCTCGGCCGCGCCGCAGGCCGGCACCGCCAGCCCGGACGGCCCCGGCACCACCGGTGCGCCCATCTGCACCAGGGCCGCGATGTACTCCCGCACCTCCGGCCCGTCCGCTTCCATCCGGCGTTCCTCCCCCGTCCCGTTCCGTCCCGCTCTACGGCGCCCACCCCGGTCGGGGTTCAGGCGCAGCCCACCGACCGTACCGGTCGGTACGGTTACGGCCTGAAACCCGCCGGTCCGGCCGTCGTTCCGGCCGTCGTTCCGGCCCGGTCGGGCCGGACCGCATTGTGCCGGTCGGTGATGAGAAACCGCGGGCCCGACACCACCGACACCACCGCAGCCGCCGCCACCGGGAAACGGCGCGGCCGGCCGGGGCGGCTTGCTGGTGGATGACGGCGATCAGCCGCTGTCGGCCGACCGGGTCCGGGTTCTCGGCGAGCAGGTC
>NZ_JBIAXC010000077.1:0-26528 GCF_042896295.1 Kitasatospora sp. NPDC001309 | reverse complement strand
CGTCCAGTACGAGGCCGACTCGGGCGCACGCCCAGCCGGGCGCCCAACGCCGCGCGCTGATCTGCCAAGATCCGCCGGACAGGCCCTAGGCCCGGTCCGGCCGAGGCCGCCTCCCAGGGCCCGGGCCGGGCCCTCAGGCCTGCGGGTAGGCCAGGCCCAGGGCGGTGACCACGGCGGCCAGGGCCTCCGGGTGGGACAGGCCCAGCCGGCTCGCGCGTTCGGCGTACTCGGCGGCGGCCTCGGCGGCCAGCCGGTGGGCGGCGTCCCCGGTGGCCGCGATCAGGGTGCCGCGCCGGCCGTGGGTCTCCACCACGCCGTCCGCCTCCAGCTCCTTGTAGGCCCGGGCGACCGTTCCGGCGGCCAGCCCCAGCTCCTCGGCGAGGGCCCGCACGGTGGGCAGCCGCAGCCCGGTCGGCAGCGCACCGGAGCGGGCCCGCTCGGCGATCTGGGCGCGGATCTGCTCGTACGGGGGAGTGGCGGCGGCGGGGTCGACGGACAGCTGCACGGGTGGCTCCTGGGGACGCGGCGGATGCGGGGCCGGCAGGGGGACTGGCAGAGGGGTACCGGCGGAGGGGCAAAGGCCGAGGGCCGCCGACCAGATGAACTCTGGTCAGCGGCCCTCGGGGTGACGCGGGCGCGTACGGGATCAGTGGTGGCCGTGGCCGCTGGTGATCTCGTGGTGCTCCTCGGCGGTGGGCTTGGGGATCTGGCTGCCCTCGCCGTAGAAGCCGCGGGAGAGCTTGGCCCGGGTGCGGGTGAGCGCGCCGGCCTTGCGGGCCACGCCGTTCTCGTCCGTCTGGGCCGGCAGCTCGACCGGCTGGTTCTGCTCGTGCGCGGTGAGGGTGTGCAGGTCCTTCGCCGGCAGCTGGGCGTGTACCTCGATGAACTCACCGTGCGGCAGGCGCTTGATGACGCCGGTCTCGCGGCCGTGCAGCACCTTCTCCTTGTCGCGGC
This sequence comes from Kitasatospora sp. NPDC001309, assembly GCF_042896295.1. Lineage (NCBI taxonomy): Bacteria > Bacillati > Actinomycetota > Actinomycetes > Kitasatosporales > Streptomycetaceae > Kitasatospora > Kitasatospora sp. NPDC001309. Next base: position 25,574 of record NZ_JBIAXC010000077.1, on the reverse strand, counting down.
GCTGGAGGCCGAGGCACCAGCGCTTGGTGACGATGAAGGTGATGACCGGCACCACGAAGAAGCCGGCGCGCACGAAGTAGGTGATCGAGTTGATCGACAGGTGCAGGTGGGTGGCGAACAGGTCGTTGCCACCACCGACCAGCAGCACCAGGTACAGGCTGATCCAGGCGGCACCCAGGGCGGTGCGGACCGGGGCGTTGCGCGGGCGGTCCAGGATGTGGTGCTCGCGCTTGTCGCCGGTGATCCAGCCCTCGATGAACGGGTAGACCGCGATCGCGACCAGGACCAGCGGGAAGATCATCAGCGGGACGAAGACACCCAGGTTCAGGGTGTGGCCCCACAGGCTGATCTCCCAGCCCGGCATGACGCGGATCAGGCCCTCGGAGAAGCCCATGTACCAGTCGGGCTGGGCGTCGGTCGACACCTGGTCCGGACGGTACGGGCCGTACGCCCAGATCGGGTTGATCGTGGCGATCGCCGAGATGGCGGCGATGATGCCGAAGACCAGGAAGAAGAAGCCACCGGCCTTGGCCATGTAGACCGGCATCAGCGGCATGCCGACGACGTTCTTCTCGGTCTTGCCCGGGCCCGCCCACTGGGTGTGCTTGTGGTAGAAGACCAGGATCAGGTGCGCGACCAGCAGGCCGAGCATGATGCCCGGGATCAGCAGGACGTGGATGGTGAAGAACCGCGGCACGATGTCGTGGCCGGGGAACTCGCCCCCGAACAGGAACATCTGGATGTAGGTGCCGACCAGCGGGACCGCGAGGATCGCGCCTTCCATGAAGCGGATACCGGTGCCCGACAGCAGGTCGTCCGGCAGCGAGTAGCCGAAGAAGCCGTCGAACATGCCGAGGACCAGCAGCAGGAAGCCGAAGACCCAGTTGATCTCGCGCGGCTTGCGGAACGCGCCCGTGAAGAACACGCGCATCATGTGCACGAGCATCGCGGCCACGAAGACCAGGGCGGCCCAGTGGTGGATCTGGCGGATCAGCAGACCGCCGCGGATCTCGAAGCTGATGTCCACCGTCGAGGCGTACGCCTCGGACATCCCGATGCCCTTGAGCGGCACGTACGAGCCGTTGTAGACGACCTCGGCCATCGACGGCTTGAAGAACAGCGTCAGGTAGACACCGGTCAGGATGATGATGACGAAGGTGTAGAGGCAGATCTCGCCCAGCATGAAGGACCAGTGGTCCGGGAAGATCTTGCGCAGGTTGGCCTTGGCGAGGGAGTAGATCCCCAGCCGGCCGTCCGTCCAGTCAGCCGCGGACTCCCACTTGTTGGCGGGGTTCGCACGCGTGCTGGAGGGCTTGGCGGCACCGGTCTTGGTGCTGCTCGCGCTACTCATCGAGCACGCTCCCAGAAGCTCGGGCCGACAGGCTTCTCGAAGTCGCCGGTGGCGATCAGGTTGCCCTGCTCGTCAGTGGTGATCTTCAGCTGCGGCAGCGGGTGGCCGGCGGGGCCGAAGATGACGCGCGCGCCGTCCGCCAGGTCGAAGGTCGACTGGTGGCAGGGGCAGAGCGCGTGGTGGGTCTGCTGCTCGTACAGGCTGATCGGGCAGCCGACGTGGGTGCAGATCTTGGAGTAGGCGAGGATGCCCTCGAAGCCCAGCTCCTTGGACTTGTCGTCCTTGATGTCCTCCGGCGCGATGCGCACCAGCATCAGGGCGTCCTTGGCGATGCGCTGCTGGAAGTCCTCGTCGTGGGTGGTGAGCCCCTCCGGCATCGCGAAGGTCAGCGAGCCGATCACGAGGTCCTCGGGCTTCATCGGCTGCATGGTGCTCATGTTGACGAGCTGCACCGGCTTGGCCGGGGTGGCCTCCTTCCAGCCCGTCTCCTGGAGCTTCTTCTCCGGCAGCGGGCCGAGGTCGCGGAGCAGGACCACGCCGGAGAGCGGGACCAGCGCCATCGACCCGATGAGGGTGTTGCGGATCATCTTGCGGCGACCGAAGCCGGACTCGGCGGCACCGGTCTTGAACTGGTCGATGACGTCGTTGCGGACCTCGTCGGAGGCCTCGATCGGGTGACGCTCGGCCGGCAGCTCGACGTCCGACATCAGGGTGCGGGCCCAGTGGACCGCGCCCGCGCCGATCATGAACAGCGCGACGCCCAGGGTCAGGCCGAGCGCGAAGTTCAGCGCGCTGACGTGGCCCAGCGGGAAGATGTAGACGATCTTGTCCGGGTCGATGGCCACGTACGAGGCGATGAAGCCGATCGTCGCGAGCATCGAGACCACGAACATCAGCGAGACCTGGCGCTCGGCCCGCTTGGCGGCCTGCTCGTCGATGTCGGTGCGGCGGGGCTCGTGGGCCGGCAGGCCCGGGTCGGCGAACGGGTTGCCGTGGTCGGCCACCTCGCCGGCGGAGCCGTGCGGCTCCGGGAGCTTCTCTTCTGACATGTCGTGGCTCATGACTTCTTGGCCTTGGTGGTGTGGGCGGCGACCCAGATCGCGACCGCGATGAGCGTGCCGAGGCCGAAGATCCAGCCGAACAGACCCTCGGTCACCGGACCGAGGCTGCCCAGGGTGAGACCGCCGGGGTTGGGCTCATCGTTGGTGGTGTGGCGGACGAAGGCCACGATCTGCTTCTTCTGCTCCTCGGGCATGGTGCTGTCCGGGAACGACGGCATCTGCTGCGGGCCGGTCTGCATGGCCTCGTAGATGTGCTTGGCGTCCACGCCCTCCAGCGACGGGGCGTACTTGCCCTTCGTCAGGGCACCGCCCTGGCCGGCGAAGTTGTGGCACTGGGCGCAGTTGGTGCGGAACAGCTCGCCACCCTTGGAGATGTCGTCCGGGTTGGTCGAGGTGTACTGCTTCGCGTCCGGCGTGATCGGGCCGGGGCCGAGCGACTGGACGAACGCGGCGAGCTGGTCGATCTCGCTCTGGCTGTAGATGGCCTTCTTGCGCGGCACCTGGGCACCGGGCTGCTGGGCCGGCATGCGACCGGTGCCGACCTGGAAGTCGACAGCGGCGGAGCCCACGCCGACCAGGCTCGGACCGTCGCTGCTGCCCTGGCCGTTCAGGCCGTGGCAGGAGGAGCAGCCCACGGCGAAGAGCTTCTTGCCCTCATCGATCGCGAGCGACTGCGCGGCGACGTCGGCCTGCGCCTTGTCGGCGGGCGCGAACGCGGCGTACAGCCCCCCGGTTGCCGCCAGGGCGAGAAGTAGGACGACCAGCGCCGCCAATGGGTGGCGCCGTCGTGCGGAGAGCTTTTTCACGGAATAACCCCGGTGTCAGGATCTGGTCGACTGGTGGGTGCACCCGGCGGCCGGTCTGGCCGGCACGAGGTTGCCTGTCCAAGGCTGCGCGCGCGGTCGGTCGGTGGGAGCGTCGGCACCGGCAGAAGCGGCCCGTCGCCGGTGAGGGCGGGGGCCGCTGCCGGTGGCCAGCGACCTGATCAGCTGGTTACTTGATCAGGTAGATGGTCGCGAACAGGCCGATCCACACGACGTCGACGAAGTGCCAGTAGTAGGACACGACGATCGCGGCGGTGGCCTGCTCGTGCGTGAAGCGCTTGGCTGCGTACGTCCGTCCCAGGACCAGCAGGAAGGCGATCAGACCGCCCGTCACGTGCAGACCGTGGAAGCCGGTGGTCAGGTAGAACACCGTGCCGTACGGGTCGGAGGACAGCGAGAGGCCGTCGTTCTTGACCAGCTCGGTGTACTCGTAGACCTGGCCGCCGATGAAGATCGCGCCCATGAAGAACGTGAGGGCAAACCACCCGCGGAGCTTCTTCACGTCACCGCGCTCGGCGGCGAATACGCCGAGCTGGCAGGTGAGCGAGGAGAGCACCAGGATCGTGGTGTTGATCGAGGAGAACGTCACGTTGAGGGCGTGCGCCTTCTCGGCCCAGAACTCGGCTCCCTTGACGGAGCGGAGCGTGAAGTACATCGCGAAGAGGGCCGCGAAGAACATCAGCTCGGAACTGAGCCAGACGATCGTTCCGACGCTGACCATGTTCGGTCGATTGACCGATCCGTGCGCGTGCCCGGTTTCTGTTGCTGTTGCTGTCGCCACGACGGACATTATGTCGGTCCCTTATTCCGTCTTCACGTCGGGGGGTGTCCCTCGGAGTGTCCGGTGCGTGCGGTATGCCCGCTTGAAGGCCGACGGAGGGTCCGGACGAGGGCTGAGCAGCGGCGTGTCCCTTTTCTGACGGTTCCTCGGAGGGGCCCGCGACCCCGTTGCCCGGCGCGTCGTTGCACGGTCGGCCCAGTGTCCTGCCGTAGGGGGGCGGGGCGCCGCATCCGCCGTCCGGGTGGACCGGGCGGGTCCGGGTGACGGGCCGTCCTCCGAGCGGGTGAGTCACGGGCGCGGCGGCTTGAGGGGGAACGTGCGCGAGGGGGACCGGCGACGGGGGAAACGGGAGTAGCATCCGGATCAGGTGAACGTGGTCCGGATCACACTTGAGGGAGCAGGGTCCATGGCGTACACGACCGACGAGACGCTCACCGTCCTCGTCTACAGCGACGACCGCAACACCCGCGAGCAGGTGCTGACGGCGCTCGGCCGTCGCCCCGCCGAGGATCTTCCGGAGCTGTCCTACCTCGAATGCGCGACCACCCCCGCGGTGATCAAGGCGCTGGAGAAGGGCGGCGTCGACCTGTGCGTGCTGGACGGCGAGGCGGTGCCGGCCGGCGGCCTCGGCCTCGGGCGCCAGCTCAAGGACGAGATCTACGGGTGCCCGCCGGTGCTGGTGCTGATCGGCCGGCCGCAGGACTCCTGGCTCGCCGCCTGGAGCCGGGCCGATGCCGCGATCTCCCACCCGGTCGAGCCGGTGGCGCTGGCCGAGGCGGTCGCCACCCTGCTGCGGGCCCGGCTGGCCAAGCGGGCCCCGGCCACGCGCTGAGCGGTGCCGTCTCAGTCCTGGAGAAGGGGGCGCCGTCGGCACCCCGCCGCTCGATAGGCTGGCTCCATCCGTACGGACGTCCCCCCGGCGCGGGGGAACCGACTACAGCTGGAGTCAGCCATGGTGAACGTGAACCCTGCGAACGGTGGTACCGACCCCGCGCAGGTGGTCCGCACCTGGCCGGACATCCTGGCGGCTCTGTTGAAGGGGGAGGACCTCGACCGCTCGTCCACCGCGTGGGCGATGGACCGGATCATGAGCGGCGAGGCGTCCCCCGTCCAGGTGGCCGGGTTCATGGTGGCGCTGCGGGCCAAGGGCGAGACGGTCGACGAGATCGCCGGCCTGGTGGACGCGATGTACGACCACGCCGAGCCGCTGGACATCCCCGGCCCGGCGGTCGACATCGTCGGCACCGGCGGGGACCGGGCGAAGACCGTCAACATCTCGACCATGTCGGCGATCGTCGCCGCGGCGGCCGGGGCCAAGGTGGTCAAGCACGGCAACCGGGCGGCCTCCTCGTCCAGCGGCTCCTCGGACGTGCTGGAGAAGCTCGGGGTGGCACTCGACCTCTCCTCCCGGCGGGTGGCCCAGGTGGCCGAGGAGGTCGGGCTCACCTTCTGCTTCGCGGCGAAGTTCCACCCCTCGATGCGGCACGCCGCCACCGCGCGGCGCGACCTCGGGGTGCCCACCGCCTTCAACATCCTCGGCCCGCTGACCAACCCGGCGAAGGTCACCTCGCACGCCATCGGCTGCTTCGACACCCGGCTGGCCGGGCTGATCGCCGGGGTGCTCGCCCGGCGCGGGGCGACCGCGCTGGTGTTCCGCGGCGACGACGGGCTGGACGAGCTGACCATCACCACCACCTCGCGGGTCTGGGTGGTGCGCGACGGCGTGGTCACCGAGACCACGTTCGACCCGCGGGACGTCGGCATCGAGCTGGTCGGCATCGAGGCGCTGCGCGGGGCCGACGCCGCGTACAACGCCGAGGTCGCGCGCCGGCTGCTGGCCGGGGAGCGCGGGCCGGTGCGGGACGCCGTCCTGCTGAACACGGCGGCGGCGCTGGTCGCGCTGGAGCTGGGCGACGCCCCGCTGGCGGAGCAGCTCGCGGCGGGCATGGTGCGGGCGGCCGAGGCGATCGACTCCGGCCGGGCGCAGGACCTGCTGCGGCGCTGGTCCGAGGCCACCAGCCGGATCTGAGCCGGTAGTTGAGGGCCCGTGTCGATGCGTCGGCACGGGCCCTCCGGCTGCCCGCCCCGAGCCGGAGGGGCGCGCCGAGGAGGCTGTCCGGATGGTGGATGCCTGTTTGACCGTCCGACGTACCCGACCTAGAGTCTTCGCCAGGTCATGAGTGACAGCGCGAAGCCCCAGCTCGCTGTCCGGCAACCCTCCGTCCGTGGCGGGGTGCCCTGGGTGAGGACCGGGTCGCCGGGCAAGCCGTCCGCGCGACAAGCGCGGACACCGGACGATCAGCACTCCCGGGGTCCCTTACCCGTGAAGGAGTGCATCCTCATGTCCCTCTCCCTCGGAACCACCGCCCCGCTCGCCGTCCTCGGCCACGACGTCGAGGTCCCGCTCGTCAGCGGTGAGAAGGTCGGCTACGCGGCTCTCGACTACGCGGCCAGCGCGCCGGCCCTCCAGCGGGTGTGGGAAGACGTCGCCGCCTACGCCCCCTACTACGGCAGCGTGCACCGCGGCGCCGGCTACCTCTCCCAGCTGTCCACCGACCTGTTCGAGCAGAGCCGCCGGACCGTCGCCGAGTTCCTCGACCTGCGCGAGGGCGACCAGGTGGTCTTCACCCGCGCCACCACCGACTCGCTCAACCTGCTGGCCGCCGCCGTCCCGGCCGGCACCCGGGTGTTCGCCTTCGAGACCGAGCACCACGCCTCGCTGCTGCCGTGGGCGCACGCCGGGCTGGAGGTCTGCTACCTGCGGGCGCCGCGCTCGCGGGCCGAGGCGGTGGCCGCGCTGGAGGAGGCGCTGGCCGCGGCGCCGGAGGGCCCGAAGCTGCTGTGCGTCACCGGCGCCTCCAACGTGACCGGCGAGCTGTGGCCGGTCGCCGAACTGACCGGGACCGCGCACCGGTACGGCGCCCGGGTGGTGCTGGACGCCGCCCAGCTGGCCCCGCACCACCGGGTCTCGGTGCGCGAACTGGGCGTCGACTGGATCGCCTTCTCCGGCCACAAGCTGTACGCGCCGTTCGGCGCCGGGGTGCTGGCCGGGCGCTCCGACTGGCTGGACGCGGCCGAGCCCTACCTGGCCGGCGGCGGGGCGACCCGGACGGTGGCCCGGGAGCTGGACGGCTCGGTGGCGGTGCAGTGGCACACCGGCCCGGCCCGGCACGAGGCCGGCTCGCCCAACGTCATCGGCGCCTACGCGATCGCCTCGGCCTGTCGGGCGCTCACCGAGGCCGGCTTCGACGCGCTGGAGGCCCGGGAGCGGGAGCTGGTCGAGCGGCTGACGGCGGGGCTGGCGGAGATCCCCGAGGTCCGGGTGCTGAACCTGTTCGGGGCCGGCTCGGCCCGGGTGGGCGTGCTGTCCTTCGTCGTCCAGGGCTGGAACAGCTCGCACTTCTCGGCCGCGCTGTCCGCCGAGTACGGCATCGGCGTGCGCGACGGGCTGTTCTGCGCCCACCCGCTGGTGCGCACCCTGCTCGGGGACGAGGACGTGGCGCCCTCCGAGTGCGGGGCGCCCGAGCCCTCGCTGCCCGGTGAGCGCAGCCTGAACGCGATCCGGGTGAGCTTCGGCGCCGGCACGCCGGACGAGCACGTCGAGCGCTTCCTGGCCGCGGTCCGCGAGCTGGTCTCGGACGGCGCGGCGTGGAACTACCGCAACGAGGGCGGCCGTTGCGTCGCCGACACGCGTCGCGCGAGCTGAGTCCTACTCGTCCAGGCCGAGGGCGAAGGCCGCTTCCAGGTCGTGCTGGGAGTAGGTGCGGAAGGCGATCTGGGTCTCGGTGTGGGCCACGCCCGGGACCTTGTTGAGCCGGCCCGGGATGACCTCGGCCAGGTCGTCGTGGCGGCGCACCCGGACCATCGCCACCAGGTCGTACCCGCCGGTCACCGAGTACACCTCGCTGACGCCCTCGATCGCGGCGATGGCCTCGGCGATCTCAGGGATGCGGTCGACACTGGTCTTGATCAGGACGATGGCGGTGATCACAGTTCGGGCTCCTTGATGGGGTGCGGCCAGCGTATCGGGCCTCAGCCGGGGCGTCTCGGGGGGTGGCCGACCACCGTGCAGGCGTACAGGAAGCCCGCCGAGAAGCCGATCACGTGCACCAGGTAGGCCACTCCGGGCCCGGCCGAGTGCACCGACCACCACTGCAGGGCGAACCAGAGGCCGAGCACCAGCCAGGCCGGGAAGCGCAGCGGGAGGAAGAGGAGCAGCGGGACGAGGGTGGTCACCCGGGCCCGCGGGTGGAAGCGCAGGTAGGCGCCGAGCACGGCGGAGATCGCGCCCGAGGCGCCGATCAGGACCCGGGTGGAGTCGGGCGAGTGCGCCTCGGCGAGCGCGAAGCCGTACGAGGCGGTGCAGCCGGCGGCCAGGTAGAAGAGGAGGTACCTGGCCCGGCCGACCCGGCGTTCGACGGTCGGGCCGAAGACGTGCAGGAAGAGCAGGTTGCCCAGCAGGTGCAGCCAGCCGGCGTGCAGGAAGAGGCCGGTGAGGGCGGACACCGCCGGGTGCTTGCCCGGGGTGGGGGCGGCGGGGCAGCCGGGGACCGGGTCGGGGGCCTCGGCCAGTTGTCCGGCGGTCAGCGGGTGGCCGGTCAGCAGTTCGGCGGGGACGGCGCCCCAGCGCTGCTCGTACCGCTGCTCGGCGCAGATCCGGGCCTGGCCGGTGCCGTACAGGGGGTTGAGGCCGGCGGCCGGGCCGAGCAGGAAGACCAGGGTGTTGACCGCGATCAGGGCGTAGGTGACCGCCGGGGCGGGCAGCGCCGGGCGGCCGTCCCGCGCGTCGGTGTGGTCGGGGGCCGTGAGCGCCATGCGGCCAAGCATCCCTCCGGGCGCGGCAGGTGACACGGCGGTTTACGGCAGGTGGACTACTGGTCCGTCCGGCGGGGCGGGACGGACTCCGGTCATCTCAGCTGACCGGTGGTCCTCGTGGTTGCCCCAGGCAATAGGCTTGGGGCGGGCATTCCCGCCTCCCGCCGCCGACGCCGGGGCTCCGGGGGAGCGCCCGGCCCGCCCAGGGACCAGCCGAGAGGACCCCCGATGACCGTCCCCGCTCCGACCGCCGAGACGCGCTGGCGCTGCACGCTGTGCGGCAACCTCACCCGCTTCGACGTGACCCGCTCCGCGCGGGTCACCGAGTTCCTGCACTTCGACCTGGCCGGCGAATCCCGGGTCGAGGAGACCGAGGTGCACAGCGAGACCGTGGAGTCCGTGCGCTGCCGCTGGTGCAACGCGGTGGACCAGGTCGAGCTGGTGGCCCGTCCGGGTGCCGAGGCCGCGGAGGCCCCCACCACGCAGGGCTGACCCCTCCGGTGCGGTGGGCGGTGCGCGACACCGCCGTCCACCGCACGGGACAATACAGACAAGACGCACGGAGCGTGACGACAGGGGCGGCCGCGGCCGCACCCGCTGGACCAGGATCGGAGCCGAGGACGTGGTGGACGCAGCGAGGGAGCCCGGCGAAGCGCAGGGGCTTCAGCCCGCTGCGCCGGCACCGGAGCCGGCCACCGGGCCGGTCCGGTCCGAGACCGACCTCCCGGGGGACGCCGGCGGGGCCCCGGCCGGCGCGGGTGCCGAGCGGGCGCCCGAGAAGCTGGACCGGCCGCTGCCCGAAGGGGTGCGCCGGCGGGTGGTCGGGCTGGCCTCGGACGCGCTGGGCGGGCTGCCGCCCGGGGAGCTGCCGCAGAGCCTGCGTCAGTACGTCAAGTTCACCCCCGCGCGGCGGGCCAAGTACGCGGCCACCGCGCTGGCGGCGGCGCTGGAGTCCGAGCCGGCCTTCCGGGTGCGGATAGCGGAGCGGCTGCGGCTGGGCCAGCCGGACCTGGTGAAGGCGCTGGAGTCGGGCACCGTCCCCGGCGCCGCCGATCCGATGGACGTCGCGGCCGCCGCCTACCTGGTGCGCTCGCCCGGCTGGAGCCGACTGGTCGCCGAGGCGGGCGAGGAGGCCGAGCGGGCCGGCGCCGAGGACGCGGCGGCGGAGGCCGCCCGGCAGGTGGAGAAGCTCCAGGCCGAGCTGGCCGAGGTGCGGGCCGCGGCGCGGGCGGACCTGGACCGCCAGCGCGCGGAGTTCGAGGGCGTCCGGCGGGAGGCCGAGTCGCTGCGCAAGAAGGTGCGGTCGCTGGAGAGCGACACCCGGCGGGCGCAGGCCGAGACCCGGCGGGTGACCGGGGAGCTGGAGGCGGCGCGGGCGCAGGCCACCGGGGAGCGCAGCGCGGCCGAGTCCGAGGCGCGGCGGCTGCGGCACCGGGTTTCCGAACTGGAGACCGCGGTCGAGCAGGGCCGCCGCTCGGCCCGGGAGGGCCGCAGCGTCGAGGACATGCGGCTGCGGCTGCTGCTGGACACCGTGCTGCAGTCGGCGCAGGGCCTCCAGCGGGAGCTGGCGCTGCCGGTCTCCCAGCTCCGCCCGGCGGACCTGGTGGAGGCGGTGGTGCCGGGGTCGGCCTCGCCGCACGACGTGGCCCGGCGCGGCCTGGCCGAGGACGACCCGGCGCTGCTGGACCAGTTGCTGGCGATCCCCCAGGTGCACCTGGTGGTGGACGGCTACAACGTGACCAAGACCGGGTACCCGGCGCTGCCGCTGGAGCAGCAGCGGATCCGGCTGCTGGGCGGGCTGGCGATGCTGGCCCAGCGCACCCAGGCGGAGGTCACCTGTGTGTTCGACGGGCAGGACCTGGACGTACCGGTCATCATGGCGCCGCCGCGCGGGGTGCGGGTACGGTTCAGCCGGACCGGCGAGACCGCGGACGAGCTGATCCGCCGTCTGGTCCGGGCCGAGCCGCAGGGCCGTCCGGTGGTGGTGGTCTCCACCGACCGGGAGGTCGCGGAGGGCGTGCGGAAGGCGGGTGCGCGCCCGGTGGCCTCGGTGCTGCTGCTGAACCGGTTGGCCCGGCCCTGAGCCGGCCCCGAGCCGGGTCGGAGTCGGGACGGGGGCTGTGACGGCAGGTCAGTGGGGCTTCCGTGCGGGTGTGCGGATCCGGTGAAGTCAGTGGGGGAACCGGAGTTCACGCCTTCGGGGGAGTGGCAAAACGGGTAGATCTTCACTAGGGTCTGGCGTCAAACCTATTTTCCGGAATCTCACCTGATCAGGTGAGTCCGATGGAAGAAGGAGCCGGTCCCTTGGCCTCCCACCGCCGTCCCAAGCAGCCGAGCCGCGCGCGGGTCTCCGTGCTCACCGCTGCTGCTGCGACCGCGGTCGCCCTCTCCGCCCAGGTCGCCGCGCATGCCGCGCCGCAGCCGAACAAGAGTGACGTCAAGGCGCAGATCGACCAGCTCCAGCAGGAGCAGGAGCAGGCGGCCGAGAAGTACAACGGCGCCAAGGAGCGCTCCGACCAGCTCCGCAAGCAGGCCGACCAGCTCCAGGACCAGGTGGCCCGCAGCCAGGACCAGATGAGCCAGCTCCAGGTGGGCCTGGCCCAGGTCGCGGGCGAGCAGTACCGCACCGGCGGCATCGACCCGTCCGTCCAGCTGATGCTCTCCTCCGACCCGTCCGGCTACCTGGACAAGGCGTCGAGCGTCCAGCAGGCCAGCACCACCCAGACCGAGGCGCTCAAGGGCCTGCTCGACCAGCAGCGCCGGCTGGACCAGGAGAAGGCCGAGGCGGCCGCCGTGCTCGCCTCCCTGGACTCCACCACCAAGGACCTCAACCAGGCCAAGGCGGACGTCAACACCAAGTTGAAGACCGCCCAGGACCTGCTGAACTCGCTCAGCGCCGCCGACCGGGCCGCGCTCCGGGCCCAGCAGCAGCAGGACGACCGCGCCTCCCGCGGCGCCGACCGGGTCGACCTCAGCAACCTGCCGCCGGCCAGCGGCTACGCCGCCGTGGCGGTGGCCAAGGCGATGAGCAAGCAGGGTTCGCCGTACGTGTGGGGCGCCACCGGGCCCTCCACCTTCGACTGCTCGGGCCTGATGGTCTGGGCGTACGGCCAGGCCGGCGTCTCGCTGCCGCGCACCTCGCAGGAGCAGGGCCACATCGGGACCGCCGTGACGCTGGCCACCGCCCAGCCGGGTGACCTGGTGATCTACGGCGGCGACATGCACCACGTCGGGATGTACATCGGCAACGGCATGGTGGTCCACGCGCCGCACACCGGTGACGTGGTGAAGGTGATGAAGGCCGACGCGATGTCGATCAACACGATCCGCCGGATCTGACGCTCCGGTACCTCCCCGAGGGGCCGGTTCCGGCCCTGTGATCCGCGCCACCTCCGGTCGGGGGTGGCGCTCCGGGTTTGCGGACCGGGCGGGCCGGAGGGTGAGAGTCGATCAGCTTTGCGTGCGCCGGTGATCACCATCAGTCATTTTCACAAAAGAACATGGGTAATCTTCCGTCTTTTTTCTGACAAGGATTTGAACGGATCACGGTTCAGTTACTAGGGTCGTGCTCCGAACCACCGCACAGTCGATCACCCAGCCTGGGTGGCGGCGGTGGTTACCGCCGAGTTCGCGAAACAGCGGGGCAGGTCGAAGCGACTGCCCGACAGGGGAGCCCAGTAGTCGGGGGCGCTGTGGAGCGGAGCCGGGGAACCACACGTTCCTCCGGGGTGAATCGGCGCCAGGTCGGCCGTAGGTGAGGCCGGTGAGGCGTCGTAGGGCATGCTTCCGGCCCGAACCCGTCAGCTCACCCGGTAGGCGGCGTAGGAAGAAGGAGTCCGCCTTCGTGGCGTCCCATCGTCGTCCCAAGCCCGCCAGCCGTACCCGCGTCTCGATCCTGACCGGTTTCGCCGCCGCCGCCGTCGCGCTCTCCGCGCAGTCCGGCGCGCACGCCGACCCGCAGCCGACCAAGGACCAGGTCAAGGAGCAGGTCGACCAGCTCAACGAGCAGGCCGAGCAGGCGACCGAGAAGTACAACGCCGCGCAGGAGAAGCAGCAGGAGCTGGAGAAGCAGGTCTCCGGCCTCCAGGACCAGGTGGCCCGCCAGCAGGCCCAGGTGACCGACCTCCAGGGCGGCCTGGCCGAGATCGCCGGCGAGCAGTACCGCAACGGGGGCATATCCCCGACGGTCCAGCTGATGTTCTCCTCCAGCCCGGACAACTTCCTCAACCAGGCCGGCGCGCTGAACCAGGCGGGCAGCACCCAGAAGAACCAGCTCAAGCAGCTCCAGGACCAGCAGCGCAAGCTGGACCAGGACCGCACCGAGGCCCAGGGCAAGCTCGGCGAGCTGGAGTCCACGACCCAGCAGCTGAAGGCCTCCAAGGACGAGGTCCAGAACAAGCTCAAGGCCGCCCAGGACCTGCTCAACACGCTGACCGAGCAGGAGCGCCAGGCGATCAAGGCGGCCGAGGACAAGGCCGCCGCCGACGCCAAGGCCAAGGCGGACGCCGCCGCGAAGGCCGCCGCCCCGGACCGCGCCTCGCGCGACAGCAGCCGCAGCGACCTCGGCTCGGGCTCCACCGCCGCGCCGGTCAAGATCGCCCCGGGCAGTTCGCACGGTGCCGCCGCGCTGGCCGCCGCCGCCACCAAGGTCGGCAGCCCGTACGTCTGGGGCGCCACCGGCCCCAGCTCCTTCGACTGCTCCGGCCTGATGGTCTGGGCGTTCAACCAGGCCGGGGTGTCGCTGCCGCGCACCTCGCAGGAGCAGGCCGGCGCCGGCACCCGGATCGGCTCGGACATCTCCCAGGCCCAGCCCGGCGACATGCTGATCTTCTACGGCGACGCCCACCACGTCGGCATCTACGCGGGCAACGGCCAGGTGCTGCACGCTCCCAAGCCGGGTGCGTCGGTGCGCTACGAGGCCGTCTCCAACATGCCGCTGGCCTCCATCGTGCGGGTCTGATCCCCGGCCACGCGTTCACGGGCCCGGTCCTCCGTCACGGAGGGCCGGGCCTGCGGCTTTTCCGGCGGCTCGACCTGGTGTCCGATTAGGGGTCAAATATTCGGGTCGGTAGGGGTTTGGACTCACTTGCCCGGACTCGCTAACGTCTGCCACCGGACTCCCGCTCGACGGCCGCCCACCGGGGCGCGGCCGCGGGGCCGCGCCGCAGGACTGGAGCCGTTGCCGCATGCCCGTGCACCGTCGTTCCCAACTGCTCGCCCGTGCGCTGGTACTGACCGCGGCCGCCACCACGGCCCTGGGTGTGGCGACCGCCGGCAGCGCCCAGGCCGCCCCCGGGGCGCCGGACGCGCCCGACCGCAAGGACGTCAAGGCCCAGGTCGAGCAGCTGTACGACGAGGCCGAACAGGCCTCGGAGAAGTACAACGCCGCGCAGGAGGCGCAGAAGCGGCTGCTGGGCGAGACCACGATCCTCCAGGGCGAGGTCGCCGCCGCCCAGGAGCAGCTCAACGAGCTGCGCGGGGACCTCGCCACGGTCGCCGGGGCCGAGTACCGGGGCGGCGGGATGACCCAGACCGCCCAGCTGATGCTCTCCAGCGACCCGGAGGCCTACCTCACCCGCGCCCGCACCCTCGGCCAGGCCGCCGAGCGCCAGCAGGAGACCCTGCACGAGCTGGTCACCCGTCAGCGCCGGCTCGACCAGCGCCGCACCGAGACCGCCGCCAAGCTCGCCGAACTGGACGAGGCCCGCCGCTCGCTCGCCGAGAACAAGCAGCAGATCCAGCAGCGCCTCGCCAAGGCGCAGAAGCTGCTCAACAGCCTGGGCGCCGTCGAGCGGAACCGGATGGTCGCCCAGGACGCCCGGGAGGCCGAGCAGCGCGCCACCCGCGGCACCGACCGGCTGGACCTCGGCAACGCCCCGGCCGCCTCCGAGCGCGGGGCGGCCGCGCTGGCCGCCGCGGTGCGGATGGTCGGCTCGCCCTACGTCTACGGATCCACCGGGCCGCGTGCCTTCGACTGTTCCGGTCTGATGTACTACAGCTGGCGGCAGGCCGGAGTGACCCTGCCGCGGACCTCGCAGGCCCAGGCGTACGCCGGGCAGCGGATCAGCCTCTCCGAAGCGCGGCCGGGAGACCTGGTGATCTTCTACCGGGACATGCACCACGTCGGGATGTACGCCGGCGGCGGTGTGATGGTGCACGCCCCGTACCCCGGTGCCAAGGTCCGGTACGAGAGCGTCAACGCGATGCCGGTCTCGGGAGTGGTCCGGCTCTGAGCGCGACGCCCTCCGGGCCGGACGGCCCCCACCCGATAGACCCCGCGCGCCGGGTGCTGTCCCGGCGCGGTGCGTTGCTGCTGGCGGCCGGCGGACTGGCCCAGCTGTCGCTGCCCCCGGTGGCCCCGCCGCCGCCGGGCGGGCGGGCCGTCGACCGGCAGGCCGAGGTCGCCGCGCTGCTGGCGGCGCGGGCACGCTCGCTGCCCGCCCGGTCGGGGCTGACCGGGGCCGAGGCGGTGTACCGGAACCTGGTGCTCTCACCGCCCGCCGGGCCGGAGCGGCAGGGCGCGTCCGTCGAGCTGGCGCTGCGGATCGCCGGGTACGACGAGTACCCGGTGGTGTACCCGCGCCGGATCGAGCTGGTCCGGGACCGGGGCGGCTGGCGGGTCGAGCGCGAGGAGGGCGCCGGTGGGCCCCCGGCGCCGTGGGACCTCGGCCCGGTCCGCACCGCCGCCGGAGCCCGCTGCCTGGTGCTCGGCCTGGCCGACGGGCCCGACCCGGCCGGGCTGGTCCCGGTGGGGGACAAGGCGGTGCCGGCCGTCAGCGCGGTCTGGGGCGACGCCTGGCCCGGCCGGCTGCTGCTGGAACTGCCCGCCACCGAGCCGCAGTTCGCCCGGCTGCTGGAGGCCGACCCGGCGGGCTGGACGGGCATGGCGGCGGTCACCGTGGCCGCCCCCGGCGCCCCCCGGCACACCCCGGCGGACCGGGTGGTGATCAACCCCGAGGCCTTCGCGAAGCTCAGCGACTTCGGCCGCCAGGTGGTCGTCACCCACGAGACCACCCACGTCGCGACCCGGGCCGACACCCGGGCCTGGACCCCGCTGTGGCTCTCCGAGGGCGTCGCCGACTGGACGGCCTACCGGGACTCCGGCCGGCGCCCGCAGCAGATCGCCCCCGAGCTGGCCCGGGACGTCGCCGCCGGGAAGCTGCCCGCCGCGCTGCCCGCCGACGCGGACTTCACCGCGGGCGCCGACGGCATCGCCCAGGCCTACGAGCAGTCCTGGCTGGCCTGCGAGCTGATCGCCCGCCGGTACGGGACGCAGCGGCTGGTCGCCTTCTACCGGGCGGTCGGCGCGGCCGACGGGGCGGGCGAGGAGCGGACGCACCGGACGGACCGGCTGCTACGGTCCGAACTGGGCCTCGGACTGGCCGAGTTCACCGGGCTCTGGCGGGCCGAGGTCGAGGCCTTGAAGGGCTAGCGAAGGCCCCCTGCCGCTTACCGCCCGGCCGGGTGGTCGATGCCGTCCAGCAGGTCCTGCTCGTAGGCGATGCCCGGGCGGACCGGGTACCCGGAGGAAGCCGGCAGGGCCGGGGGCTCGGCCAGGACCACGGTGGGCGCCAGGGCCGTCGAGGCGCGGGTGGAGCGCCAGAGCCGGATGCCGGAGAGCACGGCGGCGGTCAGCAGCAGCAGGTTGCGCAGGCCCAGCACGGCGACCGCGAGCGGTTCGCTGTTCAGGACCTGGGTGAACAAGGTCGGGAACTCGAGCAGGGTGAGCGGGCAGGCGAGCAGGATCAGCAGCGCCACCGGCCGCTGGCTGGTGCCGCGCACGGTCAGGCAGACCGCCGCGACGCCGACCAGCCAGACCAGGTACTGCGGGCTGATCACCCGGCTGGTCACCACGAAGATCAGCAGCGCGCAGAGCGCCGCGTCGTACATGGTGGCGGCGTTGCGCCGACGGGCGGTGAAGCGCCACAGCAGCAGCCAGAGGAAGCCCAGCACGGTGCCGGCCATCATCACCTTGCTGATCACGCTGACCCACGGCCCGAGCATCTCGGGGGAGCCGTAGTTCATGGTGACCTTGCCGTCCCAGCCCCCGGCCAGCCGGGCGATGTGCAGCGGCAGCGCGCCCACCGACTCGACCTCGATGCCGCGGGCCCCCTGGAAGGCCAGGAAGCCGAAGGCGCCGTTCATCCCGGCCGCCAGCAGGAAGCCGACCGAGACCGCCGTGGCGGCGGCCAGCGTCCAGGAACGGCGGGTACGGCGGCCGGACGGGGTGCCGATCAGGCCCAGCAGCGGCCAGATCTTGACGATGCCGCCCAGGCCCAGCAGCAGCCCGCCGATCGCCGGGCGGCGGATCAGCGCCAGCAGGCCGGCCAAGGCGAGCGCGGTGACCAGCAGGTCGAAGCGGTTGTAGATCATCGGGCCGAGCAGCGGTACGGCGACCACCCACAGCCAGGCGCCGGTCAGCGCCCGGCCCCGGCGCAGCCCGGTGCGGATCAGCAGCGCGGCCGCGGCGGCGTCGGCGATCCCGCAGATCACCCAGAACGAGGTCAGGTACGACCAGGGCAGCAGGCCCGGCAGCAGGATCACCAGGGCGGCGCCGGGCGGGTACTGCCAGGTGACGTCGTCGAACGGGAAGGTGCCGGTCTGCAGCACGCCGTACCAGGCGTGGTAGATCATCCAGACGTCGGCGGTGACGTCGCCGCCGGGAGCCTTCAGCACCCCGGTCATCAGCAGCACCAGTACGGTGCGGGTGGCCACCCAGGTCGCCCCGAGGGCGGCGAGCGCCCCGAGCGGGCGGCCGAGGCGGCCGCGCGAAGTACCGGACTCGGTGGCCGGGGCCAACTCCACTGCGCTCCCTCGTTCGTCTCGACGTCCTCACCGGAGGCGTCGTACGGACGGACGCCCGGGCCGCCGCATCCGCGGCCTAGGTACTAGGACTGACCCGGGGGTCAAACGGTTGCCGTGCGCGGTTCCGTTCCCGGCGGGTCATGGTGTTGACCTATCGTACGGATCACCCAGCGGTACACCGAGCACCCCCCCGACCGAGCGAGCCGTGGCCTGATGCACAGAACCTTGATCGTCACCAATGACTTCCCGCCCCGCCCGGGAGGCATCCAGGCCTTCGTGCACAACATGGCCGTCCGTCAGCCCGCAGGGAGCGTCGTGGTGTACGCCTCGACCTGGCGGGACGGTACCGAGGTGCGCGCCTTCGACGCCGAGCAGCCGTTCCCGGTGATCCGGGACCGCACGAAGGTGATGGTTCCCACACCCCGGGTCACCCGGCGGGCCGCCGAGATCCTGCGCGCCGAGAAGTGCGACTCGGTCTGGTTCGGGGCGGCCGCCCCGCTGGGCCTGATGGCGCCCGCGCTGCGCCGGGCCGGGGCCGGGCGGCTGCTCGGCATGACCCACGGGCACGAGGCCGCCTGGGCCCAGCTGCCGGGCTCCCGGCAGCTGCTGCGGCGGATCGGCGCGGGCACCGACGTGCTGACCTACCTGGGCGAGTACACCCGCTCGCGGATCGCCGCCGCGGTCGGGCCGCGGGCCGCGGCCCGGATGGTGCAGCTGCCGCCGGGCGTGGACGAGACGACCTTCCACCCCGGTTCCGGGGGCGCCGAGGTGCGCCGGCGGCTGGGGCTGGCGGACCGGCCGGTGGTGGTCTGCGTCTCCCGGCTGGTGCCGCGCAAGGGCCAGGACACCCTGATCGAGGCGATGCCGCTGATCCTGCGCGACGTGCCGGACGCGGTGCTGCTGATCGTCGGCGGCGGGCCGTACCGGGCGGACCTGGAGAAGTTGGTGGATGCCGAGGGGGTCCGGGACTCGGTGCGGTTCACCGGCTCGGTGCCGTGGGCCGAGCTGCCCGCCCACTACGGGGCCGGGGACGTCTTCGCGATGCCGTGCCGGACCCGGCGCGGGGGGCTGGACGTGGAGGGCCTGGGGATCGTCTACCTGGAGGCCTCGGCGACCGGGCTGCCGGTGGTCGCGGGGGACTCCGGCGGGGCGCCGGACGCGGTGCTGGAGGGCGAGACCGGGTACGTGGTGCCGGGCGGCTCGGCCGAGGCCTCGGCCGAGCGGATCGTCCGGCTGCTGCGGGACGAGGAGCTGCGCCGTCGGATGGGCGAGGCCGGCCGGCGTTGGGTGGAGCGCTCCTGGCGCTGGGACCTGCTGGCCGGGCGGCTGACCTCGCTGCTGGCGGGCTGACGCCCGGTACGGCAGTCCGCGGGTACGAAGGTACGAAGGTACGACGCCGCGAAGGGCCCCGGGGAGTCCCCGGGGCCCTTCGGCGTACCCGTACTGCCGCCGGCGCGGCCCTACTTCCGGTACAGCGCCTCGATCTCGGCGGCGTAGTCCTTGAGCACCACGTTGCGCTTGAGCTTGAGCGAGGGCGTCAGGTGGCCGCTCTCCTCGGAGAACTCGGTGTCCAGCAGGCGGAACTTCTTGACCGCCTCGGCGTGCGAGACGGCCGCGTTGCCGTCGTCCACGGCGGACTGCAGGGCGGCCAGCAGGTCCGGGTCCTCGGCGAGCTCGGCGACCGTGGCGGTGGCGGGCTTGCCGTTGAGCTCCTTCCACTTCGGGAAGAAGTCCGGGTCGACGGTGACCAGGCAGGCGATGAAGGGCTTGCGGTCGCCGACCACCATGACCTCGCCGACCAGGGCGTGGGCCCGGATGCGGTCCTCGATCACGGCCGGGGCGACGTTCTTGCCGCCCGCGGTGACGATGATCTCCTTCTTGCGGCCGGTGATGGTCAGGTAGCCCTCGGAGTCCAGCGCGCCGAGGTCGCCGGTGGCGATCCAGCCGTCCTTGAGGGTGTCGGCGGTGGCCTGGGGGTTGTTCCAGTAGCCGGTGAAGACGTGCGGGCCCTTGAAGTAGACCTCGCCGTCCTCGGCGATCCGGACCGAGGCGCCGGGGACCGGCTGGCCGACCGTACCGATCTTCGGCTTGTCCCACGGGTTGAAGGCGGTGGCCGCGCAGGTCTCGGTCAGGCCGTAGCCCTCCAGGACGGTGAAGCCGATGCCCCGGTAGAAGTGGCCGAGCCGCTCGCCGAGCGGGGCGCCGCCGGAGATCGCATGGGTGGCCCGGCCGCCGAGGGCGGCCCGCAGCTTGCTGTAGACCAGCTTGTCGAAGACGGCGTGCTTGAGCCGCAGCACCAGGCCGGCGCCGCCGGCGTCCAGCGCCCGGCTGTAGGCGATCGCGGTCTCCGCGGCCTTGTCGAAGATCTTGCCCTTGCCGTCGGCCTGGGCCTTGGCACGGGCGGTGTTGTAGACCTTCTCGAACACCCTGGGCACGCCCAGGATCAGGGTCGGCCGGAACGACGCCAGCTCGGCGGTGACGTCCCTGATGTCCGAGACGTGGCCCAGCTTGATCGGGGCCATCACCGGGGCGATCTCGGCGATCCGGGCGAGCACGTGGGCCAGCGGCAGGAAGAGCAGCACGGAGCTCTCGCCGGTGCGGAACAGCGGGGCCAGACGCTCGACCACGTTGCCGCACTCGGCGAGGAAGTTGCCGTGGGTCAGCTGGCAGCCCTTCGGACGGCCGGTGGTGCCCGAGGTGTAGACGATGGTGGCGATGTCGTCGGGGCCGGCGATCGCCCGGCGCTCCTGGACGGTCGCGTCCGGGACGCCCCGGCCGGCCTCGGCCAGCGCGGCGAGCGCGCCGCCCTCGATCTGCCAGGTGTGCTTCAGCTCCGGCAGCCGGTCGCGGACCTCGGCGACCACCTTGACGTGCTGGTCGGTCTCGGTGACGAGGGCGACGGCGCCGGAGTCGCCGAGGATCCACTCGACCTGCTCGGCCGAGGAGGTCTCGTAGACCGGCACGGTGATCGCGCCGGCCGTCCAGATCGCGAAGTCCAGCAGCGTCCACTCATACCGGGTGCGGGACATGACGCCCACCCGGTCGCCGGGCTCGATGCCTGCGGCGATCAGGCCCTTCGCGGCGGCGTGCACCTCGGCGAGGAACTGGACCGAGGTCAACTCCTGCCAGCGGCCGTCCACCTTCCGGCTGAGCACCGCGACGTCCGGGTGCTCCTCGGCGTTCCGGTGCACAGGGTCGGCGAGGTTACCGCCGCTCGGTACCTGGTAGAGGGCCGGAAGGCTGAAGTCGAGCAAGACTGCTCCTCGTTCGCGACGCTGCGGGACGGCAGGACGTTACTGCCCGGTAGGCAGCTTCGACCAGGGGGGTCGGCCCCGGTGTTCGAAGTGTCACACCCGGCCGGGTCGGACCAGGCCGTGACCGGGTCGTTCGACTGGCACCCTACGACAGCCCACAGGTGACCGGCCGGTAGCATGCCCTGCCGGCCGTCCCGGTGGCCGTCCCCGGTGGCCGTCCCGCCGACGGGCCCGCCCCGGCCGCCGCCGACGCCCCGCCCGCCTCCGCCGGTGCCCGTGCCGCCGAGGAGATCGCCGGTCGCGATAGCCTGCTCCGGGCGGATCGGGCCGAGCGTGCCCCGACCGGACCGGGCAGGCAGAAGGACGAGGCGGAGGGCCTTTCCATGGCGGAGCACACCAGGTCGAGCATCATCATCGACGCGACCCCGGCCGCGGTCATGGCCGTGATCGCGGACTTCGCCGCCTACCCGGCCTGGACCGGAGAGGTCAAGGAGATCGAGGTCCTGGAGAGCGGAGAGGACGGCCGCGCCGCGCAGGTCCGGCTGCTGCTCGACGCCGGCGCCATCCGCGACGAGCACACCCTCGCCTACACCTGGGACGGCGACCGCGAGGTCGGCTGGACCCTCGTCCGCAGCCAGATGCTCCGCTCGCTGGACGGCTCGTACACCCTCGCCCCGCTGTCCGGCGGCCGCACCGAGGCCACCTACCAGCTCGCCGTGGACGTCAAGATCCCGATGCTCGGCATGATCAAGCGCAAGGCCGAGAAGGTCATCATCGACCGCGCCCTGGCCGGCCTGAAGAAGCGCGTCGAGGGCTGACGGGCCCGGGCACGGCGGAACGGGGGCTGACGGCATGACGGCGACACGCACCATCCTGGTCAGCGGCGACGCGGGCGCGCCCGCGGTGGCCGCCGCCACCGCCCTGCACGCCGCCCGGCGCGGCCACCGCACCTGGCTGCTGGCCGCCGACGACCCGCACCGCGCCCTGGACTCCGCGCTCGGCACCCGGCTGGAGCCGGAACCGCTCCGCTACGCGCCGGGCCTGACGGTCTCCCGGATCGACGAGCAGGCCGCCTTCCGCTACGCCGTCGGCGAGCTCACCGGCCGGCTCAAGCCCGCCCTCGACCTGCTCGGCGCCGAACAGCTCGACCCCGAGGAGCTGACCGCCCTCCCCGGCATCGCCCGGCTCGCCCTGCTGCGCGCGCTGCCCGCCGCCGACCAGGACGTCCTGGTGGTGCTCGCCCCGGCACCCGCCGAGCTGATCGCCACCCTCGCCCTGCCCGAGCAGCTCACCCGCTACCTGGAGCGGCTGGTCCCCGAGCAGCGGCAGGCCGCCCGCGCGCTGCGCCCGCTGCTGGCCGGGCTGGCCGGCGTCCCGATGCCCGCCGAGTGGCTGTACGAGGGGCGCACCAAGGCCGCCGCGGTGCTCGCCGAGTCCCGCGCCGCGATCAGCGACCCGGGCACCAGCGTGCGCCTGGTCGTCTCCGCCGACGGCCACCCGTACGAGCAGCTGGGCCGGGTCCGGGCCGGGCTCGCGCTGTACGGCCACCGGCCGGACGCCGTCGTGGTGCACGGCGCGCTGCCGCCCGCCGCCCTCGCCTCGCCCGACCCCTGGCTGGCCGAGCTGGCCCGCCGCCGCCAGGAGGAGCTGGACCGGCTCGCCGCCGAGACCGACGCCCCGGTGCTGGTCACCGGCCTGGCCGAGGGCACCCTGGAGGCCGTCGCCGACCGGCTGTACGGGGACGGCCCCGGCCCCGAGCGGCTCGAACCGCAGCCCTGGCCGGTCGAGGACCGGCTCGCCGAGGACGGCCTGCTGGTCTGGCACCTCGACCTGCCCGGCGCCGACCGCTCCGGGCTGGACCTGGTCCGCCGGGGCGACGACCTGGTGGTCGGCCTCGGCGCCCACCGCCGGGTGCTCCCGCTGCCCGCCGCGCTGCGCCGCTGCACGGTCGCCGGGGCGGGGCTGCACGAGGGCGTGCTGTCGGTGCGGTTCGCACCCGACCCGTCGCTCTGGCCGCAGGGCTGACGGGCCTTCCGGCCTTTCCTCGCGGCCCGGCCGGTCGGGTAGCGTCGGCCCGAACGGGGCCGCGGGGTGCGGCCACGGCTGAGGAGGCGCCCGCGATGACCAGCACCGACGACCGTACCGAGCCCGGCACGGAGCAGGGGAGCGGGCCGTCCCACCCGTTCGGACCGGAGCTGGGCCCGCTGGTGGACGAGGTGCGCCGGTTCGCCACCGCCGTCGGCGAGAAGGCGCAGGAGACGAGTGCCACCACCCTGATCACCCTCTCCGGGCTGGCCGACCGCCTGCGCACCCAGCAGCCGGAGGTCTACTCCCACCTCGCCGCGGCCGGCTCCGGGCTGGCCGCCGCCGGCGCCGAGCTGCTGGCCGCCTACCGCGCCGCGGTGGCCGGGCACGAGCAGCGCTGGACGGCCGGGGAGGGGGCGCCGGTGGAGAAGATCGACCTCGACGCACCCGGCCGGGCCGAGGGCGCCGACGGGGCTGACGGGCCGTCCGCCAAGCAGTGAATCCGTGAATTCCGCAGCGTGACCAGGTTGCTCTCGTACGTCACGAAGAAGGAAAATCGATACGACTTTTGAAGCATCGCGGCCGGGCTGTCCCAGAATTGTCTTCGGATAATGTATGCGAGGCTGTGTACGGGGGCAGGGTTGGGCGGTACCGTTCCGTCCAGCGGGAACGAGTGAATAGCTGAGGGACACATGGCTCTGACCATCGGCGTCGATGTCGGCGGGACCAAGATCGCGGCAGGCGTGGTCGACGAGGCGGGTGCGATCCTGGCGCGGACCCGGGTGCCCACCCCGGCCGACCCCCAGTGGGCCGTCGACGCCATCGCGCAGGCCGTGCGCGAGCTCAAGGAGCAGCACCCCGGTGTCACCGCCGTCGGCGTCGGAGCCCCCGGCTTCGTCGACAGCAACCGCTCCACGGTGATCTTCGCGCCCAACATCGACTGGGAGAACGAGCCGCTGCGCGGCCGGATCGAGGAACTCACCGGCCTGTCCGCGGTGGTCGAGAACGACGCCAACTGCGCCGCCTGGGCCGAGTTCCGCTTCGGCGCGGCCGCCGAGCACCAGGACATGGTGCTGATCACCGTCGGCACCGGCATCGGCGGCGGCATCGTGCTCGACGGGCGGCTGCACCGCGGCCGCTTCGGCGTGGCCGGCGAGATCGGCCACCTCAACATGGTCCCGGACGGCCTCCAGTGCGGCTGCGGCGGCAAGGGCTGCTGGGAGCAGTACGGCTCCGGGCGCGCGCTGCGCCGCTACGGCCGGGAGAAGGCCGCGGCCGACCCGGTGCGCGGCCAGCGGATGCTGGACCTCAACGACGGCGTCGCCGAGACCATCCGCGGCATCCACATCACCGAGGCGGCCGAGGAGGGCGACCCGCTCGCCCTGGAGTGCTACGCCGAGCTGGCCGACTGGCTGGGCCGCGGCATGGCCGACCTCGCCGCGCTGTTCGACCCGGGCGTGTTCGTCCTCGGCGGCGGCGTCTCCGACTCCGGCCGGCTGCTGCTCGACCCGGTCGCCAAGGCCTTCGAGCACTACCTGACCGGCGGGGTGCACCGCCCCCGCGCCGAGGTCGTGCTGGCCTCCATGGGCTCCGCGGCCGGCATCGTCGGCGCGGCGGACCTCGCCCGCACCTGACCGATCCCCAGCAGTCGTCGTGACCCGCCGGCGGCGGTGCGACCGGGCCCCGACCAATCCCGGACGCGCCGCCGCCGTCGCACTACCGTCCTTCCCAGGACACCGCACCAGGGGAGGACCATGACCGCCGCACCCGTCGAGCCGCCGCCGGGCGGCCCGCGCCGACTGCGCCTGCTCAGCTACAACATCCGTTCGCTGCGCGACGACCGGCGGGCGCTGGCGCGGGTGATCCGGGCCTGCGCGCCCGACCTGGTCTGCGTCCAGGAGTCACCGCGCTACTGGCGCCCGGAGGGCCAGGCCGCCCGGCTGGCCCGGGACACCGGGACGGTCGTCCTGGCCGGGGGCGGCCGCACCGCCGCCGGGCCGCTGCTGCTCGGCCGGCCCGGCGCCGTCGAGGTGCTGGGCGTGCACGACCGGCTGCTGCCCAAGACCCGCGGCCTGCACGCGCGCGGCTTCGCCACCGCACTGCTGCGGCTGCCCGGCAGCGCGCCCTTCACCGTCACCAGCTGCCACCTCAGCCTGGACCCGCAGGAGCGGTACGGGCAGTTCGAGCTGCTCCTCGACCAGCTGGCGATCACCGAACACGGCGTCGTGGCAGGGGACTTCAACGAGCACCCGGACGGGCCGGGCTGGCAGCTGCTGGCCTCCCGGATGTGGGACGGGTACCCGACCGCGCCCTGGGGCGGCGAGTTCACGTCCGTCCCGGAGAACCCCTACCAGCGGATCGACGCCGTCTTCGCCACGCCCGGGATCACCGTCCTCGGCTGCGGGGTGCCGCACGGGCTGCCCGGGGTCACCGGGGCCGACCTGCGGGCCGCGACCGACCACCTGCCGGTGCTGGCCGTGCTGGAGTTCCCGGCGCCCTGAGGCGCGTCCCGAGGACCGGGCCCGGACGACCGGGTCAGGCCCGGACAGCCGGACCGGGCCAGGGCTAGGGCCTGTCCGGCGGATCTTGCCAGGCGCGCGACGCCGGGCATCCCGCCTGGACGCACGCCCGAATCGCCCAAGTACGTCCAGTACGAGG
>NZ_JBIAXC010000076.1:0-27443 GCF_042896295.1 Kitasatospora sp. NPDC001309 | reverse complement strand
CGGGCCCGGCCGCTACGGGATCCTGGAACCGAGTCCGTGCCGCGCCAGTGAAAGCCGGACAGTTGGGGGGATTCCCCTACCGAACACCCTCTCAGGCCGAGAGGTTGGCCCGGAGGGCGGCGAGCTCGGCCTCGGTGGTGCCGTGGGCGGCGAGGTAGGCCGGGACGGTGCCGTGGTGGGTGCGGATCCAGCCGAGGGAGGAGGCGAGGAGGGCGGCGTCGACCGGGCGGGAGACCCGCTCGGTGCCGGTCTCGTCGACGTACGGGGTGGGGCCGTCCTCCAGGCCCAGGCCGGCGTTGGAGCGCAGGAAGTCGGCGGTGATGTCGGCGTCCGAGGCGCCCAGCAGGGACTGCAGGACGGCGACGGTGAGGCCGGTGCGGTCCTTGCCGACGGCGCAGTGCACGATCACCGGGACGGCCTCCGGGGCGGCCAGCCGGCGGATCACGGCGGCGAGCGAGGGGCCGGCGGTCCCGGGCATGAAGGTGTAGAGCGCGGCCTGGTCCTCGGGCCACGGCCGGGTGAGGTCGCCGCGGTCGGCGGGCAGCGTCGGCAGGTTGAGGGACTCGTGGTCGAGGCCGTGCCGCTGGTCCGGCCAGACCTCCAGCTCGAACGGGCTGCGCAGGTCGATCACCGTCCGCAGGCCGAGCTCCTTGAGCTTCCGGGCGCCCTCCTCGGTGAGCGTGTGGAGGGAGCCGGAGCGGTAGAGGACGCCTCGGCGCAGGGCGCCGATCCCGCCCGCGTCACGGAAGTTGCGCACACCGGGGATGTCGATGAAGGCAGCGGTCATGGCCCCCACGGTACGGGCGCGGACGGAGCGGGGGGAAGGAAACCGGAGAGGACCGTTCGCCGAATCCCCGCCCCCGGGCCGGGGCCGTCAGCGCCCGCCGGAGACCTCCAGGAACGCCCCCGTGGTGTACGAGGCGGCCGGGGAGAGCAGGAACAGGATCGCCTCGGCGACCTCCTCCGGCTCCCCGCCGCGCCGCATCGGCAGGCCCGGGGCGACCCGGTCGACCCGGCCCGGTTCGCCGCCGAGCGCGTGGATGCCGGTGTGGATCAGGCCCGGGCGCACGCAGTTGACCCGGATGCCCTCGGCCGCGACCTCCAGCGCCAGGCCGCGGGTCATCGAGTCCACCGCGCCCTTGGCCGCCGCGTAGTCGACGTACTCGTTCGGCGAGCCGATCCGGGAGGCGGCCGAGCCGACGTTGACGATCGCGCCGCCGCGCCCGCCGTGCCGGGTGGACATCCGGCGGACGGCCTGGGCCGCGCACAGGAACGGGCCGGTGATGTTCGCCGTCCAGATCCGGTTCAGCCGCTCCTCGTCGATGTCCTCCAGTCGGCACTGCCGCTCCAGTGTGCCCGCGTTGTTCACCAGCGCGGTGAGCGGGCCGAGTTCGACGTCCACGGTGGCGAACAGCCGCTCCACCTCGGCGCTGCGGCCGACGTCCGCCCGGACGGCGATCGCGGTGCCGCCGTCGGCCCGGACGGCGTCCACCACGGCGGCGGCCGAGGCCTCGTCTGCCCGGTAGTTGACGCACACCCGGTAGCCGCGGCGGGCGGCCAGCAGGGCGGTGGCGGCGCCGATGCCGCGGCCGGCGCCGGTGACGAGCAGGACTCCGTCGGTGCTGGTGGTCGACATGGGCCGTACGCTACCCGGCCGGCCACCCCCGCGCGGCGGCCGCCCGCAGCGCGGCGACCTTGGGCGCGCGGCTCCTCGGCGAGTCGAGGCCGAACCCGCGGGCGTCGCCCAACTCGTCCCGGACGTACGCCTCGGTGCGGGCCACCGCGGCGCGCAGCGCGTCGTCCGGCGGGACGAAGGACTGGTGGACGATCTCGGCCCGCTCGGTGTCGTACTCCCACAGGCCGACGATCCGGCCGCGGTCCAGCACCAGGTGGGTCTGCGGGTCGGCCTCGCCGCCGAAGGTGCGCCCGGCCCGGCCGGCGGGCAGCGGGCGGGCGGCGTCGGCGGGATCGAGCAGCCGGGACAGGTCGCGGTGCAGCAGGTGGATGCCGTCGATGCCGGCCAGCAGGGTGTAGTGCGGCTCGGCCGGCCGCTCGAACCCGGCGAACTCCTCGGCGAGTTCGGGCGGCAGCAGCAGTTCGGAGCCGGGGGCGAGCGGCACCGGGCCGGCCTCGGCGACGGCCCGGCGGGCGGTGGCCGCGGAGAAGCCGGAGAACCAGCGGAAGTGCCCGAGGGTGGCCGGCCCGGCCCAGGAGAAGTAGCGGCGGGCGAGGTCCACGGCGTCCCCCGCGACCGGCTGGTCCCAGCCGACGTAGCCGTAACGCTGTTGGTCCAGGCGGCCGTTGACGGGCACCCGGCGGATCCGGCCGCGCGACTGCAGCAGTCCGAGGGCGAGCGGCAGGGTGGTGGCCAGGCCGCGCTTGCGGCCCGCCTCGCCGAGCGGCCGGACGGCGTCGCCGACCGCCTCCCGGATCGTGGTCGGGTCCAGCGGCCCGCCGTCGGAGAGCGCCCGCTCGATGGCCAGGCAGAGCTGCTCCACCTCGTCCCGGCCGACCCCCAGGTGCTTCGCCGCGGCCGCCAGTTCGCCCTCCGGGGCGGCCGCGCCGACCGCCAGCCCGAGCGTGAAGTCGGCGGCCGGCAGCAGGTACGTACAGCCGCGGGCGGACGGCAGCTCGTGCACCGCCAGGTCGGCCACCGCCGCGTCCACGGCCGCCCGGCCCAGCCCGGCCCGGGCGAACAGGCCCAGGTACGGGGCCGCGCCGCCGACCGAGCGGGCCCAGCCGGTCGCGGCCAGCACCTCGGCGGCGGACGCCCCGGGGTGCGGGCGGTCCAGCCACTGCCGGTGCGACCACCAGGCCCGCAGCTTCTCGACGCCGACGGCTTCCGGGCGGGGATCGTGCTCCATGGGGCCAGTATCGGCGGCCGGGCGGGCCCCGGACCGGAAATCGCTCGCCCGGCGCGGCCCGTTCCGGAGAGGATGCGGTACCCGGCAGAACCGGTGATCGAGAGGAGGACGCATGACCGACACACCCGGCACCGTGCTGCTCTCCGGCATCGTCGGCTCCACCGCCTACGGCTTCGCCCACGCCGGCTCCGACGTCGACCGGCTGGGGCTGTTCGCCGTCCCCACCGAGGAGTTGCACGGCCTGCACCGCCCGGCCGAGTCGCACGTCACCACCGGGCCGGACGTCACCCTGCACGAGGCCGCCAAGTGGTGCCGCCTGGCGCTGTCCTGCAACCCGACCGCCTCCGAACTCGTCTGGCTGCCCGAGGACCTGTACGAGAGCGCCACCCCGCTCGGCCGGGAGCTGGTCGGGATCCGGTCGTCCTTCCTCAGTGCCCCCGCCGTCCGCCGGGCCTATCTCGGGTACGCGGACCAGCAGTTCCGCAAGCTGCTGACCCGTGACACCACCGACCCGGCCACCCGTCGGCGGGCCGCCAAGCACGCCCGGCACCTCGTCCGGCTGGTCGAGCAGGCCGTCCGGCTGCACCGCACCGGCCGCAACCTGATCCGGCTGCCCGACCCCGAGCGCGTCCGCGAGCTCGGCGAACGCATCGCCGACCGCCCCGCCACCGCCGAACAGCTGCTCGCCGAGGCCGCGGACCGCCTCGCCGGCCCCGGCGTCCTGCCCGGGGCCCCCGACCCCCGCCCCGCCGAGGCCTGGCTGCGCCGCGTCCGCGCCGCCCACTACGCGCCGCCCCGGGACGCGCCCCCGGCACCCGGCGCGCCCACCCAATCCACTGGCGGAGCCCTGGGGCCCACCGGGTAGGATCACCGTGGCCCTCTCCACCCGGGACTCCCCGGGGCGCGGGGCCGCGGGCCACTAGCTCAATTGGCAGAGCTGCGGACTTTTAATCCGTAGGTTCAGGGTTCGAGCCCCTGGTGGCCCACCGTTCGGACCCGGGGAGGATGCCATCCGACCTGGGTCTTCTTCATTCCCCCGGCGCGATCGCCGCAATTCCTGACCGTGTGCAGCCAGCGGTGCGACCGCGCTGCGGCGGTGTCGTGACCGTGCCGCGGCCGCGACTGCGGGCCGATGACAAACGGACGTTGACGCGACATCAGTTCAAAGGTCGCGCATTCGGATGTGAACATGCCGGGAAAACACCCTCGCGGCGCGGCCCGAACCGGTGTGCGGTGGTCCGTGACGCGAGGCCAATCAGCTGATGTGAATGGGAAGTTCGGCGACCCTCGCCGTCGGTCGGCGAATACCGTCCGTACCCGTCCGGGAGGGGCGCGAAGGAGTGCGGAGGGGGCGCCCGAGCAGCCGGAACGGACGTTCGGGCGGGTCGGCGCAGAGAGCGTGGACGGCCGGTTGTCGAGCCCCCGGATCTTGTGACGTTGGTCACGCCGGAGCGCGCGAATCGGAGGGGGGAGTTCGGCCGGATCCGCGGGGTGGTGTACGTACGGTGACCGGGGAGGGGTGGGGAATCCGGGGGTCGGGGCGCCCGCCCCGGAGGTGTGGAGGGGTCCTCAGCACGGCTGATGCCGACGGGGCGGAATCGACGGGGCGAGCGACGGGCCGGGTGGAATTGCGGTGGGTAGTCGTGGCGATATCCGGAACCCGTCCCTCTATTTTTTCTCGATTGCGGTGAATCGGGCGATATAGCAGGGATGTGTGCTTCGAGTGGCATGCTGGTACGGGGGAAGGACGCGCCGGAGTGAGGGTCTAGGAATTGGCGTCGCGTCGGTTAATATGCCAATCAGTGGTCATCATCGAAAAATGACCGACGGCCGGGGTCGGCGGACTCGGCATCCTCTTGCGGCGGTGATTGAACCGACTTAGGGCAACGAGCCGTTCAGTCGCCGCGTAATCGACACCTGGCAGCTCACGGGGGGGACATGCTGGAAATCGCTTTTCTCGGGCCGACGGTAATTCGGTTGAATGGTGAATCAATCTTGCCCAGTGCGGGGAAGCCGCGTCAGCTGTTGACGCTGCTCGCCCTGCGGGCCGATCGTGCCGTCCAGGTCCCGACGCTCATGGCCGAGATCTGGGACGAGTCCATCCCGCGCAGCGCCGCCACGACGCTGCAGACGTACATCCTCCAGCTGCGCCGCAGGATCGCCCAGGCGCTCGGGGAGGGCGAGGAGCGGGCGGCCGGGAGTGCCAAGGACGTGCTGGCCACCCGCTTCGGCAGCTACCAGCTCACCTGTCCGGTCGAGAGCAGCGACCTCAGGGAGTTCGACCGGCTGGCGGCCCGGGGCCGCGACGCGATGGAGCGGAGCGATCCGCGGACGGCGTCGGCCGAACTGGCCTCGGCGCTCGTGCTGTGGCGCGGACCGGCCTTCGCGGACGTGACGGTCGGGCGCTCGCTCGAAATGGAGACGCTGCGGCTGGAGGAGGCGTTCCTCCAGGTCCAGGCGCTGCGGATCGAGGCGGACCTCCAGCTCGGACGGCACTCCGAGCTGATCGGCGAGCTCCGGATGCTCACCGCGCAGCACCCCATGGACGAGGGCTTCTGCGCCCAGTTCATGACCGCGCTCTACCGCTCGGGCGGTGCCTGGCGGGCCCTGGAGGCCTACCAGCGGCTGCGTCGGACGCTGGACGCCGAACTCGGCGTCGAGCCGTCACCGCGGCTCCAGCGGCTGCACCTCGCGGTGCTGCGCAACGAGCCGCTGCGGGACGCGCCCGGCGTGGGCGCGGTGCCGATGCGCCGCGCGGGCTAGCCGACCGCGGCGCAGCGGCGGCGCAGCGGCGGCGGGGCGGGACACGGCGGGGCGGGACACGGCAGGGCGGATCGGCGTCGGGTAGCGGCCGATCCGCGGGCCGGGCCCGCACGGGGCCGCGAAGCCGACGCCGGAGAAACGGGAGCCCGGGACGGCCGAACGGCCGGCCCGGGTTCCGGCCGTTCGCCCCGAACGGCCGGCTGCGGCGGAAATGCGTCAATCCTTTCGGGTAGGTCGGACCGGACCAAAGGCTAGTACCCACTCCTCCATCGGACTGCGAGGCTATTCCGGGCGCCGCCGAAAAGGGCGGGCCGAGGTGTGAATGGTGGAGGAGCGGATATGACTGACGGCTCGATTTCCGTTGCGATTGCGTACCACAGTGGTTACGGGCACACCCAGCGGCTGGCCGAGGCGGTCCGGGAGGGTGCGGCGGGTGTGTCGGGCGTGACGGCGGAATTGATTTCGCTGGAGGAACTCGGCGACGAGGCGTGGCAGAAGCTGGACGCGGCCGACGCGATCATCTTCGGCTCGCCGACCTACATGGGCTCCGCCAGCGGGAAGTTCCACGCCTTCGCGCAGGAGAGCAGCGGTCGCTGGTACGCCCAGACCTGGAAGGACAAGATCGCCGCCGGCTTCACCACCTCCGGTGCGCTGAGCGGCGACAAGCTGCACACCCTCCAGTACTTCACGCTGCTCGCGGCCCAGCACGGCATGCACTGGGTCAACCTCGACCTGCTGCCCGGCAACGGCGACGACGAGCTGAACCGGATCGGCGGCTGGCTCGGTGTGATGGCGCGCTGCCCGGGTGACGCGGGGCCGGAGGAGCTGCCGAAGTCCGACCTGCTGACCGGTGCCCACCTCGGGCAGCGCGTCGCCGAGCACGCCGCGCTCCTGCGCCGGGCACGTACCGCCGGCTGATCCGGTCGCAGGCGCGTCGGCCGGACCCCCTGAGCCGGCCGGACGCGGTGGTGGCCCCGGGCAGTCGCGACTGCCCGGGGCCACTGGCCCGTCCGGAACGCCCCGCGCGGCGGTCAGTCGAGGAGCCCCCGCCGGAGGACGGCGAGCTGCTCGTCGACCATGCGCCGGGAGACGGCCGAGTCGATGCCGATCGAGGCGTGGAACGTTCCGGGGTAGTGGACGAGTTGGGTCGTCACCCCGGCCCGGATCAGCCGGAGCGCGAAGTCGAGGCCCTCGTCCCGCAGCGGGTCGTACTCGCACACGCCGACGAAGGCGGGCGGCAGGCCGGCCAGCTCCTCGGCGCGGGCCGGTGCGGCGTAGCCGGAGGCGGGGGCGCCGCCCAGGTAGTGCCGCCAGCTGAGCTCCAGGTTGGGCCGGTCCAGCATCGGGGTGTCGGTGAAGGCCCGGGCGGACACCGTCTCCAGCCGGTCGTCGAGCTGGGGGAACAGCAGGTAGAGGAAGCGCAGGGCCGGGCCCCCGCGGTCGCGGGCGAGCAGGGCGGCGGCGGTGGCCAGCGCGCCGCCCGCGCTGTACCCGGCGGTGCCGATCCGGTCGGGGTCGACACCGAGCGCGGGCGCCTCGGCGGCCAGCCACTCCAGCGCCGCGTAGCAGTCGTCCAGGGCGGCCGGGTACGGGTGTTCGGGGGAGAGCCGGTAGTCGGGGGAGACCACCAGGGCGCCGACCCGGTCGGCGATCCGGGTGGCGGCGATCTCGGGGGTGTCGAGGTCCCCGGTGACGAAGCCGCCCCAGTGCGGGAAGAGCAGGGCGGGCAGCGGGCCGGGCCGGTCGAGCGGCCGGTAGGTCCGGACGGTCAGCTCGGGGCCGCCGGGCACCGGGACGCGGCGGTCGGCCACCTCGACGGGGCGCTCGGGCCGGTAGGCGGTCTGGGCGGCCATGATCGCGCGCATGGTGGTCCGCGCGGCCTCGGGGCGGCGGTAGTCGGGCGGCCGCAGGCGCGGGACGAGCGGGGCGAGTTCGGGGTCGAAGGCGTAGCTCACGCGGTGCCCCCGGTCGTACGGGACCAGGTGAGCACCCGGCGCTCGGACGGGCCGCCGGCCGCTCCGGCCGAGCCGGCGAGGGTGAGCACGTCACCGGTGAGGGTGAGGTCGCGCAGCTGCCGGCTGCCCACCATGTACGGGTGGGAGCTGACCGCGACGTCGTGGACCACCCGGGTGCCGGGGGCACCGTCGTCCTCGACGAGGTGCCAGCTGCCCGCGTACCCCATGAAACGGCCGGGGCCGGCCGGCGGGCCGTCGGTGCGCATCATGCTCACCGACACCCGGCCGTCGGCCGAGTAGATCAGCAGGCCGCGCGGTGCGGGGCCGAGCGGGCCCTCGCGGAACCCGCCGTCGTCCTCGGTGAGGTAGGAGTCCAGCTGCCACCCGCCGACCAGCAGCTCGGCGGTGGTCGGGCTCACGCGGCACCGCCCGGGGAGCGGCGGCCGGAGACGGTGAAGCCGCCGACCCGCAGGGCGGTGCCCTGGCCCCACAGCCGGCTGCCCGGCAGGGCGGCGTCGTCCACGAAGCGCTGCGGGGCGGGGGTGTCGACGGCCGGGTCGAGGTAGTGGTCCGCCTCGGGGGTCAGCCGGACCAGGCCCGAGCCCGGGCGGCCCGCCCGCGCGGCGTCCAGGATGTTGAACATCCCCAGGCCGAAGGCGAGTTGGCGCGGCGCCACGAGCTGTTCGGTGCCGCCGTGGTCCAGCAGCATGTGCCGGCGGCCGGCCGGCAGCCGGTAGCCGATCCGGTCCACCCGGAACACCTCCCGGCCGTCCAGGTACCAGGTCGCCAGGCCGCGGGAGCGGTCGTAGGCGATCCGCAGCAGGTGGCTCTCGGACGGGCAGCGGCGGGCGACCGGCACCGCGTAGAGGAAGGCGGCGTAGTCGCCGAGCTGCGGGCGGTTGTGCGGCAGCCGCTCGTACCCGGCGTAGATCCCGCGGTCGGTGAGGAAGAAGTCGAAGGCGACGCCCGTCTCCAGGTCCTGGACGGGCATCGCCGGCGCGGCCAGCCGGAGGTCGTCGGCCGGGTCGAGGACGGCGGCGCCGAAGGGGTGGCCGGCCATGCCGTAGGAGGAGGCCGACAGGACGGCCTCGCCGGAGAGTTCGGTGTCCGGCTCGGCGTCGAAGCCCAGCACGCCGGAGGCGGCCTGGTGGTTCGGGTAGGCCAGCCACTTGACGTGGTCCATGCTCCCGGGGAAGCCGCTCGGGTCGTTCGGGCCGACGGTCATGGCGAAGGCGGGCTCGCCCGTCCCCGGGTTGGTGGCGCCGGAGACGACCGTCAGGCCCCGGCGGTCGGTGGTGGCGACGCCGTCGCGGCCGATCGTGGGGCCGAACGGCAGGAACGCCCAGCGGGCGCCGGGCCCGTCGGTCGAGAAGCCGTTCGCGAAGTCGTCCCGCCAGAGCACCCGGCGGCGCGCGGCCGACCCGGCGGCGTCGGGCTCCGCCGTGCCGCCGGCCGGATCGGACGCTCCGCCGACCGGGTCGGCCGCGGCGGTGCCGACCAGGCCGGTGGCGGCCAGGGCGGTGCCCGCGAGGGCGGTGGTGGTCAGGACGGTCGTGGAGCGCAGGACCTGCCGCCGGCTGACGGTCATGGGGTGTCCTCCTGTGAGGGGTCGGGCCGGTGAAGGGCCGGCCGGTGAGAGGCCGGGGAGTCAGAGCGCGATGACCTGCCGGGAGAAGGCGACCGACGCGGACTCCACCTGGAGGCCCTGGTGGCCGGCCAGGGAGTTGACGTCCCGCCAGAAGCGCTGCAGCGGGCTGCGCACGGACTGGCCGGTGGTGCCGATGGTGCGGAACAGCCGGTTGACGACGCCCACCATCGACTCGGTCGCCATCGCGCAGTCCCGCCAGTTCCGCATGGTCAGCAGCGGGCTCAGCGCGCCGGCCGCGTCCGCGGTGCGGGCGGCGCGTTCGAGCAGCAGCTCGGCCGCGTCGATCTCGGTGGCGCTGCGGGTCAGCGTGACGTCGTAGGAGGCCCGGTTGAAGGCGGGCATCCCGGCGTGCGCCTGCCGCGGCCCGGCCGCCGCCGCCCTGATCTTGGGCGTCACGGAGCCGGTCCACGCGGCCAGCGCGCCCTTGGCGGCGCCCAGGGCGGGGGTGGCGAACATCATCGTGGTGGCCTGCATCGGCACCGCGTGGCAGGGCGCGTCCGAGTCCGCGGCGCGGCCGGTGAAGAGGTCCTCGCGGCTCATCGACCGGGCGTCCGGGACGAGGACGTCCTCGACCGTCACGCTGTTGCTGCCGGTCGCGGCCATGCCGACGCTCTGCCAGGTGTCCTCGGTCCGCCACGCGTCGCGCGGCACCGCGAGGACCCGGGCCTGCGGCTGCCCGCCGTCCTCGGCCGGCACCATGGCGGCCAGCAGCGCCCAGTCGGCGTAGTCGATCGCGCTGACGAACGGCCAGGTGCCGTCCAGCCGGTAGCCGCCGGGCACCCGGCGGGCCGTGCCGAGCGGCGTCAGGGAGGCGACCAGCAGGGCGTCCGGGCCGTCCGCCCAGACCTCCCGGCAGCCGGCGGCGGGCAGGTGCGCGGCCATCCGCGACACGTGGGCGGAGAGCGACGCGCACCAGGCCGTCGCCGTGCAGCCCTCGCCCACCGCGCTCACCGCGCGGTTCAGGTCGAGGAAGGTGCCCTCGTCGCCGCCGCAGGCCTTGGGCACGAAGTGCCGGGCGAAGCCCGCCGCGACCAGCGCTCCGGCCACCTCGGGGTCGAGCCGGCGGGCGGCCTCGGCCCGGTCGGCGCGCTGCGCCGCCAGTGCGCCCGTCTCGCGGGCGGCCGACACGAGTTCGGACGTCAGGTCCATGGTGGTTGCTCCAGGGTCGGGACCGGCCGCAGCCGGTCGGGCGGGCGGCTCCCGGAACGCTCTCCGCCCGGGTTCGAGGACCGCTTGAGCCCGGCTGGAGCGTCCGGCCGCCGCCCGGACCCCCTCGATCGGGGTTCGAGCGGCAATCGAGGCAGCGCCCGGAGGCTGTACGTCGTGCCCAGCCCGCCGTCGGCCGGACGGCCCGGGCGGCGCGCGTGACGAATCGGGTTCGAACGGGGCGGAGTCGGATGACAGACCAGTTCAAGGACGTGATGGCCCGGTTCCCGACCGGGGTCACGATCGCCACCACCACGGACCGGGACGGGACCCCGCACGGCCTCACCATCAGCTCGTTCTGCTCGGTGTCGCTGGAGCCGCCGCTGGTGCTCGCCTGCGTGGCCAAGTCGGCCACCTGCCACCCGGTGTTCGCGCGGACGGGCCGCTTCGCGATCAGCATCCTGCACCAGGACCAGTCCGACCTGGCGCTGCGCTTCGCCGACCGCACCGCCCGCAAGTTCGGCGGCGGCGGCTTCCTGCGCACCGACCGCGGCAACGTCGTGGTCGCGGACGCCCTCGCCACCCTGGAGTGCACCGTGCACAGCCGGCACGACGGCGGCGACCACACCATCCTGGTCGGCGAGGTGGTCGGCCAGACGCTCGCCGCCGAGGGCGCGCCGGTGGTCTACGTCGACCGCAGGTTCGCCGCGCTGGCCCCGACGTCCTGAGACCGGAGGCAGCTGCCATGGCGGACACCGCCCGACCGATCACCGCCGACGACGCGACCCTGCGCCGGCACCTGGCGGACGCCGACGTACCGGCGCTGCTGATGACCGTCGCGCACCTCACCGGCGACCTCTCCCTGCTGCGCGACGACCTGCGCGCACCCGGCTGGCTGTTCGCCCCCCAGGGCGGACTGAGCCCCGAACGCGCGGCCGAGGCCCGGGAGAGCGCCCTGGCGGCCCTCGCCCGGCTGCGGGACGGCGACGGCGCGGCGGGCGCCGTGCCCGCCCCGCCCGGCCCGCCCGCCCCGCCCGGCCCCGAGCTGCTGCGGGCGATCACCTCCTGGGCGATGGAGCGCGACACCGGGGACCTGGTGCCGCTGCTCGCCGAGGAACTCGTGCTGCCCGGCCACGGGCCCGACCCCAAGGCACCCCGCTGGACGGCGGACGGGCTGCGCCCCGGCACCGACTTCCGGGTGGTCGTGGTCGGCGCCGGGTTCAGCGGCCTGCTCGCCGGCCACCGGCTGGCGCAGGCCGGGATCCCGTACGTGATCTACGAGAAGAACGCCGACCTCGGCGGCACCTGGTTCGAGAACACCTACCCGGGCTGCCGCACCGACGTGGCCAGCCACCTCTACAACTACTCGTTCGCGCCCAGGCACGACTGGCCGGACCACTTCTGCCGCCAGGACACCGTGCTGGAGTACCTGCGGGACTTCGCGAAGACCTCCGGGGTCGCCGAGCACATCCGCTTCGGCACCGAGGTGACCGAACTGCGCTGGGCGGACGAGGAGTCGCGCTGGTACGTCACCGTCGCGGGGCCGGACGGCACCGCCGTCGAGCGCCACCACGCGGTGGTGAGCGCCGTCGGCCAGCTGAACCGGCCGCGGCTGCCCGACCTGCCCGGGCGGGAGTCGTTCGCCGGGCCGGCCTTCCACTCGGCCGCCTGGGACCACTCGGTGGACCTCGCCGGCAAGCGGGTGGCGGTGGTCGGCACCGGGGCCAGCGCCTACCAGCTCGTGCCGGAACTCGCCGGTACCGCCGCCGAGGTGCTGGTGTTCCAGCGCAACGCCCCCTGGATGCGCCCCACCCCGCACTACCGGGAGCCGATGCCCGCCGGGGCGTCCTGGCTCTTCGAGCACCTGCCGTACTACGCCCAGTGGTACCGGTTCTGGCTGTTCGCGCCGGGGCTGCACGGCATCCTGGAGGGCTGGATCGTCGACCACGACCACCCGCCCACCGAACGGGCCGTGTCCGCCCGCAACGAGCAGCTCCGGGCGGCGCTGCTGGCCTCGATGGAGGCCCAGCTGGCCGACGCGCCCGAGCTGCGCGAACTGGTCGTCCCGACCTACCCGGTGGGCGCCAAGCGGGTGCTCCGCGACGACGGGCGCTGGCTGGCCGCGCTGCGGCGGGACGACGTCCGGCTGGTGACGGCGCCGCTGGAGCGGGTCACCGCGGGCGGACTCGTCGCGGGCGGGGAGCGGCTGGACGTCGACGTCATCGTGTACGCCACCGGCTTCGAGGCCTCCGACTTCCTGGCGCCGATGCGGATCACCGGCCGCGGCGGGCTGGACCTGCGGGAGGCCTGGCGGGGCGGAGCGCGGGCCTACCTCGGCATCACCGTGCCGGAGTTCCCCAACCTGTTCTGCCTGTACGGGCCGAACACCAACCTGGTCGGCCAGGGCGGGAGCATCGTCTACTTCTCCGAGTGCGCCGTCGGGTACGTGCTCGACGCGATCCGGCTGCTGCTGGCGAGCGGGCGCGACGCCCTGACCGTCCGGGCCGACGTCCACGACGGGTACAACGCGTGGGTCGACGGCGCGAACGCCGAGCGCTCCTGGGGCTGGACCGGAGTGGCCGGTTGGTACAACGAGGGCGGCCGCTCCGCCGTCAACTGGCCCTTCTCCGCCCAGGAGTACTGGGCGCGCACCCGGGCGGTCGACCCGGCCGACTACGAGCCGCGGTGACCGCCGCACCCGGTCCGACCGCACCCGGTTCGACCGCACCCGGTCCGACCGCACCGGGCCCCGCCGAACCACCACCCACCGCGAGGGAAGGGAACGCCATGCAGGACACCCCGGAGCGGCGGCTCGCCGCCGCCCGCTCGATCGCCCGGCAGGCCGGCGAGCTGGCCGAGGAGACGGACCGGGCCCGCCGGATCGGCCCCGACGCCGTGAAGGCGATCGCCGAGGCCGGCTTCATGCGGCACTTCACGCCGGTGCGGTTCGGCGGCCGGGCCGGCGGCTTCGGCGAACTCCTGGACACCGTGCCGGTGATCGGCGCGGCCTGCCCGGCGACGGCCTGGTGCGCCTCGCTGTTCGCCGGCTCCCCGCGCTTCCTGTCGTTCTTCCCGGAGGAGGGGCAGGCGCAGGTCTGGGCCGACGGGCCGGACGCGGCGGTGATCGCCTCCGTCATCCCGTTCGGCGAGGCCGTCCCGGAGGGCGACGGCCTGCGGGTGACCGGTCGCTGGCCCTACATGAGCGGCATCGACCACGCGGACTGGGTCATCGTCTGCGCGAAGGTGCCGGCGGCCGACGGCGGACAGCGGCTGCTGCTGGCCGTGGTGCCGCGCTCGCAGTGCCGCGTCGAGGACACCTGGTCGAGCGTCGGCATGCGGGGCACCGGGAGCAACACCGCCGTGCTGGAGGACGTGTTCGTGCCGGCGGCCCGGATCGCCGACCGGGCCGCCGCCTTCGCCGGCCGCCCCGCCGACCCGGCGGCGGTGCCCCCGGTGGCCGGGCTGGCGCCGCTGCCCGCCGTGAACGGCCTCACCTTCGTGGCGCCCGCACTCGGCGCCGCCCGGGGCACCCTCGCCCTGGTGACCGAGGCGCTCGGCGGCCGCAGCCGGGCCGCCGCCGTACCCGGCATCCCCGGCGCGGCCGGCAACCAGGCCAGTTACGACATGCTGCTGGCCCGCTCCGCCGCCGAGATCGACGCGGCCGGGCTGCTGCTCGGCCGGGTCGCCGAACTCGCCGACGCGGACCGGGCCCCGACCCCGGCCGAGACCGCCCGCAACGTCCGGGACAGCGCCTTCGTCGTGGACACCCTCGTCACCGCCGTCAACCGGCTCTACCGCGCGGCCGGCACCAGCGGCCAGGTCGCCGACGGGCCGCTCCAGCGGCTGTGGCGGGACGTCAACGCCATCGCGACCCACCAGGCGCTCCAGTTCGAGCCCGCCGCCCGGCTGTTCGCGCAGACCCGCTGAACGCCGCCGGACCGCACACCCCCTGAACCACCGGACCACCCGGACCACCCGGACCACCCGGACCACCCGGACCACCGAGGAGCAGCCGTGACCACCACCCCCTCCCCCGAGCGCATCCTGCAGATCGGCCTGGGCTTCGAGTCGTCGAAGACCCTGTTGAGCGCCGTCGAGCTCGGGGTCTTCACCGAACTGGCCAAGGCCCCCGCCGACGGCGACACGCTGGGCGCCCGGCTGGGCCTGCACCCGCGCGGCACCCGGGACTTCCTGGACACCCTGGTGGCGCTGGGCCTCCTCCTGCGCGAGGACGGCGTCTACCGCAACACCCCGGACACCGACGCCTTCCTGGACCGCGCGAAGCCGGAGTACCTGCACCACGGCAGCCTGCTGGAGATGGCCAACGGCCGGCTGTTCGGCATCTGGAACAACCTGACCGACTCGCTGCGCACCGGCAAGCCGCACGACGAGTCGCGCGACAGCGAGCTGGACACCTACGACGCCCTCTACGCGGACCCGGTGCGGCTCAAGCAGTTCCTGGCGTCGATGACCGGCATCAGCCACGTCGCCAACACCCGGATCGCCACCCAGGTGAACTGGTCGGACTACCAGGTGCTCGCCGACATGGGCACCGCCCAGGGCGACCTCGCCGTCCAGGTGCTCAAGGCCAACCCGCACCTCACCGGCACCGGCTTCGACCTGCCGCAGTCCCGCCCGGTCTTCGAGGAGTACGCGGCGGAGCACGGGCTGGGCGACCGGCTGGCCTTCACCGGCGGGGACTTCTTCGCCGACCCCTTCCCGAAGGCCGACGTCATCACCTTCGGCCACATCCTGCACAACTGGGATCTGGAGAAGAAGAAGGTCCTGCTGCGGAAGGCGTGGGAAGCTCTTCCGGAGGGCGGCGCGGTGGTCGTCTACGACTCGCTGATCGACGACGACCGGTCGCAGAACGCGTTCGCCCTGCTGATGAGCCTGACCATGCTGGCGGTCACCGAGGGCGGCTTCGGCTACACCGCCGCCGAGTGCACCGCGTGGATGACCGAGGCCGGGTTCTCCCGGACCTGGACCGAGCACCTGGTCGGTCCGGACTCGATCGTCGTCGGAATCAAGTGACCGGGTCCTGGGGACCGGGGAGGGGAAGCACATGAGCACCGAGGGAGCCGCCGGCCCGACGGCCGACGCCGGTCTGAAGGCCAACAAGGAGCTCGTCACCGGGTTCATCGACGCCTTCTACAACGACAAGGACTGGGACCGGGCGCGGGAGCTGCTCGCCGAGGACTTCGTCAACCACCACCACGGCGTCGGCGTCGGCCGGGACCGCACCGTCGAGACCTTCCGGGAGCAGGCGGGCATCCCGTTCCCGCAGTTCTCGCTGACGATCGTGCGCATCATCGCCGAGGGCGACCAGGTCTGGACGCACAACGTCGTGCGGGTCGCCCCCGGAGCGCCGCCGGTGATCACCGCCGACCTGTGGCGGATCGCGGACGGCCGGCTGGCCGAGCACTGGGACGTCGCGCAGGCCGTGCCCGCCGGGGCGGACCTGGACGAGCTGATCGCGGACGCCCCGTGACGTCAGCGGCCATGCGCGCGGTCACGCAACGCCGCTTCGGCGGGCCCGAGGTGCTGGAGCCGGCGGAGCGGGCGCGGCCGCGGCTGCGGGTGAACGAGGTGCTGGTGCGGGTCAGGGCGGCCGGGGTGAACCCGATCGACGCCCTGGTCCGCTCCGGCGGCGTGCCGTTCCTCGGCGAGCCGCCGTTCGTCCTCGGCTGGGACGTCTCCGGCGTGGTCGAGGCGGTCAGCCCCGGGGTGACGCGGTTCGCGGTCGGCGACGAGGTGTGCGGCATGCCGCTGATACCGCGCGAGGCCGGCTGCTACGCGGAGTACGTCGCCGCCCCGGCACGGCAGTTGGTGCGCAAGCCGGCGGCGCTCGACCACCAGCAGGCGGCCGGGCTGTCGCTCGCCGGCCTCACCGCCTGGCAGGCGCTGGTGGACGCGGCCGGGGTGGGCCGCGGGGACCGGGTCCTGGTGCACGGGGGCGGCGGTGGCGTCGGCCACCTGGCCGTCCAGATCGCCAAGGCCCGCGGCGCGGAGGTGATCGCCACGGCGAGCGCGGCCAAGCAGGCGTTCGTGGCCGGGCTCGGCGCCGACCAGGTCGTCGACTACCGGGCGGCGGACTTCGCCACCGAGGTGAAGGACGCCGACGTGGTGCTCGACACCGTGGGCGGGGACACCGCCGTGCGCTCGCTGGACGTGCTGCGCCCGGGCGGCCGGCTGGTCACCGTGGTGGAGCTGCACGACGCGGCGCTCCCGGCCGGAGCGGCCGGGCGCGGGCTGGAGTTCAGCGCGGTGACCGCCGAACCCGACCACGTCGGGCTGGGCGCCCTCGCCGCGCTGGCCGAGGAGGGCCGGCTGCGGGTGCACGTCGACCGGGTGTTCCCGCTGGCCGAGGCCGCGCACGCGCACCGGCTGATCGAGTCCGGCTCGACGACGGGCAAGCTCGTGCTGACCGTCTGAGCGTCTGACGGTCCGAGCGGCCGAACTGAACGCGGGGGGGCGGGTCCGGAGCGGACCCGCCCCCTCGGCGTCAGTTCACCAGCGACAGCGCCGGGGGGAAGCCGGCCGCGATGGCGAGGGCGGCGGCCTCCCCGCGCGAGTCGGCGTTGAGCTTCTTGAGGATCCGGGCCACGTGGAACTTGACGGTGTGCTCGCTGATGCCGAGCTGGTTGGCGATTACCCGGTTCCGGTGCCCCTGTACCAGGTGCTGCAGCACCTCCAGCTCGCGCGGGTTGAGCCCGGTCAGCGGGTCCTCGCGGGGCCGGTCGCGGTCGGGCACGGTGAGCGGCAGCCGCATCGTCACGGAGGTGCCCCACTGCGGGACGGAGTCCACCTCCAACTCACCGCCCATGGCGGCGATCCGGTCCTTGAGCCGGTGCACGGCCAGCGCCTCGGGCGCCAGCCGGCCGGGGCCGTCGTCGCGGACGGTCGCGCGCAGCTCGGCCCCGCCGGCCTCCCAGCCGACCCGGACCCGGGTGACCCCGCCCTGCTCCATGGTGGTCAGCACGATGCCGCGCACCGCGGCCCGGAGCGTGCGGGCCACATTCGACGGGACCAGGCGCTCCGGCGGGGTGGGCGGGGCGTACTCCAGGGTCAGTCCGCTGTAGCGGGAGAGCGCGCCGAGCATGGCGGTGAGCCGGCCGAAGGCGTCCTCCAGGGTCTCCTCGTCGGGCAGCTGCTCGTCGCTGTGCGAGCCGCGCAGCTCGATGAGCGAGGCGACGGCCAGGTCGACGGCGGTGCGCCGGGCGGTGGCGTCGTCCAGGCTGCGGGAGCGGAGCACGCCGAGCAGGCCGGTGAGGGTGGCGGCGTGGGTCTCGGCGAGCTCGCTGGTGATGCGCAGGCGCTCGCTGCCGGCCCGCCAGGCACCGGACAGGTCGACCGGGACGGCTTCGGGCAGCAGGTCGACGACCCGGGCGGTGGCCAGCTCCCAGAGCCGGTCGACCAGGTCCACCACGGCGGGCTCGGGGGCCCGGTCGTCCACCGGGACGACGGCGAGCAGCGCCCCGGCCGATCCGTCGGGGGCGCAGGCCACGGCGAACACCGGGCGCGCCGCGCCGGCCAGCACGGCCCGGCCGGACCACGGCGAGCCGATCTCCACGTGGGTGGAGAGGGTGGCCATCTCGGCGGTGGTCACCTGCTCGGTGAGCGCCGGGTCGCCGGCCGTCCAGGCGGCGGACTTCGGGCAGTCGGCGGTCAGCATGGCCAGGGCCCGGTGCGGGACCAGGTCGGCGATGGTGCGGGAGAAGGTGGGGAGCACGTCCCTGAGCGGCGCGCGCAGCAGGGCCTTGGCCATGTCGAGGATCAGTCGCGGGTCGTCCGTCCGAAGGGGTGCCATGACCGCACGCTAGCCGGGAGACGGGCGCCGCGCACTGCTCCTTCGGGGAGGTCCCGCTAGCCGGAGGAGCAGTCCGGTGGCGGTGGCCGGTTCGCGGCGCCCCGCTCCAGGCCCGTCCGACCCAGGTTCGAGCGGCGCGCGCGACCGTCTCCACGTTGCGAGTCGCCGGCCGGCCGGCCGGAGCGAGCGGAGAGAGAGGGAGCCGACACATGGCACGAACCGACCGACCGGTGTCGATCGTCACCGGAGCCACCAGCGGCATGGGGCTGACCATCGCCGAGCGGCTCGGCGCCCTGAACCACCGGGTCTACCTGTGCGGGCGGCGCGAGGACGCGCTCGCGGAGACGGTGAAGACCCTGCGGGACAAGGGCCACGACGTGGACGGCAGTCCCTGCGACGTCACCTCGCCCGAGCAGGTGCAGTCCTTCGTCCGGGCCGCGGTCGACCGCTTCGGCACCGTCGACGTGCTGGTCAACAACGCCGGGCGGTCGGGCGGCGGGGTCACCGCCGAGATCCCGGACGAGCTCTGGTACGACGTCATCAACACCAACCTGAACAGCGTCTTCCTGAT
This sequence comes from Kitasatospora sp. NPDC001309, assembly GCF_042896295.1. Classification (NCBI taxonomy): domain Bacteria; kingdom Bacillati; phylum Actinomycetota; class Actinomycetes; order Kitasatosporales; family Streptomycetaceae; genus Kitasatospora; species Kitasatospora sp. NPDC001309. The sequence goes on along the minus strand of NZ_JBIAXC010000076.1, from coordinate 8,686 downwards.
GACCAAGGCGGTGCTCACCCTCGGCGGCCTGCGGGGCAAGGACTGGGGGCGCATCGTCAACATCGCCTCCACCGGCGGCAAGCAGGGCGTCGTCCACGGCGCCCCGTACTCGGCCTCCAAGCACGGCGTGGTGGGCTTCACCAAGGCGCTCGGCCTGGAGCTGGCCGCCACCGGCATCACCGTGAACGCGGTCTGCCCCGGGTTCGTCGAGACGCCGATGGCGGAGCGGGTGCGCGAGCACTACGCGGACATCTGGCAGGTGCCGACCGAGGAGGTGTTCGAGCGGATCACCGCGCGGGTACCGATCCGGCGCTACGTCACCTCCGAGGAGGTCGCCGCGATGGTGGAGTACCTGGTCGGCGACGGAGCCGGCGCGACGACCGCCCAGGCGCTCAACGTCTGTGGCGGGCTGGGCAATTACTGATCGGCACCGGACGAACGGGAAACACGGCATGGGCAGCAGTGCGGCGCACCGGGGTGAGGTGGCCCTCGTCACCGGGGCCAACAAGGGGATCGGCAAGGAGATCGCCCGTCGGCTCGCCCGGGAGGGCATGACGGTGTACCTGGGCGCCCGGGACGAGGAGCGCGGCCGGGCGGCGGAGGCCGAACTCCTCGCCCAGGGCCTCGACGCGCGGTTCGTCCGGCTGGACGTGACCGACCAGGCGCAGGTGGAGGCGGCGGCCGAGCGGATCCGGGCCGACGCGGACCGGCTCGACGTGCTCGTCAACAACGCCGGGATCGTGGTGGAGTGGGGGGTCCCGACGACCGGGATCGGTGCGGCGCAGATGCGCGAGGCCTTCGAGGTCAACGTCTTCGGGAACGTCGCCGTCACCCAGGCGTGCCTGCCGCTGCTGGAGCGCTCGCCGAACGGACGGGTCGTCAACCTGTCGAGCCCGCTGGGCTCGCTGACGCTGCTGACCGACCCGGAGAACCCGATCTCCACCCGCGGGCTGCTGCCGTACAGCTCGTCGAAGGCCGCGCTGAACGCCGTCACGGTCGTGTACGCCAACGCGCTGCGCGCGGCCGGGGTGCGGGTGAACGCGGCCAACCCCGGCCTGGTGGCCACCGACCTGAACGCGGACTCGCCGTTCAGCCGGGGCACCCGCGGCCCCGAGGAGGGCGCCGACGTACCGGTGTGGCTGGCGCTGACCGGGCCGGACGGGCCCACCGGGGGGTTCTACGGCAGCATGGCCGGCTCGCCCACCGAGTCGGTGCCCTGGTGAGCCCGGCCGGTCCGGCCGGGACCGTCGAGAGGATGAGGAGGACCGGATGAGTCCGGTACGCGAGGGCGTCAGCGCCGAACTGTACGCCGAGGTGCAGCAGTTCTACGCCCGTCAGATGCAGGCGCTGGACGGCGGCCGGTTCGCCGAGTACGCGGCGACCTTCACCGCGGACGGCACCTTCCAGCACACCCCCGGCACCGAGCCCGCGGTCGGGCCGGCCGGGGTGGAGAAGGAGCTGGAGGCGTTCCACGAGCGTTTCCGCGACGACCCGGTGCAGCGGCGGCACTACTTCAACCAGATCGTGCTGGAGCCGCTGGAGAACGGCGACCTCCGTTCGACGGTGTACGCGCTGATCGTCCGGGTGCGGCCGCAGGAGCGGCCGGAGGTCTGGCCGAGCTGCGTGGTGCACGACGTGGTCGCGGTGACGGAGCGGGGCATCCGGCTGCGGTCGCGGAGTATCTCGTACGACCAGCTGTCCTGACCGCCGGACGGACCGCCGTACGCGCCGCCGTACGCGCCGCCGTCACGACGACGAACCGCCCGGGCCGCAGCAGGCCCGGGCGGTTCGTCGTGGTGCGGTGCCGGTCGGTGCCGGCCGGGTGTCAGCCCGCCCGGCGGGTGACGAAGTCGTTCAGCGAGACCGTCATCTCCTTGCCGTTGCGCCGGTACTCGGCGCAGTAGCTGGTCGGGTAGTCGCCCGCCTGCTGGAAGGCCGCCGGCGTCTTGACCGGGGTGCAGACCTTGTCGCCGGGCTTGAGGTCGATGAGCCACTGGTAGGTGATCATCGGCTCGTAGAAGGTGATCCCGCCGTCGTAGTTCCCGTACAGGAACGCCTTGGTGAACGGCCGGCCGTGGAACTCCGGGCCGGTCCCGTCGATCAGGTGGTTGCCCATCTTGGCGACGACCGCGCCGAAGTCGGCGTAGTCCGGGGCGGTGTACTTCGCGGGCACGGGCTTGCGCGCGGTGGCGAAGTCGTCGCAGTCGGTCAGGCCGGGGCCGGCGCAGGGGCCGACCCGGATGGCGTCCCGGTCCTTGCGGCTCTGGATGTAGAAGTGGAAGTCGAAGTGCGGGGCGGTGTAGACGCCCTGCGGGTCGTGGCCCTCGGCGTTCCAGTTGACCAGCGCCCAGGTGAACGGCCCGGACTTCTTGGTGTACGTGCCGGGCAGGTCGAACGGGTAGCTCTGGTGGTGGATGCACTCGGTCGCGGGGTCGATCCGGCCGTCCCCGTTGACGTCGTAGCAGTCCTTGCGGTCCGTGGTGTGCGGCTCGGGCAGCCCGGTGAGCGCGGTGCGGTCGAAGACGAAGCCGAGGGCGGTCGGCCGGCCCTTGGAGAACTGCGCGTAGGTGCGCATCCTCCCGTTGCCGACCTTGACGGCCGGTCCGTACTCGGCGCACGGGCCCGCGTAGGCGCCGGCGGTGTCGAGCGCGGAGTCGGCCTCGGCGGAGCCGACGGTGTCGGTGGTCTCGCCGTCGAGGGTGGCCCGGCACACCTGGACGGCCTCGGCGCCCGAGGCGGCCGGCAGCACGGCGACGGTGCCGAGCAGTCCGCAGATCCCCGCGGCGATCCCCGCGGCGGTCAGCCAGGTGCGCTGGGTGCGTCTGTGCGACGGTGACATGGGGTGTTCCTTCCTGAGGGTGCGGCGGTGCCCGGGGCCGGCCCCGGTCGGGCCTGCCCCGGGCACCGCCGGGTGGTGGGGCGGGAGGGTCAGCGGGCCTCGGTCGTCGCACCGGCCGCGAAGGACAGGGTGCGCAGGCTGTTGCCGCCGAGGGCCTCGCGCAGGTGGGCCCGGGCGTCCGCGAGCGTGCTGCCCGGGCCGAGCACCGCCGGGACGGCCGCCGGGTCGACCGCGACGGTGTGCCGGGCCGTGGCGACCGGGCGGCCCCGGGCGTCGGTGCCGAAGGTCCACAGCCCGCTGTGGCCGAGCAGCAGGGCCGGCGGGGCGGACTGCTTGTAGGCGATCCACTCCGGCTCCTGGCAGACCCGCCAGGACGCGGTGCGGTGGGTGGCGCCGTCGGCGGTGCGGGTGACCATCTCCAGCCGCTGGACGCCGGGTTCGGGCTCCTCCAGGGCCACCGCGTCGACGTGCGGGAGGAGTTCGGCCCAGCGGTCGGCCCGGTCGACGAACGCGAAGGCCTCGGCCGCCCCGACGGTCAGCTCGACCTCGTCGGTGAAGCTGAACACCACCTCGTCCACCGGGTGCCCGAGCTCGGCGACCCGGGCCAGCGCGCCGAGTTCGGACGGGCTGTTGCGGTCCACGGCCCGGGTGATCCACTCGGCCTGCTCCGGGTCGTCGTCCACCGCGGTGAACGCGTGCCGGAGCACCACCTCGGTGTGCCCGCCGGGGAGTTCCAGGAACTCCCAGCTGCCGCCCATCGAGGCCACCGGCGCCCGGCTGACCTCCTGGCGGAAGTCGATCCGGCGGGTGACCGGGTCCAGCACGCGCCGGGAGGTCCAGTTGCTCACCGCGCCGTTGAGCACGGCCCAGATCCGGAACCGCTCCCGGTCGCCGGTGTGCTCCAGGTGCTGGACGTGCACGGTCGGGCCGAACACGGCCGGCCACCGGGTGACGTCCGCGACCAGCTCGTACAGGGCGGCCGGCGGCGCGGCGACGGTGCGCCGGTGCTCGGTGGTGCGGATCCGGTGGTTCGCTTCGCGTCCGTTCCCGGACGGGACTTCCTGCACGGTGCTCTCCTCGACTCGCCGGGCGGTGGTCAGCGGACGGCCGGGCGGGCGCCGTTGACCACGGCGAGCAGCGCGGCCGGGGTGTCGGCGTCGGCGAACGCGTCGCCCGGGAACGTGACGCCGAGCTCCCGCTCGATCCGGGAGGCGGTCTCCATCAGGGCCAGCGAGTCGTAGCCGAGGTCCTCGAACGGGGTGTCCAGGGTGTTCTCGTCGAGGACCGGGCCGTCGCCCTCGCCCGCGCAGGCCACCAGGATGCGGCGCAGGTCGGTGACGGTCATGGGAGTGGTCATGGGTCTCTCCTCGGAGGTGTGGTCGGGGGTGGTGCGGGCGCCGCTCAGCGGCCGGGGGCGGTGACGACCAGGGCCGCGTTGAAGCCGCGGTGGCCCCGGGCCAGCACCAGGGCGGCGCGCACCCGCAGCGGGCGGGCCTCGCCGCGCACCAGGTCCAGGCCGTACTCCTGCGGCACGTGGGTGGTGTGGGCGGTCGCCGGGACGACGCCGTCGCGGATCGACAGCAGGGCGAGCGCGGTGTCCACCGGGCCGCCGCCCGCCGCGAGCCGCCCGAACAGCGACTTGGGGGCGGTGACGGGTACGCCGTGCGGGCCGAAGACCGCGGTGATCGCCTCCGCCTCGGCCCGGTCGGCCGCCGGGCTGCCGGCCGCGTCGGCGAACACGACGTCGATGTCGGAGGGGAGCAACCCGGCATCGGCGATGGCCAGTTCGGCCGCGCGCCGCAGCCCCGGCGGCCGGCCGGAGCCGGGCCGGGGGTCGAAGGTCGCCGCGTACCCGGCGAGTTCGCCGAGGACCCGCGGCGCCCCGCGCCGGGCGGCCGAACCGGCGTCCTCGATGACGAGCATGGCGCCGCCCTCACCGGGCAGGTGCCCGGAGGCGTCCCGGTCGAAGGGCAGGAACGCGCGGGTCGGGTCCGACACCGGGCTGGTCCGGCCGCCCGACAGCTGGGCGGCCCAGCCCCACGGGTCGAACGCGGAGTCCACGCCGCCGCTGAGCATCAGCGCGGTGCCCTGGCGGATGCCGCGCCGGGCGTGGCCGAGGGCGTCCAGCCCGCCCGCCTGCTCGCCGACCAGCGCCGCCGAGGGGCCGCGCATCTTGTGGCGGATGGAGATCTGGCCGGTGTTCACGGCGTAGAACCAGGCGAAGGACTCGTAGACGCTGACGAACTCCGGGCCCTGCTTCCACAGCTTCCGGAACTCGCGGTGGGTGAACTCGAAGCCGCCCTGGGCGGTCGAGGTGCAGACGCCCTGCGCGTAGTCGGACAGGCTGTCCGGATCCAACTCCGCGTCCGCCAGGGCCTGTTCGGCGGCGACCAGGGCGTAGCGGGAGGACACGTCGGTCTGCGGGAGCAGTCGGCCCGGCAGCAGGGCCGTCGCGTCGAAGTCGCGGATCTCACCGGCCAGCCGGGTCCGCAGGCCGGTGGTGTCCAGCCGGGTGAGTTCGCCGATGCCGTGCCGGCCGGCCAGTGTGGCGGCCCAGAAGGCCTCGGTGCCGAAGCCGTTGGGGGCCAGCACGGCGAGGCCGGTGACGACGGGGGCGGCCGTGGCGGTGGTGGCGGCGGAGCCGGTGGCGGGGGTGGAGAGGGTGGCGGGGGTGCTCACGCGGCGGACTCCAGACGTCGCAGGACCATCGCGCTCTGGAATCCGCCGAAGCCGCTGCCCACGGTGAGGACGTTGTCCACCCGCAGCTCGCGTGCCGTCAGCGGGACGTAGTCCAGGTCGCACTCCGGGTCCGGGGTGTGCAGGTTCGCGGTCGGCGGGACGACGTTGTGCTCGATCGCCAGGACGGAGGCGGCGATCTCGATCGCGCCGATCGCCCCGAGCGAGTGCCCGATCATGGACTTGATCGAGCTCACCGGCACCTCGTAGGCGTGGGCTCCGAGGCTGCGCTTGAACGCCGCGGTCTCGTGCCGGTCGTTCTGCTTGGTGCCCGAGCCGTGCGCGTTGACGTAGTGCACGCCGGTCGGGTCGAGCCGGGCCTCGTCGAGGGCGAGCCGGATGGCCTCGGCCATCTCGCGGCCGTCCTTCTTCAAGCCCGTCATGTGGTACGCGTTGCAGCGGGTCGCGTAGCCGCCGACCTCGGCGTGGATGTGCGCGCCGCGGGCCAGGGCCGACTCCAGCGACTCCAGCACGAACATCGCGGAGCCCTCGGCCAGCACGAAGCCGTTGCGGGAGTCGTCGAACGGGCGGGAGGCGTGCTCGGGGTCGTCGTTGCGGGGCGTGGTGGCCTTGATGGCGTCGAAGCAGGCCACCACGATCGGCGACACCGGGGTGTCGGCGGCGCCGGCGAGCACCACGTCGGCGGAGCCCTCGCGGATCAGCTGGACGCCGTAGCCGACCGAGTCCAGACCGGAGGTGCAGCCGTCCGAGACCAGGGTGACCGGCCCCTCGGCGCCGACCTCCCAGGCGATCTCGGCCGGCATCGCGCCGGGGCTGAAGTAGTCGAACATGTGCGGGGACAGGTAGTCGTGGTCCACCTGCCAGTCCCGGCCGGCGCCGGACAGCACCAGGTACTCGCGCTCCAGGCTGGTCGCGGCGGCCACCGCGCTGCCGAGGCTCACGCCGATCCGGTGCGGGTCGAGCGAGGCGAAGTCCAGTCCGCTGTCGGCGACGGCCTCGCGGGTGCAGGCGACGGCGAACTGGGTCGCCCGGTCCATCCGGCGCAGCTCGCGCGCCCCCAGGCCCTCCAGCTGCGGGTCGAAGTCGACCTCGCCGGCGATCCGCGAGCGGAACGGGGCCGGGTCGAAGAAGGAGATGCGGCGGGTCGCGGTGCGGCCCTCGGACAGCAGGCTCCAGAACTCCTTGGTCCCGGTGCCGCCCGGTGCCCGCACCCCCATGCCGGTGATCACCACCCTTCGGGTCATCGTCCTGCTCCTTCACGGCCTCGATTGCTGCGGACCATGGACGGTCCTCCTTCCGAATGGGAACGGGCCCTGGGGCCCGTCTTCGGACCCGGGGGCCCTGGAACGGCAACAGCGTGCGAGCGGTGCCTCAAGCCGCACTCGAAGCGGCCTTGACGCCTGGTCAGGCCGAAGGTGCCGGTCCGGGCGCTGTGGCGGTCGTCGAGCCCGGCTCTAGCGGGGGCTGGGAGCTTGGCCGGGCCTGCGCCCGTCGCACGCCCCCGACATCCGTCCGACCACCCCGGGAGCCCGTCATGCCCGCCCAGGACCCCACGCTGGAGGAAGTCGCCGCGGGCGTCTTCGCGTACGTGCAGCCCGACGGCGGCTGGTGCCTGAACAACGCCGGGCTGGTCGCGACGGGGGACGGCGCGGTGCTGATCGACACCGCGGCCACCGAGGCCCGCGCCCGGGCCCTGCGCGAGGCCGTGCTGGGGGTCTGCGCGACCCCGCCGGGGCTGCTCGTCAACACCCACTCGCACGGCGACCACAGCTTCGGCAACGCGCTGTTCCCGGAGGCCGCGGTCGTCTCGCACGAGAACGCCCGGCGGGAGGCGCTCGCCGCCGGACTGCACCTGACCACGCTGTGGCCCGGCGTCTCCTGGGGCGACCTCACCGTGCGGGCCGCCGACCTCACCTTCGCCGGCCGGACCTCACTGCACCGCGGGGACGTACGGATCGAGCTGCTGCACTTCGGGACGGCGCACACCACCGGGGACACCGCCGTCTGGCTGCCCGACCACGGGGTGCTGCACACCGGGGACCTGGTGATGGCGGGCGTCACCCCGTTCTTCCCGATGGGTTCGCTGGCCGGCTCGCTGCGGGCCGTCGAGGAGCTGCGGGCGCTCGGCGCGAGGACCGTCGTGCCCGGGCACGGGCCGGTCGGCGGCCCCGAACTCCTGGACGCCACCGAGGACTACCTGCACTACGTGCGGGACCTCGCGGCCGCGGGCCGCCGGGCCGGCCGCTCGCCGCGGGAGACGGCTGCCGCGCACGGCCCCGGGCCGTTCGCGGCGCTGCTCGACGCGGAGCGCCTGCTGCCGAACCTGCACCGCGCCTACCTGGAGGACGCCGACCCCGGCTCGGAGAGCGCCGTGGACATGGGCGCGCTCTTCGCCGAGATGGTGGAGTACTGCGGCGGACTGCCGGCCTGCCACGCCTGACGGGCCCCGGCCGCGCTCCGCCACCCCGGCAGGTATGCGTGACATGAGCTCAACTATCCTGCTGCCATGGGACCTTTGAAGCCTGATGTAGCGCAGTTGGTGATCGGACTCGTCTGCTTCTTCCTGATCTTCGGGATCCTCGGGGCGGTGCTGCTGCCGCGGATCGAGAAGGTGCTGGGGGAGCGGCGGGACGCCACCGAGGGGGGTGTCGAGCGGGCCGAGGAGGCGCGGGCGGAGGCCCAGCGGATATATGAGGAGTTCCAGGCGGAACTCCTCGCCGCGCGGCACGAGGCGGCGGCGATCCGGCAGACCGCCACCGAGGAGGGGGCGGCGCTGATCGCGCGGCTGCGGGCCGAGGGGCAGGCGCTGCGGGACGGGATGCTGGCCGAGGCGCAGGTGCAGCTGGCGGCGGACCGGGTGCTGGCCGAGGCCGAGCTGCGGGAGGACGTGATCCGGCTGGCCGGGGAGCTGGCGGGGCGGGTGATCGGCGAGCCGGTCGCCGAGCTGCCGCGGACCCGGGCGATCGCCGACGAGTTCTTCGCCGCGCAGGACGCCGGGGCCGGCGCCCGGGCCTGACGCACCTCACGGACTTCCCCGCCGAACGGCCCGGGCCCCCGGGGGGGGGGGGGGCCCCGGGGGGGGGGCCCGGGCGCGGGGGGGGGGTGCGGGCGGCGCCCCCGGGGGGGGGGGTAGGCACGGGGGGGGGGCGG
>NZ_JBIAXC010000075.1:0-29859 GCF_042896295.1 Kitasatospora sp. NPDC001309 | reverse complement strand
CGGAACAAGATCCCGTTGATCACCCTGCGGTGGTCGTTCCAGCGCCCGCCCCGCCGACCGCTTCCCGGCAGATGCGGTGCCAGCCGGCCCCATTCCTCGTTCGTCAGATCACCCCGCCCCATGCCGGGCACAACGAGCCCGGCATGGAGAAGTCACATGATCCGCCGGACAGGCTCTAGCGGCGGCGCGGCCTGCCGGAGCGGGTGCCGTTCTGGGGGCGGGGGCCGCTGCGGGGCTTGCGGTGGCCGGGGGTCGCGCCCGTCGGGGCGGTGGCGGGCCAGTGGGTGGGGCGGGTGAGGGCGGCCGGGAGGCGGGTGGTGGCGTCGCCGCGGGCGGCGTTGAGCTGGGCCTGGGTGAGGAAGAGGGCGGTGCTGAGGTCGGCGCCGGCGAGGTCGGCGTCGCGGAGGTCGGCGCCGATGAGGTCGGCGAGGCGCAGGTCGGCGCCGGAGAGGTCGGCGGCGACCAGGAGGGCGCCGCGCAGGTTGGCGCCCTGGAGGTCGGCGCCGCGCAGGCGGGCGCCGAAGAGGTCGGCGCCGCGGTGCTCGCGGCGGCGGGGGACGGCGGCGCGGACGAGTTCGCCGGCCCGCAGCAGGAGCTCGCTGATCCGGCCGCGGTGGGCCGCGACGTCGACGGCGAGGAGTTCCTCGGGGGTGCCGGAGGCGAGGCGGTCGGTCTCCTCCAGGGCCTGCCGCAGTTCGGCGTGGACGGGCCGGGCGGGGGCGAAGGTGAGCGCCTCGGTGAGGTACCAGAGCAGTTCGTGGAGCTGCCGGACGATCGGGAAGACGTCGAACATCGGCTTGGCGGTGGCGGGTTCCTCCCGCCAGCTGACCCCGCCGAAGGTGACCTGGGAGACCCGCTGGCCGGCGCCGAAGCAGTCGTAGACGGTGCAGCCCTGGAAGCCGCTGTCGCGGAGGCGGGCGTGGATCCCGCAGCTGAAGTCCGTCTGCAGGTTGCGGCAGGGGGTACCGGCGGCCTTGTTCACCGCGAAGTCGGCGGTGGCCGCGAAGGGCAGGGCGACGCAGCACAGTCCGAAGCAGCTGCCGCAGTCGGAGCGGAGCGGGGTCGGCGCGGCCGCCGTGGGGTCCTGCGGCGGCTCGGTCTCGCTCACGTCCGGGGTCCTTCCAGCTGTTGGGCGCCGGCGGGAGCCGGCACGTCGAACCCGTCAAGATTACTGGGCAGGCCGCCCTCCGCTTGAGTAAGGTATGCAGGCAAGCAGAGACCATTACATGCGGGGGATCCGAACGATGCCGCACACGATGCCGCACATGACGCCGGAGTCGACCGTCACCGAGCTGGTCCGGATGTGGATCAGCGGCTGGACCGTCTCCCGGGGCGCCGCCGACCCGGTGGAGCGGCCCTGGGGCTGGAGCATCGACGTCGGTGCGCCGGACCGGGAGGTGGGGCGGTACGTGCTGCCCGAGCCGACCGAGCAGGCCGTCCGCGCGCTCGCCGGGGCGACCACCGCGCCGACCACCTGGCTCAAGCTGTTCGCCGAGGACGGGACGGTACGGCCCTGGCTGGGCCCGCAGTGGCGGCTGGACCAGCCCGGCTTCCTGATGACCACCGCGCTCACCCCCGAGCGGGCGCAGCCGCCGACCGGCTACACCCTGACCACCTGGACCAGGGGCGGCGTGCTGCGCGCCCTGGTGCGCAGCACGGACGGGCACCTCGCCGCCCGCGGCCAGGTGGGCCTGGCCGGCCCGGTCGCCGTACCGGACCAGATCGGCACCGCCCCCGAGCACCGCCGCCGGGGCCTGGGCTCGGTGGTGATGCGGGCCCTGCTGTCCGGCGCGTACGAGGCGGGCGCCCGCACCGGCGTCCTGGTCGGCACGGCGGACGGCCAGGGGCTCTACCGGGCCCTCGGCTGGACCACCCGCGCCCCGATGGCGAGCCTGGTCCTGGAGGCGGAGAAGCCCGAGCGGAGCTGGGTCGAATAGCCGGGGTCAGGGCCCTACGGGAACGGCAGCAGCTCCGGCCGCTTCGGCGGCCGGCCGTCGCCGGAGGAGCGGCCGGTGAGGCGGCGGCCGATCCAGGGGCCGAGGTGGGTGCCCAGCCAGCGGGCGTCGGAGCGCAGCCGTTCGGCGCGGCCGGGCGGGGCGACGGCGGGCAGCGGGGCGCGCCAGTCGAAGGCGGCCGGGCGGCCGAGGGCCTCCAGGACGCCTTCGGCGACCCGGCGGTGGCCTTCGGGCGAGAGGTGCAGCCGGTCCTCGGCCCAGAGCCGGCGGTCGTCGAAGCAGGGCGCGGAGAACAGGTCGACGACGGCGTAGCCGTCCTGCCGCCCGAGCTCCTGGACGAAGGCCTTCATCCGCAGGATGGCGGGCAGCAGCCGGGCGCCGCCGGCCATCCTGCGGCTGGGGTCGGTACTGGTGAACAGGACGACGGTGGCGCCGGTGGCGCGCAGTTCGGCGGCGCAGCGGCCGAGCAGCCGCTCGACCCGGTCGATGTCGCAGCCGGGGCGCAGCACGTCGTTGAGGCCGCCGGCCAGGGTGACGAGGTCGGCACCCATCCCGGCGGCGGCGGGGAGCTGTTCGTCGTGGATCTGGCCGATGAGCTTGCCGCGGACGGCGAGGTTGGCGTACCGGAAGCCGTCGGATCCACCCTCGGACCCGCCCTCGGACCCACTCTCGGCGGCGAGCGCGGAGGCGACCCGGTCGGCCCAGCCGCGGTAGTGGCCGTCGGGATGGAGGTCGTCGCACATGCCCTCGGTGAAGGAGTCCCCGACGGCGACGTAGCTGGCGTAACTGCGGCTGATGGTGGGCACGGGCTGCTTCCGCTCTCCTGAGTTGGCTCCGCGATCCGACGATCGTACGTGTGCACTTGCCAACCAGTGTCGCGGGGGCCCGGCCGCTCATTCGGCGTCCAGTGTTCGTTTATCGCCCTGCGCCATCCTGGGGCCACGGGGCGGCGGCCGGCGACGGGGGCCTTGCCGCCGCCCCGCTCAGCCCCCGCCCAGCGCCCGGCGCCCAGCGCCCGCCCAGCCTCCGCCCGGCGCCCGTTCAGCCCCCGACGGCCGCCGCGACACCCGCGCCCGCACCCGCACCCGGAGCCGTGAACCAGTGCTCCCGCACCGCGTCGGTGGGCCGCTGGTCGCCGAGGGCGCCGAGCCCCCACTCCCCCAGGGCCTCGATCACCGGTCGCAGTTCGCGCCCCCGGTCGGTCAGCTCGTACACCGTGGCGTTGGCCGGCCGTTCCAGCCGCCGCCGTTCCGCGAGCCCCTCGCCCTCCAGCTGCTTGAGCCGGGCGGCCAGGATGTCGGTGGAGACCCCGGGCAGGTCGGCGTGCAGGTCGGTGTAGCGGCGCGGGCCGCGCAGGAGTTCACGGACGATCAGGAGGCTCCAGCGCTCCCCCACCGCGTCCAGGGCGCGGGCGACGGCGCAGTACTGGTCGTAGCTTCGGCGTGACATGTGGATCAGCATAGCCAAAAGGTTGGACTTTCCAAGTGCCTACTTGGTAGAACAAAGCGGTAGCAGCGGAGCGGTGGTGACGGTCGGGAGGCCGCAGATGGAGTTTCGGCAGTCGAGCAAGCTGAACGACGTGTGCTACGAGATCCGGGGTCCGGTGGTCGACCAGGCCAACGCCCTGGAGGAGGCCGGGCACAGCGTGCTGCGGCTGAACACCGGCAATCCGGCGCCGTTCGGCTTCGAGGCGCCCGAGGAGATCATCCAGGACATCATCCGCAACCTGCCCTCGGCACACGGCTACAGCGACTCGCGCGGCATCCTGCCGGCCCGCCGCGCCGTGGTGCAGTACTACCAGCAGCGCGGGGTCCAGGGCGTCGGCGTCAACGACGTCTACCTCGGCAACGGCGTCTCCGAGCTGATCCAGATGGCGGTCACCGCCCTGGTGGACGACGGCGACGAGGTGCTCGTCCCGATGCCGGACTACCCGCTGTGGACGGCCTCCGTCCGGCTGGCCGGCGGCAAGGCCGTGCACTACCTGTGCGACGAGGAGGCCGAGTGGTACCCGGACCTCGACGACATCGCCGCCAAGATCACCGCCCGCACCAAGGCGATCGTCGTCATCAACCCCAACAACCCGACCGGCGCGGTCTACCCGAAGGAGCTGCTGGAGGGGATCCTCGACCTGGCCCGCCGCCACCAGCTGATGGTGCTGGCCGACGAGATCTACGACAAGATCCTCTACGACGGCACCGAGCACCACTGCCTGGCCGCGCTCGCCGAGGACGTGCTCACCCTCACCTTCAACGGCCTCTCCAAGGCCTACCGGGTGGCCGGCTTCCGCAGCGGCTGGCTGGTCGTCTCCGGCCCCAAGCAGCACGCCACCGACTACCTGGAGGGCCTGACCATGCTCTCCGGCATGCGGCTGTGCCCCAACGTGCCCGCGCAGTACGCCGTCCAGGCCGCGCTCGGCGGCCACCAGTCGATCAACGACCTGGTCCTGCCGAGCGGCCGGCTCACCGAGCAGCGCGACATCGCGGTCAAGGCGCTCAACGAGATCCCCGGGGTCAGCTGCGTCAAGCCCAAGGGCGCGCTGTACGCCTTCGCCAAGCTCGACCCGGCGGTGCACCGGATCGTCGACGACGAGCGCTTCGTGCTGGACCTGCTGCTGCGCGAGAAGATCCACGTCGTCCAGGGCACCGGCTTCAACTGGCCCCGCCCGGACCACTTCCGCTTCGTCACCCTGCCGCGCGCCGACGACCTGGAGACGGCGATCAACCGGATCGGGCGCTTCCTGGCCACGTACCGGCAGGTCTGAGCCCGTACGCTCACGGACCATGACCGTTCTGCGCTCCGTCGTCCTGTTCGCCCTCGCGGCCGTCGCCGAGATCGGCGGCTGCTGGCTGGTCTGGCAGAGCGTGCGGGAGCAACGGCCGTGGTGGCTGGCCGGGTTGGGCGTGGTGGCGCTGGGCGTGTACGGCTTCGTGGCGGCGCGGCAGCCGGACGCCGAGTTCGGCCGGGTGCTGGCCGCCTACGGCGGCGTGTTCGTGGCCGGCTCGCTGCTGTGGGGCATGGCCGTGGACGGCTTCCGGCCGACCCGCTACGACGTGCTGGGCGCGCTGATCTGCCTGGCCGGGGTCGGCGTGATCATGTACGGGCCCCGGCGCTGAGGGCTTCGCTCCTCGACACCGGGGCCCGGCAGGGGGGTTCGGGGGCTACCAGCCCCAGCCGCCGCCCTGGCCGTCGTCGTCGCTGTTGGAGTCCCAGCCCTCGCCGACCTTGCGCAGGATCGTGTAGTGGTCGATCTGGGTGCCGTTCTCGGCCAGCGCGGTGACCTTCATGGACGACTTCTGGCCCAGGTGGGCCGGGGTGACGTCGACCTTGATGAAGGAGTAGCCGGTGTAGCGGACCCGCGACCACTGGATGGTCTCGGGGGTCTTCACCCGGCCCTTGCTCCAGTAGTAGCTCTGCACCTCGTCCTGGTGGTTCTCGTGGCCCTCGTAGGTGTCCGGGGTCGCGAAGTTGTACAGGCTGCGGCCGGCCGCGCCCGCGGTCACGTAGACCACGCCGTCCTTGGCCGGCTCGATGGTGGCGCCGCTCGGCACCTGCTTCGAGACCTTGTTGCCGAGGATGGCGTCGGTGCGCTCGTAGATGTGGTTGTGGCCGTTGATGACCAGGTCCACCCGGTACTTCTCGAACAGCGGCACCCAGGCCTCGCGGACGCCGCCCTCGGAGGCGTGGGCGACGGTGGTGGAGAAGGCGCAGTGGTGGAAGAAGACCACGACGAAGTCGACGGTCTCGTCGTTGCGCAGGTCCTTGAGGGTGCGCTCCAGCCACTTGGTCTGCTTGTTCGCCGAGATGCCCAGGTTGGCCGGGATCTCGTAGGAGACGTCGTTGGCGTCCAGCGAGATGACGCCGACGTTCTTGTACCGGAAGGTGTAGACGCCGGGGACCTGGCGCGGGTCCGGGCCGTTGTCCGGCAGGAAGAAGCGGGCGTTCTCGCCGCCGTAGCCGTTCGGCGAGTACCAGGCCTCGATGTCGTGGTTGCCGTACGCGACCATCCACGGGATGTCGGCGGCGACGGTCTCGGTCTGGACCAGGAAGTCGTCCCAGGTCTTGGCGTTGAAGACGGACTTGTCCGGGTCGGTGCCGGAACCGGCCGGGTCGGCGTAGCAGATGTCGCCGGCGTGCAGGTGGAAGGCCGGCTTCTGGGCCTTGATGATGTTGTCGTTGCCGGCCGCGTGGGCGCTGACGCCCTGGTCGCCGAAGGCGGTGAAGGTGAACGGCTCGTACACCTTGCCCCAGCGGTGGTCGCGGGAGGGCGCGGTGCGGAAGGTGTGCAGGGTGGAGATCTGCTGCTGCGAGGCCGGGTCGAAGCCCTCGTGGCCGACGCCGTAGTAGTAGGTGGTGTCGGGCTGGAGGTCCTCCAGCGCCACGTGCAGGTAGTACTGGTCCACCGGCTTGCCGGTCGGGGTCAGCGCCGGGGTGTGCAGCGCGCGGACCTCGGCCTGGATCTTGTGGCTCAGCTCCCACGGGTGCTTGCCGAAGCGCAGGAACGGCTTCCTGACCGGCGCCGGGACCTGCCAGGAGATGCGGAACTGGGTGTCCGGCTCGGCGCCGAACTGGAGGTGACGCCCGACCGGCGCGACCAGCGCACCGTCGATGCCGGCCGTCGTGGCACCCGTCAGGAGCTGGGGGCTCGCCGGGGCGGCGAAGGCCGGCGCGCTGCCCAGGGCACCGCCGACGGCGACCGCGCCCACGGTGACGGCACCGGCGCGCAGCATCCGGCGGCGGGAGAAACGGGCCCGCAGGTACTCGTGCTGCTCGGCCATGCTCATGCGGTCGGCAAGCTTGGCCGGCACGCCCATGTTGGGGATATCCATGCGCGGGACTCTGTCAGCGGCGCGTTGACCGCGCACGGACTTCCGGTGAACGGGGGTCAGCGCATCGGCCACTCGAACACCAACGTTCGACCATGGTTAGGCAAAGAGCATGTCCACATCGAAGTGATGTCGGATCATCGGCCCCGGCCGGGCGGGTGGTTCGGGGGACGGCGGCTCAGGACGGTGGCTCAGGAGGACGGCTCAGGAGGACGGTTCGCCCCAGAGGTTCGCCGACCGGTTGCCGGTGCCGTCGCAGGTGCGGCAGATCTCGTCCCGGTACGCCTGCTTGGCGCCGGTCGCGTCCACCCGGTAGCGCACGTACACCCCGGTGCCGTCGCAGAGGAAGCAGTTGCCGCCCCCTCCGCCCACCTCGGTGGTGCCGGTGCCCTGGCAGGTACGGCAGTTGAGGCCGGCGGTCCGGCCGGTGCCCGCGCAGATGCGGCAGACCGTCGTCATCGTCTTCCTCCCGTTGCGCGGAACGGCTCGACGCCACCGGTCATGGTAGTGGGCCGACCCCGGAGCCGTGCCGGGACGTCGATCTGACGGTCCGTCAGCACCTCGCGGTCCCCGCGGTCACTCCGGCAGGCCCTCGCGGACCCGACGGGAGACCGAGATCAACTGGAGGTCGAGCAGCCCGGGCGGCTCGGCGACGCCGGGGCCGCCCGCCCGCACCCAGGCGGCGATGTCGTCGATCATCTCGTCCATCAGCACGAAGCCGAACCAGACCGGACGCGCCCCCGCCGCCCGCCCCTCGCTGGACGGGCCGACCACCACCACGTTGGACTGGGAGCAGACGTCCAGGCACTTCGACCCCCGGACCCGGCCCGCCGAGCCGACCGCCGTCCGCAGCCGCTCGAACTGGCCCGCGTGGTCCACCTCGGGGTGCTTGGTCAGGCTGCCGCAGCAGCAGTCGCGGCAGACGGTGACGGTCACCGGGGCACCGGTGCCCCGCTTGCCGTCGCGGTCGCGGTCACGGTCGCGCTCTCGGCGGCTCATCCCCGCTGGTCCCCCTCCTGGTCGGCGGCCCGGTTCGACGGCACGCTCTGCACCGGAACTGTACCTGTCAGCCCGCCGGGCATCGAGACCGCCCGGGGCCCCGGCGGCCCGGAACACGCACCAGGTGAACCGAATTCCCTTCCCGCACGTATCGGCGGCAATTCCGAAACGCGGTGGAGCGGAATTCGAAATGGCACCCGGTGTCATCTGACGGGATTTCCGGAAATTCCGCCGTCACCTATGGACGGCCGCGAAACCTGGAAGTAACTTACCTGCGAGTAGTACGAGTAGTAGCTGTGGCCCGGCTCAGCACGACCCCCCACCCGTCGTTTCTCTCCCCCAGGAGGAACCGTGCTCCGCCCTGCCCGGAATTCCCGGCGACTCCGCAATTCCAGCGCCCTCGCGGCCGTCGCCGTCGGCGCCGCCCTCGCGCTCACCTCCACCACCGCCCAGGCGGCCACCCCCGCGCCGAAGCACTACGTGGCCCTCGGCGACTCCTACGCCGCCGGCGCCGGCGTCCCCGGCCAGTCGGCCGGCCTGTGCCTGCGCTCCGACCACAACTACGGCCACCTGGTCGCCGCCTCGCTCAAGGCGGGCGCGTACACCGACGTCACCTGCGCGGCCGCCAAGGTCAAGGCCATGACGCAGCCCCAGTACGACGCCTTCATCCGGGTCAACGACCCGCAGCTGGACTCGGTGACCGCCGACACCGACCTGGTCACCCTCGGGATCGGCGGCAACGACCTCGCCGCCAGCGACCTCGGCCTCGGCGAACTCGTCGCCACCTGCATCGCCGGCGCGGTCGTCAACCCGCTCGGCACGCCCTGCAAGGACGTCTACCACCACGGCTACTTCGACTGGCGGACGTGGTCCTGGCAGTACGGCGACGACGACCTGGCCGAGCGGATCACCGGCACCATCGCCCCCCAGATCGCCACCACCCTCCGGCAGATCCACGCCAAGGCCCCCAAGGCCCGGGTACTGCTGGTCGGTTACCCGTCCGTGCTGCCCGCCGACGGCTCGACCTGCGTCCTGCGCCAGCCGGTGACCCCCGGCGACGTGGAGTACATGCACGGCGTGCTCGACAAGCTGAACGCCGCCCTCAAGTCCACCGCGGCCGCCAACGGCGCGACGTACGTGGACACCGCGACGCCGACCCGCGGGCACGACGTCTGCTCGGACGACCGCTGGATCGAGGGCGCCCTGCCCGGCTCGCCCGCCGTACCGTTCCACCCCAACGCCACCGGCGAGAAGGTGATGGCGGACGCGGTGCTCGCCGCGCTCAAGTAGTCCGCCCGTCCGTCGTGGAGAGCCACGAGGGGCCGGTGACCAGGGTCTGGTCACCGGCCCCTCGGGCCGTCCTCGGCCCGTCTGCGGGCGGCGCGCTACTCGGCGTCGGCCGCGGAGCCCGCCGCCAGCCCCGCCGACCACTTCTCCTCGACCCGGCCGAACTTCCAGAACGCGATCGCCCCGGCCCAGGTCAGCACGAACAGGCCGACGATCGCGTAGCCGACGAAGTTGAGGTCCAGCCCGCCGATCCAGGCGATCGGCCCGCTGGTGATGTCCAGCTTCTCGCCGAGCAGGCCGATCAGCTCGACCAGGCCGATGACCAGCGCGACCAGCACCGACAGGCCGGTGACCGTCAGGTTGTAGTAGATCTTGCGGACCGGCTTGGAGAACGCCCACTCGTAGGCGAAGTTCATGAACGAGCCGTCGATGGTGTCCAGCAGGCTCATCCCGGCCGCGAACAGGATCGGCAGCGTCAGCAGCGCGTACCAGGGCAGCGAGAACGCCGCCGCGCCGCCGGCCAGCACCAGCAGGGACACCTCGGTCGCGGTGTCGAAGCCCAGGCCGAACAGCAGGCCCACCGGGTACATGTGCCAGGGCTTGGTGACCGCCCGGGTGACCTTGCCGAGGATCCGGTTCATCAGCCCGCGGCGCTCCAACTGGCGCTCCAGCTCCGCCTCGTCGTACTCGCCGACGCGCATCCGGCGGAACACCTTGAGGATGCCGTTGAAGGCGCCCAGGTTGATCAGGCCGAGCAGCAGCAGGAAGCTGCCGGAGACCGCGGTGCCGATCAGACCCGTCATCTTGTGCAGGGTCGAGTCGTCCGCCTGGACCTGGTCCGCGAGCGTGCGGATGCCGAAGGCCAGCAGCGCGCAGAGGCCGAAGACGATCGAGGAGTGCCCGAGCGAGAACCAGAAGCCGACCGACAGCGGCCGCTTGCCCTGGCCCATCAGCTTGCGGGTGGTGTTGTCGATCGCCGCGATGTGGTCCGCGTCGAAGGCGTGCCGCATCCCCAGGGTGTAGGCGGTCAGGCCCATGCCCGCGCCGAAGACCTGGCCGCCGACGTCGTAGTGCTCGGGCGCCACCAGCGCGAGCAGGGTGAACCAGCCGATGACGTGCAGCGCGAGGATGAAGCCGCCCATCCCGGCCAGCCGGATCCACTCCTCGCGGGTGAGCCGGTCGCGCCATCGGACGGCTGGGGCACCTGCCGGGGCGGCTGTGGCGGCGCTGGGCATCGTGTGGTCCTTCTTTCGGGCGGTCCGGACTCGGGCGGTCCGGAGAAAGCTGGGCCATCTTTCCCCCCTCCGGCGAGCAGTTGCAAGTCATGTGCAGATGCCGGACGGCGGCGAACCGAACCACGACGGCGCAGGCCAGGGGCGCGCGTCCGGCCGCCGCACGCCTGCGCAGCGTCACCACTGCGGGCCCCTCATCAGGAAATCGCCCGATTCCTCCCCTAGGGTCGGAGGGGCCGAGCCCGCCGCGCGCCCCCCGAACGCGCCGCGGGCCGCTCGGCGCTCACCGGCCCGGGACCCCGATGGGAGCGGCCATGCCGTCGTACCCCTTCCACACCACCCGCGAGGACCTGCGCATCCCGCTGCCCGACGGCACGGAACTCGCCGCCCGACTCTGGCGCCCGGTCAGCGACGAGCCCGTCCCCGTCCTGCTGGAGTACTCGGCCGACCGCCTCGGCGACCGCACCGCCGCCGAGGACGCCCGCCGCCACCCCTGGTACGCGGGCCACGGCTACGCCGCCGTCCGGGTCGACACCCGCGGCCACGGCGACTCCGGCGGCCTGCCCGGCGAACCCGGCGGCGAGCAGGAACTCACCGACGGCGCCGCCGCCGTCGACTGGCTCGCCCGCCGCCCCTGGGCGAACGGCCGGGTCGGCCTGCTCGGCGTCGGCGCGGCCGGCACCACCGCGCTGCGCCTGGCCGCCCGGGTGCCCGGGACCGTCGGCGCGGCCGTCACCGCCTGCCCCGAGGGCGGCCACCGGCTCGGCGGCGCCGTCCTCGCCGCCGACCTGCACACCCGGCTCACCGCCCTGATCGCCGACGCCGCGCTCCCCCCGGACCCGCGCCGCCTCGGCGACGCCTGGCGGCCCGGCTGGCTGGCCCGGCTCGAATCCCTCGAACCCCCCGTCGACGCCTGGCTCGCCGCCGGGGACACCACCGTGCCGGTGTCCGTCCCGGTCCTCGCCGTGGCCGGCTGGGGCGACCCGTCCTGCTCCTTCGTGCTGCGCCTGCTCGCCGAGTCCCCCACCGCACGCGCCCTGCTCGGCCCCTGGCCGCACGGCCTGCCCGAGGCCGCCCTGCCCGAGACCCTGCGCTGGTGGGACCACTGGCTACGCGGCGTCGACACCGGCGCCGTCAAGGAACCCGCCCTGCGCAGCTGGATCAGCACCCGCTGGACCGGCGAGGACGCCTGGCCCTCCCCCGACGTCCGGGAGATCCACTACGACCTCGACGGCCAGCTGCGCACCGCCGGCACCGCCTCCCACGACCGGTACGTCCCCGTCCGCTCCCCGCAGCACACCGGCCTCAACGCCGGCGCCTACGTCCCGCACGGCCGCCCCGCCGACCAGCCGCCGGACCAGCGCGAGGAGGACGGCCGCTCGGTCTGCTTCGACTCCCAGCCGCTGCCCGAACCCGTCGAGCTGCTCGGCGCGCCCACCGCCCGGCTGCGGCTGCGCTCCGGCGGCGGGCCCGCCCAGGTGGTCGCCCGGCTGTGCGCGGTCGGCCCCGACGGCACCTCCGCCCTGCTCACCCGCGGCGTGCTGACCGCCGCCGGCCCGGACGTCGAGGTCGAACTCGCGGCCTGCGCGGCCACCGTCCCGGCCGGGCACCGGCTGCGGCTCGCGCTCTCCTCCGTCTACTGGCCGTGGGTGTGGCCGAACGCGGACGACACCGGGTACGCCCTCGACCCGTCCCACTCCACCCTCGTCCTGCCCGTCCGCCACCTCGCCGCGGACGCCGGCGCCGCACCCGTCACCCTGGCGGCCCCCACCCTGCCCGACCCGCCGGACATCCACCTCACCGAACCGCTCACCGCCCGGCCCGAGCACGTCACCGTGCACGACATCGGCCGCCACGAGTGGCGCACCGAACTCTCCCCCGCCACCGACGGCACCCGCACCCACCCCGACGGCCTGGTCCGCGACGAGCACACCGTCACCGCCTACCGCATCCTCACCGGCGCCCCGCTCAGCGCCCAGGCCCGCACCGACCGCACCGTACGGCTGGAGCGGCCGGACATCGGCTGGGACGTGACCGTCCAGACCCGCACCCAACTGCGCTGCGACGCCGGGCACTTCCTCAGCGTGGTGCAACTGCGGGCGCTGGAGGCGGGGTCGGTGGTGTTCGCCCGGGAATGGCAGCACCGGGTGGCACGGGAGAGCTTCCCAAAGTAGTTCTTATACAATTGCCTTTCCTGTCTCCCCTGGCTTATAACTGGCCCATGAAGACCCTCGGCCTGATCGGCGGCATGAGCTGGGAATCCACCGCCGAGTACTACCGCACCCTCAACGAACTCACCCGCGACCGGCTCGGCGGCCTCCACTCCGCCCGACTGGTGCTCCACTCCGTCGACTTCGCCGACATCGAACGGCTCCAGGCGGCCGGACGCTGGGAGGACGCCGGGGCGATCCTCGCCGACGCCGCCCGCGGCCTGGAGGCCGCCGGCGCCGACCTGCTGCTGATCTGCACCAACACCATGCACAAGGTCGCCGACCAGGTCACCGAAGCCGTCTCCATCCCCCTGCTGCACCTCGCCGACGCCACCGCCGACGCCGTCCACGCGGCCGGCCTGCGCCGGGTCGGCCTGCTGGGCACGGCCTTCACCATGGAACAGGACTTCTACCGCGGCCGCCTGACCACCAACGGCCTGGACGTCCTCGTCCCCGGGCCCGAATCCCGCGCCCTGGTCCACCGGGTGATCTACCAGGAACTCTGCCTCGGCCTCGTCCACGAGGAATCCCGCGCCGCCTACCGCCGCGTCATCGCCGACCTGGTCGCCGCCGGCGCCGAAGGCATCATCCTCGGCTGCACCGAGATCGAACTCCTCGTCCACCCCGAGGACAGCCCCGTCCCCCTCTTCCCCACCGCCCGCCTCCACGCCGAGGCCGCCGTCACCGCCGCCCTGGCCGCCCTCGCCGACGATCCGGCGTGACGCGCGAGGAACGGCCGTACTGGAACACCAACGTGGCGCGGCACCCCGGGATCCTGCGGGCGGTGCCGCCCGGGTGCGGGGCGGCGCTCGACGTCGGGTGCGGGGACGGGCTGTTGGCGGCGAAGCTCGCGCCGCGGTGCGGGCGGGTGGTCGGGGTGGACAGCGACGGGGGGATGGTCGCGCGGGCGCGGGCCGCCCACGGTGACATCACCTTCCTGGAAGGGGACTTCCTCACCCTCGAACTGCCCACCGGCGGCTTCGACTTCATCTGCTCGGTGACGGCCGTGCACCACATGGACTTCACGGCCGCGCTCACCAGGATGCGGGAACTGCTGTGCCCCGGAGGGGTGTTGGTGGTGGTCGGCCTGGCCCGGGAGGAGACGGCGGCGGACCGGGCCCGGTGGGTCGCGGCCGCGCCGCTCGTACGGACCGTGAAGGCCGTGCGGCGGGCGTCCGGCCCGGAGGGCATGCCGACGGCCGCCCCCGCGATGAGCTACCGGGAGGTGCGGGAGACCGCCGGGCGGGTGCTGCCCGGGGTGCGCTACCGGTGGCACGTCCTGCGGCGCTACTCCCTGACCTGGCACAAGCCCTGAGGCCTCCGGGCCGCTCAGCGCTGGGCGGCCGCCGCGGCCAGCAGCGCGCCGGCGAGGAACGGCGCGATCGAGACGACCATGAATCCGAGCGTCCGGGCCCCGGAGACGTACCACCGGGTCGGCTTGAGACCCAGTAGCGCCTGGGCCCACGGCGTGACGTAACCGGCGCCGTGGTGGCGCACCGCGTCGGTGAGCAGGTGCAGGTGCTTGGGGGCGACGGTGAGGATCACCCACCCGCCGGAGCGGTCGGATACGGACACCAGCGTCACCGGGCCGCCCCACCGCGACTGCCCCTCCCAGGCCCGTACGGTCGCGAGGTCGGTCAGGTCCACCTCCCGCGGCCCCGACCAGGTACGGGCCCGGACGATGCCCCCGGCCACCCGCCAGCCCTTCCGCCGCGCGGTGCCCGCGTCCAGCAGGACCGCGGGCCCGAGCACGGCCACCAGCCCGGACCAGAGCGGCGCCCCCGAGTCCACGAAGGCCGGCCCGACCACCAGCGGCGGCAGGACGACCGCCAGCAGGAGGACGGCCCAGCCGACGGCGAAGAACGTACGCCGTCTTCGGACGGCAGCGGTGGAATCACTCACCGCGCGACCGTAGACCCGCCCACCGCTCGCGCACCATGCCGTTTCCCGGCAATCTCAGGCGGAGTTCCCCGCACCCCGAACCTCCCCGGCGGGCGGGTCACCACCGGTGTCCGACCCGGCTTGCTGCCGTTCGGGCGCGGCCGTGGGCTCCACGGGGTTCTCCCCGCGCACCGTCCGCAGGACCTGGACGAGGCGCACTGCCTCGCTGAGGCCGAAGCGGTGCGCCAGCAGCAGGAAGGTGAGGAGCGGGACGGTGATCGCCGCCAGGGGCGCGGTGACGAAGGCGGGCAGACCGAGCATCCCGGTCGTGACGGCCAGGGAGACGGTGACCAGCAGCGCCGTCACGGCCGCCATCGCCAGCCGTCGCCCGTCGGCGCGGTCCGGCGACTCGGGGGCGCTCGTCGGCAGGTCCGGTGGCTGCCCGTGCTCCCTGAGCAGGTTGGTGAACTGTCCGTCGGCGACCTGTTCGGCGATCACCGCCGCCAGTTCGGCCAGTTTCCGGGTGGCACGGTCCCGGTCCGGCAGCAGCTCGTCGGCGGTCCGTTCCAGGAGGGCGGCGACCTGCCGGGCATGGCCGAGCATGAGTTCCCGGGTGCTCGCCCGGGCGCCGTAGTCGTCGGCGGCCCGCCCCGCCGCATCGATCAGCGCCTGCCCCAGGGCCTGCGCCTTCACACTGAGCCCGGCGGCCTCCGCGTGGCCCGCCCCGGGCTCGTGCAGCCGGGCGCAGGCCCGCAGCACGAGCAGCGCCGGGAACACCGGCTTCTGGGCGGGTCGCACGGCGGTGGCCCGCACCGCGCCGTACACGGACGCGGCCGCGATGAACGCGGCCGCCCAGAGGGCGATCGTCTCCGCGACGTACACCTTCTCCTGGTGCGTCGGGCAGGGGCCGACTTCGCCGCCCGAGGTGGGGAGGTATCCCCCGGGCGTGCAGAGCCCCTTCATGCCGGAGAGGATGAACCCGACCAGCATCACGGCCAGGAACCCGACCGCGATGATCCGGAACACGAGCTCCCCGTCGCCCTGGCAAGCCAGTGCGCGGCGCAGCAGACCGACGTCGAGTCGTCTCCCCACGGCCGCCCGGAGGTCCTTCGCCGCAGTGGCCGTACGCCGGTCCACCGTCCGGTGGTGCAGGTGCGCGAGCGGATGCCACCAGGGCGGTGCCACGGGCGGCAGGGGCGGAGCGAGTGTCATGGCGCACAGCCTGCCGGTCGCCTACGACAGTCCGCCGGCCGGAGGCGATATCCGCTTGGGCCGGGACGGGCCCGCCGGGTACGGTTCGACGACGTTCGAGGAGGTGGTGCGCCGTGGTGCGAGCGATGCTGCTGCTGGACGTGGACGGTCCGTTGAACCCGGAGGCGGCGAAGCCGCACCGGCGGCCGGAGGGCTACCGGACCCACCGACTTCTGACCCCGCGCTGGGCGGCCCACGAACGGCGGCGGCTCGCCCTGTGGGGGATGCCGCACAAGGCGCCGAAGCCGCTGCGGGTGTGGCTCAACCCTGAGCACGGGCCGGCCCTGGCGGCGCTGCCCTTCGAACTGGTGTGGGCGACGACCTGGGAGGAGGAGGCCAACTCCTTCATCGGCCCGCTGCTGGGGCTGCCCGAACTGCCGTACATCGCCTGGTCCGAGCCCCGGCCGGAGCCGGCCGGCGGGGTGTTCTGGAAGACCCCGGAGGTCGTCGCCTGGGCGCGGGGCCGCCCCTTCGCCTGGGTCGACGACAACATCACGGACGCGGACCGCGCCTGGGTCGCGGCCCACCACCCCGGCCCGGCGCTGCTGCACCACGTCGACCCGAAGGTCGGTCTGACGGCGGACGACTTCGGCCGGCTGGCGGCCTGGGCCGGCGGCGCCCCGGGTTGAGGCGCGGCGGGCGGCGCCTCGTACGATGCCGCCCATGCCCGGCTTCGAGGTTCTGCAGGATGTCTTCTGGGACGGCTCCGTCGACCACGGCGTTCAGCCGCCATTGACCGATCAGCTCGTCCACCAGGCCGAACACACCCTGGGGGTGAGTCTCCCGGCCTCCCTGGTGGCACTGCTCCGGCTCCAGAACGGTGGACAGGTCACGGACGGCCTGTGCGCCTTCCCGACCTCGGCGCCGACCTCCTGGGCCTCGGACCACGTGCCCTTCGAGCACCTGATGGGGATCGGCCACCGCCCCGGGACGCTGTCCCTGTTCGACAGCGCCTACCTGGTCGGGGAGTGGGGCCTGCCGGCTCCGCTCGTGCTCCTCAGTGGCAGCGGCCCCTGCTGGATCGCCCTGGACTACCGGACGGGTCCGACCCCCACGGTCGGATGGTTCGACGCCGACTTCCGGTCCGAACTCCCCCTGGCCGCGGACTTCCAGGAGTTCGTGGAGGGACTCACCGATCCCGAGGCATACGCCTGAACCGTGCCGCCTCGACAGGGCGGGGCGGTTCAGCCCTCGACGGCCGAGACGTACACCCCGTACGAGGTGGCGGCGCTGTGCTCGGCGAAACGTTCCTCCTGCATGGCCGTCACCGTCCGCACCACCAGGACGGCGAGGACGGCGGCGACCAGTTCGAGCGCGTCGGAGGCGATCAGCCAGGCCACGCCCTGCTGGTACTGGTCCGGGTAGCGCGCCGTGTCGGTCGACTGGCTTCCCACCGCGTCCACCACGTTGAACAGGCAGAAGCTGACCCACCAGGCGTTGACGACCGTCGTCGGGAGCGGTGTCCGCACCCCGGACGCGTCCGGCCGGACACCGGCCTGCCAGATGTCGCAGGCGATCCGCCAGGGGAACCAGAGGAAGACCACGGGCGTGAACCAGCCGCCGACGGCCCAGCCGCGGCTGTGCCGGTGCCCGTGCGGACTCAGCCACTCGGCGTTCACCCGCACCCGGTGGAACCAGCTGAGGAAGGCGACCGTCGATCCCATCAGGGCCAGGCTGTACAGCAGGTACGCGAGCATCTGGAGCCCGTACGAGGGGCCGAACGCGCTGCCGTCACCGAACTCGACGCCGCTCGGCAGGTCACCCGCCGCGCGGTACAGGAGGGAGTCGGCGACGAGCCGGAAGACGGTGAGCGCACCGCAGACGACGAGCAGGACGGTGGCGGCGGTGGCGAGCGATCTCGGCGACCGGTACGCGGCGGGCGAGGACATGGGTGAACGGCTCCAGGAGTGGACCAGCGTGACGGGGCACCACCTCGGCGCCCCGGCAGCTTCGTGCGCGGGTTACGTGCGCGAGCTGTGTGCGCGGCCAGTATGACGGCACCCTCGGACAGGCCGGGCGGGTACGCAGGAAGTCGACCGGGCCGACTTCCTGTGCAGGCGAACTCAACCGGTGGACGTCGCCGGGCCGTCCGGCCGGTGGGCGACCGCGGCGAACATCGTCACGGAGAGGTGAAAGGCACGCCGCTCGGCCGCGGCCGTGAGTTCGGCGTACAGGTCGTCGCGCTGCGCCTCGGTGAGCAGCCCGCGGCCGACGGCCACCGTGGCGAGGCCGCGCAGGAGCGGCCAGGGGACGGTGTCGGGGTCGTGCAGCAGCACGTCGGCGCCGACGTGGTCGACGGTCAGACCGGCTGCCGAGAGCCAGCCCGTCAGGCGGCGTCCGGCCTCCGGGGTGGCGGAGTTGGCCAGGGTGACGCCGGTGAGCGCGGTCCGGGCCTCCGCGGCGGCCGGGTGGAGGAGGAGCGTGGACCAGTCGGTGTCCAGCAGCGCGACCCGCCCGCCCGGGCGCAGCACCCGCGCCATCTCGGCGACGGCCCCCGCCGGGTCGCTCAGGTGCTGGAGGACGCGCTCGCACCGGACCGCGTCCACCGCACCGTCGGGCAGCGGCAGGGCCAGCGCGTCACCGTCGAGGAACCGCGCCGCACTGCCCGCCTCGGCGGCACGCCGCCCGGCGACGGCGCGCAGGCCGGGGTTCGGTTCGAGGCCGGTCGCGGTGCCGTCCGGGCCGACCGCGGCCGCGAGGACGAGGGTCTCCGAGCCCGTACCGGACCCGATGTCCAGCACCCGCTCACCGGGCCGCACGGCCAGCTGCTCGTGCGCCCACGCGCGCAGCCGCCGCACACCCGGGTTGGCGGCCTGCACGTCCAGCACCGCGACCAGCCGCTCGACGACCTCCGGGTCGGCGTCGGGCACGCGGAAGGCTGAGAAGGGCTGGTGGTCTGCCATGGCCGCCAGTGTAGGAGCGGGGACGGGCCGCCGAGGTGACCGACCGCGCGGGACACGGACCGGAACCAGGTGGGCGGCGCCCGGGGTTGCGGTTACCGAGGAATCCCACCGGAGCAACGTCCCGCGTGTGTAGGCTGGTTGTGTTGATGTGGCGACAGGCCCACGCACTCGGTCACCGGCGGCCGGGGTGGGCGAAGGGCTCCGGAGAGTCACCCACAGGCGTCACCCCTCTTCATCCGTACGCACAGACAGACGCACCTGTCTCTCCAGCCGCCGCCGGACGGCTCCGTGGGGGGATTGGAGTCTCATGTCCGCGTCGGACAATGTCACCCGTCTGGCCAGGCGCATCCAGAAGCTGAGCGGTCTGCCGCTCTGGCGGTCTCGTGAACTCGCCGGGCAGGTAAAGGTCTTCGTCAAGCATCCGGTACCCGATGCCGTCACCCCGGCCCAACGGCGCTTCGAGGCCATGGTGGTGAGTGCGCTCGCCAACACGTTCCGCGATCGTCAGAGTGACGGGGCCGTACTGGGGGTCCTCTTCACCACGCACGACGGAGACGGGCTCACGCTGCATCTCCACCCGGCGATGGCCGACGAGGCGGTGGGCCAACTGCTGGTCGGCCTGATGGCAACGCATCGCATGGTCGGGGGAGTCGCCGGCGTGCGATGGTCCGTCCGGAACGGACGGCTCGTGATCGAGAGCGCGATCCTCCCTGCCCGCATCACCCTGCTGCGAGCCGACGGTGCACCGCTCGGGGTGCCCAGCGTGCTGCCGGACGAGTTCGTGGTGCCGGTCCACCGGGCCGAGGTCACCCGCGCCAACAAGTGGGACCACACCGGCGCCCCGGTCGTCCGCGATCTGCTGTGGAGCAGGCTCCTGCGTCGCCCGGCCCTACTGGACCGGGCGGCCCTCGCCCACGGAGTGGCCAACTGCTACACCCATGGCATGTCCGACCTGGTGATCGAATGGTGCTGCGGCGACAGTGTGGAGGCGGTCTTCGCCGCCATGCTGGCCCACGGCCTGGTCGACGGGCTCGATCCGGTGGGCGCCGTCGAGCTCTACGGCGCCTCGGCGACCGCCATGATCGGCGGTCGAACGGTCATCCTGAGGCGACACGCCCTCTGTGATGACGGGGACTCTCCCGATGCCCACGCGGCGGACCGGACGGAGGCCCTCCGATGACCCCCACCGTCGCCCTGGCGGGCGCCCTGCTGTGCGGCGTGGTGAGCGGAGCGATCCGGGCGTGGCGTGACGTCCTCGTGCTCCGTCGCCTGGAACGCCTGATGACCGGTTGCACCGCCCGCCAGCGCGCCGAGGTGGCCCAGACCATCGCCGCGTCCTTCCGCCGCCCCGGCCGCCCCCAACTTCCCACTGCTACAAGGGAGGTAGACGAGGCCGACCAGTAGCCGCCCGGCGGGTCCGGCCGGGCGGCGCGAGTGGGGTGAGGTCAGGCCACCGGTTGGCGGTCTCGGGTGGGGGCGGGGTGGGAGTGGCGCGGTCCGGGCGGTGGGGCATCCGCAGGACGGCGACCGCGCCGAGGCCGACAACGGCGATGGCGAGCATCAGGAGGATGAGGAGGGTGCCCGCGGGGCATCGGCACAGGTCGAATCGATGGAGAAACCCGCACCCCCGGTGTCACCCTACGGACGGTGCTCCGGGATGACATTGTCGGGCCTGTCCAACCAGGCTGTCTGTCCGGCAGGGGTCACCGTGAGCCCGTACCTCTCGTACCCGGGGCGTCCGGTGGCCGTCCACTGGTTGTAGGCGGCCTCCACTTCGTCCCAGAGCCGCCGGGGCCCGGACTGCCGAACCTCGAACCGGGATTCCCCGGGCACGGAGTCCACGGTCGCCCAGGACGTCACGGCCGTGTCGAACAACCACCACGTCCAGCCACCGTCACCGAACTCGTGCCGTCGGTAGTACACGTCCGGCAGGGCGAGCGCGGTGGCGAACTGTGCCAACCAGTCGCCCCCGATGATCTCGGGGTCGAACTCGGTCCAGGACTGCCCGGAGCCGCCCGGCCAGTCGCCCGGAAGGTAGTCGTCCACCGAAGCAGCCTGGTAGCGCTGCTGGCGGAGCATCATGAAAGCTGCCGACCGGGTGAACGGGCCGCTCGCCGTCCCGTCGTCGCCGACCGTGAGGCGCACGACTGCCCCGCCTCCGAACAGGGGCGAAACGGGGCTGACGATCATACCGCCCGGCTTGGTCTGTGCGAGCCAGGCAGGCGGGATGTCCCGCAGGGACACGGTGGAGATGATCCGGTCATACGGCGCCCGGACACCCCATCCGAACGAGCCGTCCCCGCAGACGACTTCGGGGGTGTAGCCGGCGGAGCGGAGCGCCGTACGGGCTTGCGCGGTGACCTTCGCATCCACCTCGACCGTCGACACGTTCTCGGCGCCCAGGCGGTGGGACAGGAGCGCGGCGTTGTAGCCGGTGCCGGTCCCGATTTCGAGTACCCGATGCTCCGGGGCCGCGCCCAGGTCACCCAGCATCTCGACCACCATGGTCGGCATCGACGCCGACGACGTGGGCGTACTCCGGTCAGCTTCCGCGCCGTCGTCCCACTGGGTGACGATCGGCACGTCGGCATAGGCCAACTTCATCCACCGGTCGGGGCTCTCGGAACGGCTGCACTCCGTGTCGCCGCCGTTCTCGTCCGCCCAGATGGTTTCGGGAAGGAACTCGTGTCGCGGCACGGCCGCCACGGACGACACCCACTCCTCCGAGAGCGCCCCGGAGTTGACGAGCTTCGTCACCAGGGCCGCCCGCAGCGCTTCGGGGCTCCCGGGGGTCACGACTTCTTGTGCTTCGGAGCGGGGTCGGGGTTCTTTCCGTCCTTCGACGGCTTCGGCCCGATGGCCCCACCGCCCGGCTTGGCGTGCCCGCCGCCCTTGCCGTCGCTGGGACCGCCCTTGTTCTGGTCTCCCATGTCAGCTTCCTCTCTCGGTTCGGCTACTGGGGTTGATCAATGAGCCTGCCGTGGCAGGTTGGCGCCCCGTCCTGGCCGGTCTGACTCCGACTTTGTCAGGACGGGAGTTCATGAGCGGGGCGGACGCCCCAGGCGGTTCCTCTCGTACCGGTTTTCCACCGGCACCGGCCCGCGAACGTGAACGACAGGTCGCTGGTCTCGGCGAAATGACCGTTCACCATCGGTTCTGTGCGCCTCGGAAGGAGCCGCCCGGCGGGTCCGGCCGGGCGGCGCGGGTTTCCGTGGGGGTCAGGCCACCGGTTGGCGGTCTCGGGTGGGGGGCGGGGTGGAAGTGGCGTCGTCCGGGCGGTGGGGCATCCGCAGGACGGCGACCGCGCCGAGGCCGACGACGGCGATGGCGAGGATCAGGAGGGTGAGCAGGGCCAGGCCGATCAGGAGTCGCACGGGGTGTCGCCCTCGGTCGCGTCGCGGTCGTAGTCGTGGGAGCGGAGGAGCGCGAGGAGGTTGACCACGGTGCTCGCCGGGGCGTTGCCGAAGCGGACGAGGACGCGGCCGTCCACCACGCTGTCGGTGGTCGCGGAGGGCCAGAGGAGCCCGAACTTGCGTCCACGCTCGGCGAGTTCGACGAGCAGGTAGGCGATTTCGAGCTCGGTGTAGGTACGCATCAGCGGGTGACCCGGCTCGATCGGGCGGTCGACGGCGCTCACGCGGCGGCGTCCAGCTCGAACCAGACGGACTTGCCGGTCCTGCGGGTCTCCGTACCGAAGCGGTGGGTGAGCGAGCGCACGAGGTGCAGGCCCCGCCCGGAGAGGGCGAGCGGGTCGGAGTCCTCGCGCGGGGCGGGGAGGACCGGGCTCCCGTCGCTGACCGAGACGCGGAGGATGCCGCCGATGATGAGGACCACCACGACGGGCGCCGCACTACCGCCGTGGCGGTAGGCATTGACGAAGAGTTCGAGCAGAGCGAGCTCGGCATCGGCGACCAGGTCGGGCTTCCACCCGGCGCGCGAGGTGGCCTCGCGCAACTCCTCGCGCGGGGCCGACCAGTCAGGGGGGAGTTCGAGGGAGAACACGAAGATACCTCCGTGGGGGTTCAGAGATGACCATCGCTCAATCAAACGCGAGATCGACCCGATGGCATGACGAAGAAGCGCAGCCGCATCAGCCAGATGATCACGTTATGCATGCGACCCGTTACAGCCAGCATGACGCGAAGGCCATCGCGTGCGCAAGCGGATCTAAGTAGTGTGCAAAATTGCATATCGAACCCGAATTCGGTGCCACCCACTGCCAGTTGCCGGTAGCGCCTACGTGATCGGCAAGGGCAGACTGGTCCACCGACAGGTCAGGAGGGGCATTGCATGGCGGTATCAACCGTTCGGCGTCGTCGGCTGGGCGAGGAGCTGCGCAGGCTGCGCGAGCAGAGGAAGATCGCAGCAGACGTTGCTGCTGAGGCCACCGGCATGAGCCTGGCCAAACTGAACCGGATCGAGAACGCCCGCACAGCGGCCAAGATCGAGGACGTCAACAAGCTCCTCGACCACTACGGCTGCGAAGACGATGAGTTCCGTGCAGGTTTGATCGCCATCACGAAGGACGGCAGCAAGCGTGGCTGGTGGCTGAGCTACCGCGACGTCATCGATGCCTCAGCGACCGATCTGATCACACTCGAAACCGAGGCTTCGACGTTCAAGACGTACGAAGCCGCCTTCATCCCAGGCCTCTTCCAGACCGCCGAATATGCTCGGCTCGTCATCGACCGGCTTCGGGCCACGAAGGCCGGGACGGTTGACGACCTGGTGCAGGTCCGAATGGCACGGCAGTCCATCCTCACCCGCCCGAACCCCGTTGAGGTCTGGGCAGTCATCCATGAAGCCGCCCTCCAGGCAAACGCGAATCGCCCCGACATCATGGGGCCACAGCTCGACAAGCTGCTGACGATGAGTCGGCTGACGAACGTCAACATCCAGGTGATGCCTGCAGGTGCGGCTATCCACCCAGGCATGAGCGGCGCGTTCGTCCTGCTCGGATTCCCTCAGCGGAAGGATCTCGACGTCGTGCTCGTCGAAGGGCTGCTGAACGGATTCTGGGTCGAGGATCCGACTGACGTCGAGTTGTACCGGGCGAAGTTCCAGGAGATCACGGCCGAGGCTCTTCCTGTCGACTCCTCGATCGCCTTCATCACCGCACAGAGAGAGCTGATCAAGTGACCCACTACCCGGACGCTTCCGCGACTGGCTTCTCGTTCGAGAAGTCGAGCTACAGCGGCGGCAACGAGAACTGTGTCGAGTACGCATTCCTTACCGAAGCAGTCGCGGTCCGCGACAGCAAGGACCCTTCCGGCCCTGCCCTGGCCTTCGACCGCGCGGCGCACGAGGCCTTCATCAAGGCCATCTCCGCTGGGGAGTTCGAGTTCGGTCTCCTCTGAGCACCACTGAGGCGCTGCCTCGCCCATTGCCGGGCGAGGCAGCGCCCTCACTCCCCCTCGGGGACCTCCACGATCAGCAGCGTGCCGTGACTCCCCGCCCGCACCGCGTGCCGGGTTCCCGCCGGAATCCGGCACAGTTCGCCGGTGCCGACCGTCAGCTCCTCGCCGTCCAAGTCCAGCTCCAGGACGCCGTCGGTGACCACCAGGACTTCCGCCGTACCGTGCACCTCCTCCTCCAGCTCCCGGCCGTCCATCCGCAGCACCTTCACCGCCGCCGTACCGACCCGCTCCAGCACCACCGAGCGCCAGGCGTCGGGCAGTTGGTTCGCTTCTTCGTTCACGTCCAGCACGCTCATGACCAGGGACGCTACCCGCGCCGACCGCCTCATTGGTCGACCGTTTGGCAAAACCTGCCAGGATCTCCAGGGTGAACGCCCGCGCGCTGTACGAGGCGCTACTCGACGCCGACGGCCCCTACGAGGACGTCATCGCCCCCTGGCTCGACCAGGCCGCCGCCGACTACCGCGCGCGCCTCCGTATCGCCGCCACCGCTGACACGCGCTGGTGGGCCGACGACGCGGACCTCCTCGAAGAGCTCTACGCCCTCGGCCGCATCAGCGACTTCCTCCTCCTCGACCCCCAACTCCCGCCCTACCTCCACCTCTTCACCGCCCTCGGCATGACGCCCGTCCTCGAACAGACCCCCTTCGACCCGTTCCTGCACGAGATCACCGAGGTCGAGCAGGCCGAGGACCCGGACTCCCCCGTCGAGGTCCTGGACGTCCGCCACCCCGGCCTGATGCTCGGCGAGCTGCTGTTCAACCGGGCCGGCGTCCGCGTACGAGCCGGAGCCGCCCACGCGGAGCGCGGAGTCGCCGACCGCTGGCCGCTGTTCTGGACCCACCGCCGCGCCCACCGTCCCACCCGGGACCTCTCCCAGGGCTGGGGCGGCAACTCGCAGTGGCGCACCGACTTCCGCCTCGACTACCGCACCGCCGGCGGCGACCTGCTCAACGTCGCCGAGGACGCCCCGATCGACGGCCGCCCCGACCTGCCCCCGAACGCCTACGGCGACCTCGGGCCGGACGAGCGCCTGCTCACCCCCGCCGAGCGCCGCGAACTGCTGCGCCACCGCACCCTCCTGCGCGTCCCCGCGGCCCCCGCCGCAGCCGACGCCGCGTGGGCGGCCGAGCTGTGGCCCTTCGAGTGGCGACTGCCGGACGGAATCAACGAGCCCGGATGAGCGCTGGACCACTGCACATGATCAAGCCGCTCGACAGGTGAAGACGCATGGAAGAACTCATCCGCCTCGACGACGTCGAGGAAGCCGCCGCCGGCGACGGGCACCTGCTGTGGGCTGCCCAGGGGCAGCACGACGGCCGGCTGGGCCCGGGAGTGCGGGCCTGGCGGCACGGCACGGCCCTCGCCGTGGCGAGCCCGGACCTCTCCGCGCGGGACCGGCTCGCGGTCAAGGGCAGTGCCGATGACGCCGCACGGCTGGTGCGGCACGTGCTGACCGAGGTCGGACCGACCTACCGGCCCGTCGGCCGGGCGTCGTTGATCGAGTCGCTGGCCGGCACGATCCCCGGCCTGTCGCTGTTCCCCGCGTTCTACTGGATGGAGACCTCGGCCGTCCCCGACCCGCCCGCCATCGGGGTGCGGTGGCTGGACGAGGTGCAGGTGAAGGAGGCGACCTCGCTGTTCGACCGCTTCTTCCCCGACTCCTTCGCCCAGCCGGACGACGGCGGCACCCACCGCTGGGCCGGGATCGTCGACTCCCTCGACAGCGGCGCCCCGCCGGAGCCCCTGGCCGTCGCGGCCGACGTCTGGTCGGCGGCCGGTTGCGGGTTCCTGGCCGGCGTGTGCACGCACCCGGGCGCCCGTGGGCGCGGACTGGCGCGGGCCGTCTGCGGCTTCGTCCTCGGGGAGTTGGTCCACCGGTACGGGCGGGCGGCCCTCATGGTGCACGGCGGGAACCGGTCGGCGATAGCCGTGTACGAGCACCTGGGTATGAGCAAGCGGCCCCTGGCGGGGGCCCAGGTCGTCGTCACCGCGCCGTAGGACCTCGGCGGGCCCCCTCAGGCCGCCCCGCCGTGCTCGGCGAGCAGTTCGCCGAGCACGTACCGGGCGGTGCGCGCCATCCGGGGGTTGCTGTCGCGGTAGTAGTCCAGCTCCGCCAGCGCCACGGACAGCGCCCAGCCCCTCCCCCGCTCCCACTCGGCGGCGTCGGCGCCGACGGCCGTCCGGAAGGCGTCACGGGCCGACGCGGGGAGCACGTACCAGGCGGGGAGCAGGTCCACGGCCGGGTCGCCGAGGCCGGCGCAGCCGAAGTCGATGACGGCGGCGAGCCGGCCGCCCCCGTCGACCAGCAGGTTGCCGGGCTGGAGGTCGGCATGGATCCAGACCGGCGGCCCGGCGTGCTCGGGCGCGCCAAGCGCCGTCTTCCACAGGGCGGTTACCGCTGCCGCGTCCACTTCACCCGCCGGCGCCGCGAGTGCCCGCCGGACCGCCGCGTCCCGCGCGGCCAGCGTCTCGCTGCGGTAGGAGGCCGGGGCGCCCGCCGGGTCGGCGCGGCGCATCGCGGTCACGAACCCGGCCAAGTCCGCTGCCAGCAGGGACGGTTGTCGTACGTTCCCGGCCGCCGGGTTGGCCCCGTCCAGCCAGCGCAGCACCGACCACTCCCACGGGCAGCCGTCGATCGGCTCCCCCAGGGCCACCGGAACCGGTACGGCGACGGGGAGTTCGGGGGCCAGCCGGCGCAGCCAGGTGTACTCCTTGCCGATGTCCTCGACCGCCCCGGGGATGCGCGGGATCCGCACCACCAGCTCGGCGCCGAGCCGGAACATCGCGTTGCTGGTCCCGGCCGAGTCCACCGGCTCGACCGGCAGGCCGGCCCACCGCGGGAACCGCGCGGCCACCATCCGGCGGACCAGTTCCTCGTCGACGTCCAGTTCGTCCGCGTGCATCTTCCGGGGCATGGCGCCCGACCCTGCCAGCACCGACCGCCCCCGGCAAGCGAATTACCAGGGCACGACCTGTCCCGTCGGACCCGGCAACCCGGCAACCGGGAAGCCGGGAAGCCGGGCAACCGGTTCAGGCCCCGTCCCCGCCGGCCCCGCCCCGCCAGACGCCGGTGCGGATCCACCGCCTGCCGAGCCCGCCGGCCACGAAGGGGCCGACCAGCACGGACAGCATCCACAGCCCCTCGCTGGCGGGCGAGTAGATGTCGTAGTGCCATCGATCCGGAAGCAGCAACGGCAGCAGGAGCAACGTGACGAGCGCCCCCCAGGTCGCCATCCAAACGATCACCGCGCGCGCCACGACGTCCATGCGCCCCCCTCGGACGTTATTTGAACGCGTTCAATATAGCCGAGGATCGCGCTCGCTCAGCCCCGGACCACGAGGTCCTGACTGCCCAGGACCTTGAGCAGCCGCAGGGCCGAGTGCGAGGGCGTGCCGGGGGCGGCGGTGTAGAAGATCGTCCACTGGTCGCGGTGCGGGTCGTGCAGGGCCTCGCAGTCGAGGTCGAGCGGGCCGACCACCGGGTGCAGGAGGCGCTTGGTCGTCGAGCGGCGCATCTCGACGTCCTGGCGCGCCCACAGCTCGCGGAACTCCTCGCTGGCCGCGAGCAGCCGGTCGACCAGGCGGCGCAGGCCGCTGTCGGCGGGGTAGCGGGCGGACGCGGAGCGCAGGTCGGCGACCGCCCGGCGGCCGAACACGGCCTGGCCGGCCGGGTCCTGGAGGGCACGGGTGTCCGGGTCGGTGAAGAAGCGCCAGATGAGGTTGCGCTCGCCGGGCGGCAGCGCGGAGAAGTCGCCGAGCAGTGCGGCCGCCATCGCGTTCCAGGCGAGGACGTCGCGGGCGGCGCTGCAGACCATCGCCGGGGTG
This sequence comes from Kitasatospora sp. NPDC001309, assembly GCF_042896295.1. Classification (NCBI taxonomy): domain Bacteria; kingdom Bacillati; phylum Actinomycetota; class Actinomycetes; order Kitasatosporales; family Streptomycetaceae; genus Kitasatospora; species Kitasatospora sp. NPDC001309. The sequence continues at coordinate 2,073 of NZ_JBIAXC010000075.1, read as the reverse complement.
TCGTCCAGCCGGTCGAGCAGGTGCAGCACGCCGGGCCGGACGTCGCGGGGCAGCGCGGTCGGCGGCAGCGGCGCCTCGCCGACCAGGTGGTGCAGGTGGGCCGTCTCGTCCGCGGACAGCCGCAGCGCCCGGCTGATCGCCCCGATCATCTGCCGCGACGGGCGCGGCCCCCGGCCCTGTTCGAGCCGGATGTAGTACTCCACCGACATGCCCGCGAGCTGCGCGACCTCCTGCCGGCGCAGGCCCGGGGTACGGCGCCGCCCGCCGTCCGGGAGGCCGACGTCGGCGGGCTGGATGCGGGCGCGCCAGCGCCGCAGGAAGGCGGCCAGCTCCGCCCGGTCCACGTGTTCCACGCCCCCAGTCTGGCCCGCCCGCCGCACGCCGACCATGGCACTCCCGGTACCACCCTCGACAGTGCTCTCCCGGCCCGGCCGCCGCCCGGCCAGAGTCGGGGCATGACCACGAACCGCATCGTCCTGATCACCGGCGCCAACAAGGGCATCGGCCTCGCCACCGCCACCGAACTCGCCCGCGCCGGGCACACCCTGCTGCTGGGCGCCCGCGACCCCGAGCGCGGCGCCGCGGCCGCCGCCGGCCTCACCGCCCAGGGCCTGACCGCCCGCGCCGTCCGCCTGGACGTCACCGACCCGGCGAGCGTCACCGCCGCGGCCGCACTGGTCGACGCCGAGTACGGGCGGCTGGACACCCTCGTCAACAACGCCGGGATCACCCGGGACCTCGGCACCGCCCCGGAGAAGCTGCCCCTGGACGACCTGCGCGCGACCTACGAGACCAACGTCTTCGGCGCCGTCACCGTCATCAACGCCATGCTGCCGCTGCTGCGCCGCTCCCCGGCCGCGCTGATCGGCAACGTCTCCAGCGGCCTCGGCAGCTCCTCCGTCCTCGCCGACCCGGACACCCCGGTCGGCGAGTACGCGGCGCTGCTCGGCTACAACACCTCCAAGGCCGCGCTGAACGCCGTCACCCTGGTCTACGCCCGCACCCTGCGCGCCGAGGGCATCAAGGTCAGCGCCCTGGAACCGGGCCACTGCGCGACCGACATCAACGGTCACTCCGGCCCGTCCGACGTCCAGGAGGGCGGCCGCCGGATCGCCCGCCAGCTCGGCGCGGCGCTGACCGCGCCCACCGGCCAGTTCTTCCACCCCGAGGGCGGCACCTACCCCTGGTGAACCGCCCCGCCGGCGATCAGCGCGGGCAGCTCGCGCATGTCCCGGAACACCACCGTGCCCGGCCCGGCGAGCCGCTCCGCCGCCGTGACGCCGCCCGCGTAGCCGAGCGCCCGCATCCCGGCGGCGCGGGCGGCCGCCACCCCGGGGCCGCTGTCCTCGACCACCACGCAGGCGGCCGGGTCGACGCCCATGCTGCGCGCGGCGTGCAGGAACAGGTCGGGCGCGGGCTTGCCGCGCCCGACCTCGGTGGCACTGTGGATCCGGCCCTCGAAGCGCCCGTACAGCCCGGTCCGGCCCAGCGTGTGCCGCATCTTCTCGTGCGTGCCACTGGACGCCACGCACATCGGCAACCCGAGCTCCGCCAGGGCGTCCAGCGCCTCCGGCAGCCCGTCCACCGGCGTCAGCCCGGCGTCCACGGCCTCGGCGTGCAGCTCGCGGAACCGCTTGTCGAACAGCGTCGCGGCCTCCTCCCCGAGCCGCTCCGCCAGCATCGCGTGGTTGGCCGCCTCCGACCGGCCGACGAACTTCTCGACCACCTCGGCCTCGGTGAGCGGCCAGCCGAGCTCGGCGGTCAGCTGCCCGACCACGCGGACGGCGATGATCTCGCTGTCCACCAGGACGCCGTCGCAGTCGAAAATCACCAGGTCTATCGGTTCGATCATCCGCTCAGCATAGGGCGGGCCCGGTAACGGTCAGGGGCCCGGCGGCCGTGGCCGCCGGGCCCCTGAGCCGACTGTGCGTCAGCCGGTCTGGACGGAGGTGTCGTCGATCACGAAGCTGGTCTGCAACGAGGAGTCCTCGGTGCCGGTGAACTTCACGGTGACCGTCTGGCCCGCGTAGGCCGAGAGGTCGAAGGTGCGCTGCTGGTAGCCGGCCGCGGCGT
>NZ_JBIAXC010000074.1:0-30155 GCF_042896295.1 Kitasatospora sp. NPDC001309 | reverse complement strand
CCCCACCCACAGAGTCGGCAGTCGGAAAATCACCCAGCCGCCGGAGCACCCACCCCCGGAACCGCCCCCGGACCAACCCACCCTCCCGAGAGCCCACCCCCACACCCCAGCCCCGCGCAGCGCCCCCCACAAGCCCCGACAATGGACCCATGTCCGGACCCGCCCCAAAGATCACCGCCCCCACCCGGCTGACGACCACCGTCACCGCCACCCACGGCGAGCCCGGCCGCCAATGGCTCGCCGCTCTGCCGGCCGCGGCCACCACCCATCTGGCCCGCTGGAACCTCACCCTCGAACGCACCCTGGACCCCGGCGGCAGCCTCAGCCTGATCGCGTACGTCCACCGCGACGACCTCTCCCCCGCCGTCCTCAAGGCCGGACTGGTCACCCCCGAGACCGCCAACGAGCACACCGCGCTCACCCACTGGGCCGGCCGCGGCGCCGTCCTGCTGCTCGACGCCGACCCCGACGCGGGAGTCCTCCTCCTGGAGCGCCTGCACGGCGACATCCCGCTGCGTTCCCTCGCCGAGGCCAAGGCGATGCTGGAGGCCACCAGCCTGCTGCACCGCCTCTGGGTCGAACCGCCCTCCAGCCCCGCACAGCCCGCCGGCCCCGAACTCCCCACCCTCGCCGACCGCGTCACGGACACCGCCGCCCGCCTCGCAGAGCACCGCACCCACCCCGCCGTAGCCGCCGCCCAGCCCCTCATCGACGAGGCCCTCGCCACCGCCCGGGCCCTGACCGCCTCCGCCGACGAGAACCTCCTGCTGCACGGCGACTTCCACCACGGCAACGTGCTCGCCGCCGACCGCGCCCCCTGGCTGGCCATCGACCCCCGCCCGCTGACCGGCGAGCGCGCCTACGACCTGGCCCGCCTCGCCCTGGACCGCGCGGACACCCTGATCGGCTCCCCCGGCGCCCCGGCCGCGGTCCGCCGCAGGCTCCAGCAGCTCGCCGACGCCCTCGACGTCGACCGGGACCGCCTGCGCGGCTGGGCCCTGTTCCGCGCCGTCGACCTGGCCCTTCGCGCACTGGCCACGAGCCGCCACGAGGACGCCGAACTCCACCTGGAACTCGCCGGTCACCTCTCCGACTAGGACCGACCCCCCGGGCCACCGCTACGGCAACGGCAACGGCTACCGCAACGGCAACCGCGCCCCCATCACCGCGTACAGCCGGTCCGTCGCCGGGAACCGCACCGCCCGGGCCAGGTCCTGGTAGCCCAGCGCCCGGTAGAGCCGCCGGGCCGGTGTCTCCGCGTCGATCGCCGACAGGATGCTTCGCTCCAGGCCCGAGCTCTCGCACAGCAGCCGGATCAGCCGCGAGCCCACGCCCTGGCCCTGGAACTCCGGCAGCACGTGCAGTTCGGTGACGGCGAACACGCCGTCCAGCCAGTCCCCGTAGCCCCGGGCGGTCAGGTACGGCTCGATGACGGTGCTCCACCAGTGGTCCCGCTGGTTCGGCATCCCGTACCCGAACCCGACCAGCCGGCCGCCGCTCATCGCCCCGAAGGCGATCACCCCGGGCTGCCGGGCGTGCCGCCCGACGATGTGCAGCCGGACCGCGACCTCCTCGGGCGTCAGCCCGAACGCCACCGCCTGGACCTCCAGCGCCTGCGGCGCCCAGGCCGCGAGGTCGATGGCCTCGATCGTCACCCCGGTCAGCTGATCCATGCTCCGGACGTTACTACCAGCGGCCCCCTGGCGCGGCCGAAGATCGGAACCCAACAACCGGCGAAACACCGGCGAACCGCGCCACAACACCGCCCCGCACCCGGGCACCCCGGAAGCGCCCGGGCCCCACCGACCCGCCGACCCCACCGCACCCCCGGCCCACCGCACCCCCGGCCCACCGCACCCGGGAGGAGGTCAGAACAGCACGCTCATGAAGGCCCCGACCTCCCGGAACCCGACCCGTCGATACGCGGCCCGCGCCCGCAGGTTGTAGTCGTTGACGTACAGCGAGACCACCGGCGCCACCTCGCGCAGCGCGACGTCCAGCACGGCCGCCATCCCGGTCTCGGACAGCCCCTGGCCGCGGTGCTCGGGCGCCACCCAGACGCCCTGGATCTGGCAGGCGCCCTGGGTCACGGCTCCGATCTCGGCCTTGAACACCACCCGGCCGTCCTCGGCGAAGCGCGCGAACGACCGCCCGGTGGTGACGAGTTCGGCCACCCGGGCCTGGTAGAGCAACCCGCCGTCGCCGGCCAGCGGCGACACCCCCACCTCCTCGGTGAACATCGCCACGCAGGCGGGCATCAGCGCCTCCACCTCGGTGCGCCGCACCCGGCGTACCAGCGGGTCGGGCGCGATCTCCGCGGACGGCGAGGAGGTCGCCAACAGCGGCTGGTGGCCCCGGACTTCGCGTGCGGGGCCCCAACTCCGTTCCAGCAGCGCCCAGAAGGCGGCGGTCGCCCCGGCCGGTCCGACGATCGAGGAGCAGCGCCGGCCCTGCCGCCGGGCCCGCTCCGCGAAGGCGGCGACGGCCTGCGGCCCGGCGTTGACCAGGACGAGGTTCGCCCCGGCGTAGCAGAGGGCGTCGAGCACGCCGTCCGCGCCGTACCAGCCCCACATCTCCCCGCCGAGCCGCCACGGGTCCAGCCCGACGGCCTCGACCCGGGTCGCGACGAAGGCGTTGGCGACCGGGTCGCGGTGGAGGATCTCCAGGGCGTCCGCCAGGTCGGGCGGTTCCAGCACGCGGGTGGTGGCCAGCGCCCGGGCGGCCTGGAAGGAGCTGGGGAGCATCACACCTCGATCGATCATCGAGACAGCACCTCACTGAGACGACTCTGGCCGCACCCTACTCCGTGGCCCCACCCGGCTACGGCCGCGGGGCCGTCCGCGAACGGACGGCCCCGCTTCCGGAAAACTTCGCTGCACCCGCGCTCGGACCGCTCGGCGGTCACTCCGCGGCGACGACGGTCGGCGAACCGGCCTCGACGCCCTCCCCCTGCATCTGCTCGGCGAGCTTGAGCGCCTCCTCGATCAGGGTCTCGACGATCTTCGACTCGGGAACGGTCTTGATCACCTGGCCCTTGACGAAGATCTGGCCCTTGCCGTTGCCGGAGGCGACCCCGAGGTCGGCCTCGCGGGCCTCGCCCGGCCCGTTCACGACGCAGCCCATGACAGCGACCCGCAGCGGCACCTCCATGCCCTCCAGCCCGGCGGTGACCTCCTCCGCGAGCTTGTAGACGTCGACCTGGGCGCGGCCGCAGGACGGGCAGGAGACGATCTCCAGGCCGCGCTCGCGCAGCCCGAGCGACTCCAGGATCTGGTTGCCGACCTTGATCTCCTCGGCCGGCGGGGCCGACAGCGAGACCCGGATGGTGTCGCCGATGCCCTCGGCGAGCAGCGCGCCGAAGGCGACCGCGGACTTGATGGTGCCCTGGAAGGCCGGACCGGCCTCGGTGACGCCCAGGTGCAGCGGGTAGTCGCAGGCGGCGGCGAGCTGGCGGTAGGCGTTGATCATCACGACCGGGTCGTTGTGCTTGACCGAGATCTTGATGTCGCGGAAGTCGTGCTCCTCGAACAGCGAGCACTCCCAGAGGGCGGACTCGACCAGCGCCTCGGGGGTGGCGCGGCCGTACTTCTCCAGCAGCCGCTTGTCGAGCGAGCCGGCGTTGACGCCGATCCGGATCGGCACCCCGGCGTCCTTGGCGGCCTTGGCGATCTCGCCGACCTTGTCGTCGAAGGCCTTGATGTTGCCCGGGTTGACGCGCACCGCGGCGCAGCCGGCGTCGATCGCCGCGAAGACGTACTTGGGCTGGAAGTGGATGTCCGCGATGACCGGGATCTTCGACTTCTTGGCGATGATCGGCAGCGCGTCGGCGTCGTCCTGGGACGGGCAGGCGACGCGGACGATCTGGCAGCCGGACGCGGTCAGTTCCGCGATCTGCTGCAGCGTGGCGTTGATGTCGGCGGTCACGGTGGTGGTCATCGACTGCACGGAGACGGGTGCGTCGCCGCCGACCGGCACGTTGCCGACCATGATCTGCCGGGAGTACCGGCGCTTGGCCAGTGGCTTGAGCGGCAGGGACGGAATACCGAGCGAGATCGCGGTCATGTGCGCAGGGTTCCCCGGGGTTGAGGTGTGGATCGACCGCCCGGCCGTTGGGACGGCCGAGGCCGGGCGCGCCACGATCGCGCACCCGGCCTCCACGGTACGGCACGGTCCGGGGGCCCAGCACACCCGCCGTACCCGAACGTCCTAGCCGATCTTCACCGGGTTCACCAGGTCGGCCACCATCACCAGCAGGGTGAACCCGATGAAGATGCTGGCCACGACGTACGCGACCGGCATCAGCTTGGCGACGTCGAACGGGCCCGGATCGGGCCGCCGGAACAGCTGTGCGAACCGGCGGCGGACCGACTCCCAGACCGCGCCCGCGATGTGGCCGCCGTCCAGCGGCAGCAGCGGCAGCATGTTGAACAGGAAGAGCGACAGGTTGATGCCGGCCAGCAGGTTCACGAAGATCGCGATCCGCTGGGCGGCCGACTCGTGCAGGGAGAACACCTCGCCGCTGACCCGGGCGGCGCCGACCATGCCGATCGGCGAGTCCGGGTCGCGCGGGGCGTCGCCGACGACGGCGTTCCACAGGCCCGGGATCTTGCCGGGCAGGGCGGCCAGCGACTTCACCCCGTTCTCGGCCATGTCGTACATCCGGTCGACCGACTGCCCGAGGCCGAGCTGGACCGTTTCGCTCTTCGGGGTGAACCCGAGGAACCCGGCCTGGACGGTCCGGCCCTTCTCCGGCACGCCGTTGCCGTCGTACTTCTGCACGTCGTTGACGGCGATGGTGGGCGTGAAGGTGAGCTGCTGGCCGCCGCGCTCCACGACGATCGCCACCTGCTTGCCCGCCGACTTCCGGATGTCCGCCTGGAGCTGGTCGTAGTCGCGGATCCGGTCGCCGTCGAAGGAGAGCACCTTGTCCCCCTGGCGCAGACCCACCTCGTTGGCCGGGGTCTTGGGCGCGTCGGCGGGGCAGGTGTCGGTCGGCTGACCGGCCTTGACCACGCACTGGGCGACCGAGCCGATGGTCGGCACCGCCATGGTGACGCCGAAGCCCATCATGACCGTCAGGAACAGCCCGAACGCCAGGACCAGGTTCATGAACGGCCCGGCGAACATGACGATGACCCGCTTCCAGGGCTTGCGGGTGTAGAACAGCCGGGTCTCGTCGCCCTCCTGGAGCTCCTCGTAGGAGGCCTCACGGGCGTCCTCGATCATGGACCGCCAGGGCGAGCTGCTGCGCTTGGTGATCCGGCCGTCCTCGCCCGGCGGGAACATCCCGATCATCCGGATGTACCCGCCGAAGGGGATCGCCTTGATCCCGTACTCGGTCTCGCCCTTCCGGCGCGACCAGATGGTCGGGCCGAAGCCGACCATGTACTGGGGCACCCGGATGCCGAAGAGCTTGGCCGTGGAGAGGTGGCCGAGCTCGTGCCAGGCGATCGAGACGAGCAATCCGACCACGAAGACCAGGATGCCGACCACCGTCAAAACCGTTGCCACCGCTGGTCCTCCGTCATGCCGCTCCGCTCATCGTCTCGTCGTACCGCGATCCGTGCCGTACCGCGGTCCCGGTCGTGCCGGGCACCGCCGCCGGAGGCGAGGACGTCAGCCCGCCGCCAGCTCGCGGGCCCGGGCACGGGCCCAGTCCTCCGCGTGCAGGACGTCCTCGACGGTCAGGGAAGTTCCCGCCGCGGCCGTCCGACCGTCGTGCTGTCCGTGCTCGGCCACGACCTTGGCAACAGTGTCCACGATCCCGGTGAAGGCGAGGCGGCCCTTCAGGAAGGCCTCCACGCACTCCTCGTTCGCCGCATTGAACACCGCCGGCGCCGTTCCGCCCAGGGTGCCCACCTCACGGGCCAGCTCGACGGCCGGGAAGGCCTCGTCGTCCAGCGGGAAGAACTCCCAGGTCGCGGCCTTGGTCCAGTCACAGGCGGGCGCCGCTCCCGGCACCCGGTCCGGCCAGCCCAGACCCAGCGCGATCGGCATCCGCATGTCCGGCGGGCTCGCCTGCGCCAGCGTCGAACCGTCGGTGAACTCCACCATCGAGTGCACCACCGACTGCGGATGGACCACGACCTCGATGCGGTCGAACGGCACGTCGTACAGCAGGTGCGCCTCGATCACCTCCAGGCCCTTGTTCACCAGGGTGGCCGAGTTGATCGTGACGACCGGGCCCATCGCCCAGGTCGGGTGCGCCAGCGCCTCCTGCGGGGTCACCCCGGCCAGCTGCTCCCTGGTCCGGGTGCGGAACGGGCCGCCGCTCGCCGTCACCACCAGCTTGCGGACCTCGGCCCGGGTGCCGCCCGCCAGCGCCTGGAACAGCGCCGCGTGCTCGGAGTCCACCGGCACGATCTGGCCCGGCTTCGCCACCGCCTTCACCAGCGGACCGCCGACGATCAGCGACTCCTTGTTGGCCAGCACCAGCACCCGGCCCGCCCGCAGCGCGGCCAGCGTCGGCCGCAGGCCGATCGAACCGGTGATGCCGTTCAGCACCGAGTGGCACTCCACCGCGGCCAGCTCGGTCGCCGCGTCCGGCCCCACCAGCACGGCCGGCAGCGGCCGGCCCGCCGCCTTCGCGGCCAGCGCCTCGCGCAGCGCCGGCTCCGCCGCCGGATCGGCCACCGCCACGGTGTGCACGCCCAGCCGCAGCGCCTGCTCGGCCAGCAGCTCCACCCGGCCGCCGGCCGCCGACAGCGCGACCACCCGGAACCGGTCCGGGTTGCGGAGCACGACGTCGACGGCCTGGGTGCCGATCGACCCGGTGGAACCGAGGATCACCAGCTCCCGGGGGCCGGAGGGGTCCGCCACGGTGGGCGTGAAACGCAGCTGCGGGTGGGCGAGCGAAGTCATGCGCCCATTGTGTCCTGTCCGAGACCTTTCCCAGGACGCCCCCGGCACACCCGGGCTACCGTCGGACCCATGCGTACCGTCATCGCCGGGGGCCACGGACAGATCGCGCTCGGGCTCGAACGGCTGCTCGCCGACCGCGGCGACCGCCCCGCCGGGATCATCCGCCGCCCCGAACAGGCCCCGGACCTCGTCGAGGCCGGCGCCGAGCCGCTGCTGCTCGACCTGGAGTCCGCCACCGCCCCGCAGCTCGCCGCCCTGCTCGCCGACACCGACGCGGTGGTCTTCGCCGCCGGCGCCGGCCCCGGCAGCGGCGCCGCCCGCAAGAACAGCGTCGACCGCGACGCCGCCGTCCTGCTCGCCGACGCCGCCGAACTCGCCGGCGTCCGGCGCTACCTCATGGTCTCCTCGATGGGCGCCGACGCGGCCGCCCACCACCCCGCCGACGAGGTCTTCGAGACCTACCTGCGGGCCAAGGGCGCCGCCGACGACGCCGTGCGCGCCCGCACCTCGCTGGACTGGACGGTGCTGCGCCCCGGGCGGCTCACCGACGGCCCCGGCACCGGCCTGGTCCGCCTCGCCCCCGCCGTCGGCCGCGGCGCGGTCGACCGGGCCGACGTGGCCGCCGTCCTGGCCGCCCTGCTGCACGAGCCCGGCACCGCCGGGCAGACCCTGGAACTGGTCGCCGGGAACGCCACCGTCGCCGAGGCGGTCGCCGCCGCGGCCGGCCACGGCGCCTGAACGCGCCGCGGGGCCCGGTCCGCACCGGACCGGGCCCCGCGGCGAGCGGTCCCTCAGAGGTCGAGGCCGGTCAGCACCATGACCTTCTCGACGGTGTAGTCGTCCATCGCGTACTTGACGCCCTCACGGCCGACACCGGAGTCCTTGACGCCGCCGTACGGCATCTGGTCGGCCCGGTAGGACGGCGCGTCGCCGATGATCACACCGCCGACCTCCAGCTCCCGGTGCGCCCGGAAGGCGGTCTGCAGGTCGTGGGTGAACACGCCCGCCTGCAGGCCGAACGGCGAGTCGTTGACCGCCGCGAAGGCCTCCTCGACGCCCTCCACCCGGTGCAGCGACAGCACCGGGCCGAACACCTCGGCCTTGGCCAGGATCGCGTCGGCGGGCAGCTCGGCCAGCACGGTCGGGGCGTACGTCGCGCCCTCGCGGGTGCCGCCGGCGAGCAGCTTGGCGCCCTTGGCGACCGCGTCGTCCACCCAGGACTCCACCCGCTTCGCGGCGTTCTCGTCGACCAGCGGGCCGACGTCCGTCGCGTCGTCGTTCGGGTCACCGGTGACCTGCGCCGCGACCTTCGCCACGACCTTCTCCACCAGCGCGTCGTACACCGACGCGTCGGCGATCACCCGCTGCACCGAGATGCAGGACTGGCCGCCCTGGTAGTTCGCGAACATCGCGATCCGGGTCGCCGCCCAGTCCAGGTCCGCCTCCGAGGACCAGTCCGCCAGCACCACGGCCGCGGCGTTGCCGCCCAGCTCCAGGGTGGTGTGCTTGCGCGGCACCGAGTCCATGATCTGGTAGCCGACCTTGTCCGAACCGGTGAAGGAGATCACCGGCACGCGCGGGTCCTGCACCAGGGCCGGCATCCGCTCGTTCGGCACCGTCAGGATCGACCAGGAGCCGGCCGGCAGGTCCGTCTCGGCCAGGATCTCGCCCAGCACCATCGCCGACAGCGGCGTCGCCGGGGCCGGCTTGAGGATGATCGGGGCGCCGACCGCGATCGCCGGGGCGACCTTGTGGGCGACCAGGTTCAGCGGGAAGTTGAACGGGGCGATCCCCAGCACCACACCGCGCGGGAAGCGGCGCACCACCGCGAAGCGGCCCACGCCGCCCGGGTCGGTGTCCAGCCGCATCGTCTCGCCGTTGGTGCGGCGCGCCTCCTCGGCGGCCCAGCGGAAGACCGACACCGCGCGGCCGACCTCGCCGCGGGCCCACTTGACCGGCTTGCCGTTCTCGGCCGTGATCAGCTGGGCGAGCTCCTCGGTGCGCTCCGCCAGCCGCTTGGCCACGTGGTCCAGGGCGGCGGCCCGCTGGTGCGCCGGCGTCGCGGCGAACACCGGCAGCGCGGCCACGGCGGCGTCCAGCGCCTCCTCGACCTGGGCCTCGGTCGGCACGCTGACCCGACCGACCAGACGGCCGTCCCAGCTGTTGTGCACCTCGAAGGCGGCGTCACCGCTCGCCCGGCGGCCGGCGAGCCAGAAATCGTACGTGGTGGTCACCGTGGTACCGGCCCTCTCCTCGTCGTCGTACGGCCCACGGGCGTGGGACCCGAACCCGAGGGTAGGTGCGCGGAGCGGCCGACCGGATTGGCCGACTAGGAGCGTTCCGCCCCGGAGCCACTCCACCGCGTCCAGCCGGGCCCGCTACTCCTCGCCGGAGCGCAGCGCCAGCCACAGCTCCATCCGCACGTCCGTGTCGTCCAGCGAACGGCCCAGCAGCTCCTCGACCCGCCGCATCCGGTAGCGCAGCGTGTGCCGGTGCACCCCCAGGTCCGCCGCGGCGGCGTCCCACTGCCCGTGCCGCGACAGCCACGCCCGCAGCGAGGCCACCAGGTCCCCGCGGGCCGTCCGGTCGTGATCGCGCAGCGGCCGCAGCAGCCCCTCCGCGAACGCCGTCACCGCGTCCTCACCGAGCAGCGGCAGCAGCGACCCCGCGCCGACCTCCTCGTGGTCCACCGCCCGGCGACCACCGCGCAGGGCCACCGCCAACGCCCGCTCCGCCTGCGCGTGCGCCGTACCGGCCTCCTCCAGCGCGGCCGGGGCCGAGACGCCCAGCGACAGGCCCTCGTGCTCCTCCACCACCCCCAGGCAGGCCCGGTGCACCGCGCCGTTGTCCAGCGCCAGCACCACCAGCCGAGGCCCGTGCGCACCGTCCTCCCGCGCCACCAGCAGCTTCTCGCCCACCCGGGCACCCGCCTGCTCGGCCCGGTCCCCCAGCTCCACCAAGGCCTCCGCGGCGTCCGCGTTCGGCCCCGCCCCGGCCACCAGAACCCTCGTCGTGCCCTCCGGCAGACCGCCGAACAGCCCCACCGCCACCTGCCGGGCCGTCGCCACCTCGCCCGCCAGCACCATCCGCAGCAGCGCCGCGCCCATCCGCTCCTCGGCCTGCCGCAGCTCGCGCGAACGCTCCAGGGTGAGCGTCAGCAGCGCCACCGCCGCGTTCAGCACGTACCGCTCGGTCGGCGTGATCCGGTCCTCGGTCCCGACCGCCAGGAAACCCCGGGCCCGCCGGTCCGCCCCCAGCGACTGGACCACCACGTAGTCCTCGTCCGCCGTGTCTATCCCCGGCGACCGCCCCTGCAGCGCGGCACTCGACGGCGCCGGCCGCCGACGCAGCCGGTCCACCTCCGCAGCCAGCCGCCCCGCCCGGCGCGCCGCCCAGTCCGGCGCCACCACCGACAGCGCGCCCGAGCCGTCGTACAGCGCCGCCCAGCCCCCCAGCCGGGCCGCCAGCCGGCGCACCACGGCCGTCGTGCCGTCCTTGCCCAGCGCCGCCCGGGTCAGCTCCTCCTGCGCCTCGAAGCTCGTCGTCACCGCCTCGTACTGCTCCGCGGCCAGCGCCGCCGACACCACCTTGCTGATCGCGATGAACGGCGTCGGCTCCGGCACCCGCAGCAACGGCAGACCCCGCTGCTGCGCCGCGTCCACCAGCGGCTGCGGCACCTCGGTGTGCGACAGGCCCACCCCCAGGCCCAGCCCGACCACCCCGGCATCGGCCAGCCGGTGCACGTACGCCTGCAACTGCGCCGCCGTACGGCCCAGCTTGATACCGGTGGTGAGCAGCAGCTCGCCACCCTCCAGGAACGGCGTCGGGTCGTCCAGCTCGCTGGTGTGCACCCAGCGGACCGGCCGCTCCAGGTGGTCCGCACCGGCGAGCACCGTCAGGTGGAGCGAACTGTTGCGGACGACGGAGGCGAGTGTGGGGGGCATGGCACCTTCGGAGGGTCGACCTGACCGCGCCGTTGCGGCCGGGCGAGGAGAGGGCAGTGGGACTGGTGAGGGTCTCTCCCCTTCATTATGGACGCCCCGGACAACCGGCACTGCCGAATCCACCTCCGAGGCGACTTCTACCGCCCGCCCGCGTCAGCCCCGGAGATCCACCAGCAGCGGCGGAACCTGCTCCCCCGACACCGCCGTCAACGACACCACCGCGTGCCCGGCCGGCAACGCGTGCGCCAGATCCGACGGCGACCACCTGAGCCGCTCCACGTCCCGCGTCGTCACCGACTCCGTCTGCGCCGTCGTCCCCGACAACGCCTTCCGCCCCAGCCGCCCGGCCCGCCGCACGACCCCACCGGAGGTGTCGGGGGTGTGGGTCACCGCGGTCTCCTGCACCAGGTGCGTCCCCCAGGCCTCCGAGAACAGCCGCCCGTCCCAGGGCGCGATCCCGGGGAAGGCCACCCGGCAGCCCACCGCGCCGAACAGCGGCGCCCGCAGCGCCTCCGGCAGGTCCACCAGGGTGCGCAGCAGCAGCACCGCACCCGCGTTCGCGCCGCGCATCCGCTGCAGACCGCGGACGGTGCCGGAGTCCAGCGCCGCCGAGGCATCGTCCACCACCAGCCCGGCGAACAGCGAACGGTCCTCCCGCGCACCGGCCGCCTGCACGAACTGCCCCACCACCAGCCGGGACAGCATCCGGGCCGCCTCCGGGTGGCTGCGCTCGGGCAGCTTCACCCGCACCCGCAGCGGATGGTCCAGCACCCGCATCGCGAACGGGGGACGGCCCGTTCCGTCGGTCGCGAAGGCCCCCTCGAAGGCGGGCCGCTCCAGCAGCCCCAGCCGGTCCGCCAGCAGCGCCCCCGGGTCGTCCGCCCGGCCCCGCTGGCGCTCCCGGTACTCCAGGTCCCGCTCGTACGCGGCCAGCCGGCCCGCCGTGCCGAGCGCCTTCACCAGCGCCGCCAGCGCGTCCTGCTCGCCGCCCAGCAGGGCCCGCAGCTCGCGCACCCCCGGGTAGCGGCGGTACGCGGCGTGGAACGGGCCCACCACCTGCTGCAGCGCCGTCCGGGCGTTCTCCGCGCGGGCGGTCAGCTCGTCCGGCAGCAGGGCGTCGGCCAGCCGCGCCGCGGCCTCGTCCGGATCCTGCGCCGCACCGTACAGGTCCAGCCCGTACACCGAGGCCTGGTCACCGGGCGCGATCACCACGTCGTACCAGGAGTCCGGGCCGAGGTCGGCGTCCGCCGCCCCGACCACCACCGCGCACGCGGTACCGGCCAGCGCCTGCAGGCACAGCGCCTCGGCCACCGGCCGGGCCAGCCGGGCCGTCTTCCCCGTCCCGGCCGGGCCGACCGCCAGCAGCGAGGTGCCCAGCACCGCCGGGTCCAGTGCGAAGTCCGCCGCGCGGTGGTTCAGCGGGTTCTTCGGCACGTCCTGGGCCACACCGAGGCAGACCTGGCCCAGCAGCAGGTCGTGCCGCCGCACCCGGCCGGGCAGCTCACGCGCCTCGGACGGGTGGGCGAAGGCCGCCGCACCGCGCGCGGCCACCTGCTCGGTGAACGCGGGCACGAACGCCGGGTCCGCCTGCGCGGACTCCCAGGCGCGCTGGATCCGCACGTAGTCGACATCGCCGACCGCCTCGGCCTCCAGCCGCGCCGCCGCCTCGAACGCCCCGCCCTGCCGCAGCCCGTCCCACGGGTCCCGCCCCCGAGCCGCCTCCACCACCGCCCCGTCCTCCTCGGCGGGCTCCACCTGCGTCACCGTCCGCGACAGCAGCGGGGCGGCGTAGCGGCGCCAGACCTCGAGCCAGCGGCCCATCCGGCCGAAGACCTTGATCACCACGCCGAGCACCAGGACGTTCAGCGTCAGCACCACGGAGGTGGCCACGAAGACCGACTGGGAGGGAAGGACGCCGATGATGGTCGTCCCGTCCTTGGCCAGCTCGACCCCGTAGACGAAGGCCAGCCACCCCACCACCGCGTTGAGCGCCGCCCGCAGCAGCAGCGGCCAGGTGGGGACGCGGGCGGCCTCCGCGCGTTCCGGGTCGATGCGGCGGTAGCCGAGGCGGTAGACGCCGGGTTCGGCCTCGGGTCGCGGGGCGGTGGCCCAGGCGGCGAGGTCGAAGGCCCCGCCGGGGGCGGTGGCCGGGCGTTGGTGGGGGAGGGGGGTCGGGGGTCTGGTGGTGGTGTGGTCGACCTGGTGGTGTGACCCGTCCTGTGCCATGTACGGCCCCGCTCCCTCGCCCGCCCGGCCCGACCGCCGTCGGTGCCGCCATACCCATGCCGCCGTACCGGCGACACGCCCGCGCTCAGGGTAGTGGAGCGGGGTCTGCGGGTAGTCGTGGCGCTCGGGCTGGCCGTGCCGGACAAGTCGGACGGCGCAGTGCTACCGAGTGGCGCATGCCCGGTCGGGGAGGGCGGCCGTAGCCTGCGAAGCACCGAGCCGAGAAGTCTGGAGATACCCCATGAGCGCCGTAACGCCGCTCCCGCAGGAGCGCCGCCTGGTCACCGCGATCCCGGGTCCGAAGTCGCAGGAGCTGCAGGCCCGCAAGCTGGGTGCGGTGGCGGCCGGTGTCGGCACCACCCTGCCGGTGTACGTCACCCGTGCCAACGGCGGCGTGCTGGAGGACGTGGACGGCAACTCGCTGATCGACTTCGGTTCCGGCATCGCCGTGACCAACGTCGGCAACAGCGCCGAGGCCGTGGTGGCCCGGGCGAGCGAGCAGCTGGCCGCCTTCACCCACACCTGTTTCATGGTGACCCCGTACGAGGGTTACGTGGCCGTCGCCGAGCAGCTGAACGAGCTGACCCCGGGTGACCACGACAAGCGCACGGCCCTGTTCAACTCGGGCGCCGAGGCGGTCGAGAACGCGGTGAAGATCGCCCGCGCGTACACCAAGCGCACCGCCGTCGTGGTGTTCGACCACGGCTACCACGGCCGCACCAACCTGACCATGGGCCTGACGGCGAAGAACATGCCGTACAAGCAGGGCTTCGGTCCGTTCGCCCCGGAGATCCACCGGGTGCCGGTGGCCTACCCGTACCGCTGGCTGACGGGCGCGGAGAACTGCGCCGCCGAGGCCGCCGCGCAGGCGATCGACATGATCAACAAGCAGATCGGCGCCGAGAACGTCGCCGCGATCATCATCGAGCCGATCCAGGGCGAGGGCGGCTTCATCGAGCCGGCCAAGGGCTTCCTGCCGGCGATCGTGGAGTTCGCGAAGGCGAACGGCATCGTGTTCGTCGCCGACGAGATCCAGACCGGCTTCTGCCGCACCGGCCAGTGGTTCGCGTGCGAGGACGAGGGCATCGTCCCGGACCTGATCACCACCGCCAAGGGCATCGCCGGCGGTCTGCCGCTGGCCGCGGTGACGGGTCGCGCCGAGATCATGGACGCCGCGCACGCGGGTGGCCTGGGTGGCACCTACGGCGGCAACCCGGTGGCCTGTGCCGCCGCGCTGGGCTCGATCGAGACCATGAAGGAGCAGGACCTCGTCGGCAAGGCGCAGCGGATCGGCGAGGTCATGCTGGGCCGCCTGCGGGCCATGCAGGAGAAGTTCGACGTCATCGGCGAGGTCCGCGGCCGCGGCGCGATGGTCGCCGTCGAGCTGGTGAAGCCGGGCACCAAGGAGGCGAACGCGGAGGTCACCGCGGCCATCGCCAAGGCCTGCCACGCCGAGGGCCTGGTGGTGCTGACCGCCGGCACCTACGGCAACGTGCTGCGCTTCCTGCCGCCGCTGGTCATGCCGGAGCACCTGCTGAACGAGGGCCTGGACATCCTGGAGGCGGCGTTCGCCGCCGCCTGAGCGGTGTCGCCCGTCAGGTCGTGAAACCCCCGCCGGAGGGTTGTCCGGACAGCGCTGAACGGCCCGTGGGGACCTCTGGTCCTCGCGGGCCGTTCGGTTTTCCGTCCGGTTCCCGGCTGCCCGTCCGGACAGTCCCCGGGCGGTTTTCGCATGCCGCCCGGGTGGTCGGGCATCATCGGGGGGACCGTCCGGAGGGCCTCCGGGGCGGGGTGAAGATGATGTGCGGAATCGCTGGAGGCGCTCGGTCGGGAAGGGCGGTTGACGTAGTGTCATCACCGATGGACAGCGAGCCCCAGCCGTTGGCGGGGCCGTCCGCGGGGCCTCCCGGAAGGGCCGGTCCGCGCGGGCCTCGCGAGGACAACCGGTCCACCCCGGGAGGGGTGGCACCCACCGAAGGCCGATCGACCGACCGTCCGACCCACACCCCCCGGGGCGCACGGAACGGCGATCATCAGAGCCGCCCCGGAGCTCTCCCCCCTGCTCCGGGGCGGCTGTCCGCCGTTCCGGGCCGGGTGGCCCGGTCGGTGGCGGTGCCGGTGGTCGCGGCGGTGGTGCTGCTGGTGGTGTCCTGGCAGGTGGCGGTGGACGGGCCGCTGCTGGGGGTGGACCGCTGGGTGCGCGCGGCCGTCCGGACGTCCCACCGTGATCACCCGAGCGCCCTGCTGGACGACCTGGGCCACCTGCTGTCGAACCTGGGCGACGGGGTGCCCGCCGTCCCGGTGCTGCTGGCGGCCGGTGGGCTGGCCGCCTGGTGGTGGCGTCGGGCGGGGGCGGTGCGCTGGTGGCTGCCGCTGCCGGTGGCGGCGCTGACGTCGTTGCTGATCCCGCTGCTGGTGGTCCCGGCGAAGGCCGGGTTCGCCCGGCCGGGCCCGCTCGGGGGCCCGCTGCTGCCGGGGCAGTGGGGCTGGTACCCGTCCGGGCACACCGCGACGGCGACCATCTCGTACGGGGTGGCGGCGCTGCTGCTGGCCCGGGCGGCGGGTCGGCGGACGGCCCGGGGGTTGACCGCGGGCGCGGTGGTGCTGACGCTCGGCGTGGGCGCGGGGCTGGTGTGGAGCGACTTCCACTGGCTGCTGGACGTGCTGGCGAGCTGGTGCCTGGCCGTCCTGGTGCTGTGGGCGCTGAACCGCCGACTGCCGAGGCCGGGCGCCTGAGGGCGGCGGGCCTCCCCGGCGCCCGAGGGCGTCAGGCCTCGGGGGTCAGGCCTCGGGGGTGCCCTGCTCGGGGGCGTCCTCGTCCTCGTTGCGGTGGACGAGGCCGGTCTCGCCGTTGTCGCGGTGCCATTCGACGACGAGTTCGTCGCGGGCGCCGAAGCGGACGAGGTGGCGGCCGACCACGTCCTCCAGGCCGGCCAGGTCCTGGCGCTCGCCCTCGACGGTGAGCAGCAGGGCGTCCGGCCGGGCCTCCATGGTGGCGGTGCCGGCCTTGAAGACCAGGGTGCCGTGGCCGGTCTCCGGGGAGAAGGAGGTCTCGATCCGCTTGCTCATGTGGGCGGCGAGCTGCTTGGCGTAGCGGGCGGGGCGGTCGGTGGCGACGCGGGCGGTGGAAACGGGCACGGGAACTCCAGGATCGGGAAGGGGAACTTAGGGTCCCCTCACTTGGAAGTACCGTAACGCAGATGCTGAGCTAAGCTCAAGATATTTCTCCGAGCACTTTCCACGGTCGGCCACACGCCCGGGACCGGCCGATACGCTTGGGCCGACCCCAGCCGAGGAGACCGCCGATGACCACCACGCCGACCGACGATCCGGCGGACCCCTCCCCCGGCCCCCGGCCCGGCGAGCCCGGCACCTCCGGCATCCCCGGCACCTCCGGCGTCCCCGCCGAACTGGCGGACGCGATGACCAGGGCGATCAAGCGGATCCGCCGGCAGACCGGCTGGCGGCTGGAGCCCTACGGCATCACCCCCGGCCAGGCCCGGGCGCTGCGCACGCTCGCCCACGTACCCGGCTGCGAGTCGCCGGACCGGGCGATGCGGCTGAGCGACCTCGCCGACAAGCTGCACATCGCCCCGCGCTCGGCCACCACGGTCGTCGACGCGCTGGAGGAGGCCGGCCTGGTCGAGCGCCGCCCCGACCCGGCCGACCGCCGGGCGGTCCGGATCCTGCTGACCGAGGACGGGCGCGCGGCGGTGGAGCGGATCCTCCAGGTCCGGGACGAGGTCGCCCAGGACTACTTCGGCGAGGTCAGCCCCGAGGACGAGGAGGTGCTGCTGCGAGTGCTGCGGGCCGCCGAAGCGCGCTTCCTCGAAGCCGGGCCGCCAGTGCGGACGGCGCCCCCGGGCGCAGCGCGGTGATCCCGATCCCGGCGATCACCAGCAGGGCGGCCGTGGCGGCCGTCGGGGTGACCCGCTCGCCGAGCAGCAGCCAGGCCGAGGACATCCCGAACACCGGCACCAGCAGCGAGTAGGGCGCGACCGCGGTGGCGTCGTAGCTGCGCAGCAGGTAGCTCCAGGCGACGAAGCCGAACAGGGTGGAGACCAGCCCGACGTAGCCGATCACGCCGAGCCCGGCCGCCGTCATCCCGCCGAGTGCCCGCAGGTCCGCGTCGGGGCCCTCCACCAGCAGCGACAGGGCCAGCAGCGGAAGCGGCGGCACCGCGCTGACCCAGACCATCCAGCGCAGCGCGTCCGGCGGCGCGGCCCTGCGGGTCAGCACGTTGGACAGGCCCCAGGCGACGGCGGCCAGCACGACCAGGACGAAGGCCCCGAACGGGCCGCCGAGGCCCTGGTCTAGGGCGCTCAGGGCGATGCCCGCGAAGGCCAGGCCCAGGCCGAGCAGCCGCCGGCGGCCGGCGCGCTCGCGCAGCAGGACGGCGGCGAACAGCGCGGTGAACCCCGCCTGCCCCTGGAGCACCAGGGAGGAGAGACCGGCCGGCATCCCGGCGTGCATGCCGAGGAAGAGCAGCCCGAACTTGACCACCCCGAGCACCACGCCGACCGCCAGCACCCAGCGCCGGGCCACCCGGGGCGGGCCGACGAAGAAGACCGCGGGCACCGCGACCACGGCGAACCGCAGGGCGCAGAAGAGCAGCGGCGGGAAGCTGTCCAGGCCGACGTGGATGAGGACGAAGTTGAGGCCCCACACGGCGGCCACCAGGACGGCCAGGGCGATGTGACGGGGGCGCATGCTCGCGCCGGCCGACGCGGCGGGGGCTGCGGCCTGCGGTGCAGCGGGGATCGCGGTCATGGGCCGAGCATGGTGGCGCGGGACCGTTCAGCACCAGCGATGAATACTGAACGCGATTCTTTAGGATCACTGCATGATGGATCTGGGGCGCCTGCGGGCGCTGCACGCGGTGTCGGTGCACGGCTCGGTCGGCGGGGCGGCGGCCGCGCTCGGCTTCACGCCCTCGGCGGTCTCCCAGCAGATCGCCAAGCTGGAGCGGGAGACCCGGACGGTGCTGCTGGAGCGGCAGGGCCGGGGCGTGGTGCTGACCGACGCGGCGCGGGAGCTGGCGGCCACCGCGCGGGCCGTCCTGGGGCTGGTGGAGCAGGCCGAGGTGCGGCTGGAGGAGCAGCGCGGCCGGGCGGTCGGGCGGCTGCTGGTGGCCGCCTTCGCGACCGGGGCGCGCGGGCTGATGCCCGGGGTGCTGGCCGACCTGCGGCGGCGCTGCCCGGAGCTGGACGTACGGCTGCTGGAGAGCGACCCGTACCCGGCGGCGGAGCTGGTGGCGCGCGGGGAGGTGGACCTGGCGCTGGTGCAGGACTGGCCGACCGTGCCGCTGCCCGTGCAGGAGGGGCTCTCCCGGCTGGACCTCGGGACGGACCCGGTGGACCTGGTGCTGCCCGCCGGGGACGAGCTGGCCGGGCTGGACGCGGTGCCGGTGGAGCGGCTGCGCGGACAGCGCTGGATCAGCGTGCCGCCGGGCAACATCTGCCACGACTGGCTGGTCCGCACCCTGCGCGAGGCCGGGGAGGAACCGGACGTGCACCACCAGGTCGGCGACTTCGAGACCCAGATCGCCCTGGTCGCGGCCGGACTGGGGATGGCCGTGGTGCCCCGGCTCGGCCGGGGCCCGCTGCCGGCCGGGGTGGCGGCCCGCCCGGTCGCCTCGCAGCCGAGCCGGCGGGTGTTCGCGCTCTGGCGCAGCCAGGCCTCCCGGCGGCCGGCCATCACCGAGGCGCTGGCGGCGATGCGGGACGGCTGGGGCGCCCTGCCGGGCTGAGGCGTGTTCCGCGGGCCGGGCCTGGCCTTGCGCGGCCGGGCCCGGGACGCCGGGCAGGTTCCTAGGTGGCGAAGCCGATGACCAGCCACATGAAGCCGACCCCGGCCACCGTGCACAGCAGGGTGCTGCGCGAGGGGTGCGGGCTGTGCGCCTCGGGGAGGATGTCGGAGGTCGCGAGGTAGAGCAGGAAGCCGGAGAAGAAGCCCAGGTAGAGGCCGAGCAGGTGCTCCGGGATGGTGAAGGCCAGGGTGATCGCGGCGCCGGAGACCGGGGCCAGGGCGTCGGCGGCGAGCAGGGTCAGCGCCCGGCGCCGGTTGTTCCCGTACAGCCGGGTGATCGTGTACGTGTTGAACCCGTCGGCGAAGTCGTGCGCGACCACCGCGATGGCCACCACCGTGCCGACCGTGCTGCCGGCCTGGAAGGCGGCGCCGATCGCGAAGCCGTCCATCACGCTGTGCCCGACCAGGGCCAGGGCGGCGGTCAGGCCGACGCCCTGGTGCCCGCTGCGGTGGGCGTGGCCGTGCTGGTGGCCGTGGGTGTGCTCGGCGTACTCGCCCTCGTGGCCGCGGTGGATGGCGACGGCGCGCTCGACCACGTGGATGGTGAGGAAGCCGGCGGCGAACATCAGCAGCGCCTGGGGCACGCCGTGCACCTCGCCCGGCGCCTGGTGGATGGCCTCGGGCAGCAGGTCGAAGGCGACCACGCCGAGCATCAGGCCGGCGGCGAAGCCGAGCACCAGGTGGCGGCGGTCGCCGGTGCGCTGGGCGACGAAGCCGCCGATCAGGGTCATCAGGAACGCCCCGGCGGCGACCAGGACGGCGGTCACCGGGCCGCCTCCGCCGGATGGCCGGTGCTGCCGTGTGGTCTGACGAGCGCTCTGCCCATTCCTCTCCCCCTGGGGTCCGCCCGTGTCCGGGCCGACCGCCGACCGTACCGGACGCCCGTTCGGCGGTGATCGCCCGGGGTGCCGCCGGCCCGGCCGGTCCTCGGCGGCGGTCGCCCCGGCCCGGTCCCCTCAGCCTTGGTCCGGGTACGGAGGGCCGCCCGCCGGGTGGGCCGTCAGGGTGAACTCCCTGGTCGGAGCCGCTCCGGGCAGGGGTCAGCGGCCGGCGGCGAGCGGCAGGCCGAGGTGGGTGCGGGCGAGCTCGCGGACACCGTCGCCGTCGATCAGGTGGATGTGCCGGTGGCCCTCCCCGGCCGAGAGGTCCAGGGCCGCCTCGGCGAACTGGCCGGTGGTCAGCCGCAGGCCGCGTTCGGCGGACTCCTCGCGGACCGCCTCGGCCAGGGTCTCGATCTGCTCCGCGGTGACGGCGGCCGGGTCCCGGGACGCCCAGACCACCCAGCGGCCGGGCAGCGCGCTGCCGGGGGCGCCCTCACCGGTGGCGACCAGCCCGGCCGGTCCCCGCAGCCGCACGCTCCACTCGGCGAGCCCGCCCCGGGTGAGCAGGTCGCGCACCAGCTGGGCGAACTCGTTGGCGGACAGGTCGGGCGCGGCCGGGACGGCGGCTCCGGCCCGGGCGGCGGGCTGGACGGCCGCCCGGGCGTACGGGTCCGGGGTGACGGCGGCGCCGAGCTGGCGCAGCCGGACCAGCGCCTCGTCCTGTTCGGCGTCGGCGTAGACGCCCTCGTCGTCGCGCTCCTCGTACGGGGTCTCCGGCGGCAGCAGCCGGGTGCGGGCCAGGGCGTCGCGGTCGGCGTCCACGCTGACCAGGCAGAGCGGCTCGGCACCGGGCTCGCGCAGCCAGCCGTTGAGGACCACTCCGGCGAGTATCTCGTCGGTGTCCACGGCGTCGGTGGCCTGCAGCGAGCGCAGCGCGAGCCGGGCGACCAGCCGCAGGTAGTCGGTGGCCCGGTCCGCGGGCGGGCGCGGCACCGGGAGGATGTCGCCCTCGGGGGCGAGCCGGTAGCCGGTGAGCGAGGGCACCAGGTCGAGCGGGGGCAGGTCGAGGTCCAGCACGGCGGTGCGGGTGAGCGGGCGGAAGACCGCCCGGCAGGGGGCGGGGAGGTCCTGGGTGGCGGTCTCGGCGGCGGCCAGGGCCCGTTCCAGCAGCGACTCCACGGCGGCGGGCTCGGCCAGCCGGTACGCGCGCCGGCACTCCTCCAGGCTGTCGTTGTACTCGCGCACGGCGCGGGCCCGGGCCTCCTCGGCCGCCTCGTGGGCGCGCCGGGACTCGTCGGCGGCCGGGCTGCCCGCCTCGGCCCGGCGGGTGCGCCACTCCCGCAGGGCGCGCTGGTGGGTCAGCCGGGCCTGGGCGAGTTCGCGCTGGTAGCCGGAGTCCAGCAGTCGCCGGGAGGGGCCGCTCCCGGGGTCGGCGGCGGCCGGATCGGCGGGGGCGAAGTCCTCCCAGCGGGGCTCGGCGCCTTCGACGACGGCCGGGCCGTCGGCCGGGTAGGGGCGGGGCTCGTAGTGGCGCAGCTGGCTCTCGAAGTCCATCGCCGAGACGGGCAGGGCGGCCCGCCGCAGCAGGTCGGCCAGCCGGTCGTGCTCGGCCCGGACGGTGAGCGTGCGGTGGTGGGTGAGGGCGGCGGCCCGGGCGTGCGCCGCGACGGCCTGGTCGGGGCCGGCGGGGTCGGCGGGGTCGGCAGCACCCGGGGTGGAGGCGCCGGGCCCGGACGGGTCGGGGCCGAACGAGTCGGGGCCGGACGGGCGGGGGCCGGTGGAGGCCTGATCGGTGGTGGCGGGCCCTGCGGGTGCCGGGGCGGACGGGCCGCTCCCGGCCGCCCCCGGATCGGGGCGGCCGGGGGCCGGGGGGCCTGCGGCACCGTCCGCCTCCGGGTCCTCGTCGGCGCCGAGGTCGCGGAACACCGAGGCGAGGAAGCCCGGTTGGGGGAACTGGACGGTGGCGGTGCCGTCGGACTGGCCGTCTGCTGAGTACTGCATCGGTCGTCGTTCCCCCATGCTCGTCCGGCGCCTGCCCCGGGCGGCGGACCAACCGCAGCCCCGCCCCTGCCGGACATTGTCCACCGATTGGGCGCAGCGGTCAGCCGAGCCCGTCAGTTGGTCCGGGTGTTGGTGAGGTGCAGGCCGATGTAGCCCACGTAGATCCGGCCACTGCCGGAGCAGTCGTCCAGGTAGTGCAGCCGGGGTGCGGTGCGACCGCCGCCGATCCGCAGGTGCGCGCCCATGAACGCGCGCCGGGAGGCGTCGACGCATTCCGGCACCGGCAGCATCCGTTCGCGCTTCCACTTGGTGTGGCTGAACACCGTCCGGGACTCCCCGCGCACGGCCTTGCGGGGCGGGAAGCGGTGGCAGCCGTCCGGGGTGCGCTCGCACCACTGCTTGAAGTCCCCGCCGGCCGCGCCGCGCACGGCCGCCTCGGCGTACTCCTGGAGGGCCGTCAGGCCGTCCCAGGCGAGCCGGGCCCAGCCGGCCCCGGCGCACTGGAGGCCGTCCAGGGCAAGTGCGTTCTTCTGGTCGCCGGTGAAGGTGAGCAGGGAGAACTCGCCCAGCCTGGCGAGGAGTTCGGTGAAGGTCTCGGGCTTGTCCGGCCACCCGCCGGGCTGGGCGGCGAGCCGGCCGACGATGGTCGGTCCGGTGCCCGAGGTGGTGGGCGCGGCGCCGGGCAGGGCGGTCGGCCCGGTGCAGTGACGCCCGCTCAGGGCGCTCCGGGCGCCGGTGCGCAGGCGGCCCTCGTGGCCGTCCCGGGACTGGGCGCGGTCACGGCGCTCCAGACGGAGGGTGTGCCGGACCCGCTCCAGCTCATCGGCCCTGGCCTGCTGCTCGGCGCGGTCCTGCTGCTCCTCGCGGGCGAGCGCGGCCGGTTCGGCGGGGGGGCCGACGGGGGGTCCGGCGGCCGGGCGCAGCTGCGGGGGCGGGACGCGCAGCACCGGGACGGCGGCCAGCGGCGGCGGGAGCGGCTGGTCGGCGGCCAGGCGGCGGGGCTCGCGGGCGAGCAGCCCGGCGGCGCGGCGGAGGTCCTGTTCTATTCGGCCCCGGGCGAGCACCGGATGTCGGGCGCCGTCCTGCCGGGAGGCCGGGTCCACCTCGGGCAGGTAGGTGCGCACGGCGCCGCCGTACACGCTGTGGTACTCCAGCGCGACGTTGAACCCGGTGCGGGCGCCCGGGTCCAGCACGTAGGCGGTGGCGAGGCCGGGCAGCTGGCGGCAGAGCGGGCGGACCACCTCCTCGACCCAGTGCTCGACCGGGAGGTTCACCGGCACGCTGGCGACCACCGTGGGCAGCCGGCGCTCCGGGTCGCACAGCTCGTCGATCAGGTCGTCGACCTCGTCGGCCGTGATCACCCGGGGGGCGGAGTGGACGGCGGCCGGGCCGTCGGCGGCGTCGAGCAGCGGGAGGAGGGTGCGGGCGAGCTCGGGCACCGGCACCCGGCAGGGGGTGCGCACACCGCTGCCGGTGCTGTGGGTCTCGGCCTCCAGCCGGACCCAGGTGGGGCCGCCGGGGTCGGTGGCCACGGTGAGGGTGAGCTGCCGGGTGCCGTGCGGGGCCGGGGTGCGCAGCCGGCGGCGGTCGTAGCGGCCGGCGCCGGGGCCGCCGCGCAGCGGTCCCTGGTCGCGGTCCAGCAGGACGCGCTCGCCCAGGCGCAGGCGTTCGGCGGCGGGGGGTGCGCCGGGGGTGGGCGGGGGCTCCTCGCAGCCCTCCTGCTTCAACCAGGAGGCGAGCTGGGCGTCGGCCAGGGCGACGGCCTCGGCGTGCGGAAGGGCGGTGGTGACGGTCATCCGGTAGGGCGTCGCGGGGCCGTGGGGGCCGGGTAGGTCGGCACCGGCGGGCGACGGCGAGCGGTCTGAGGTCATGCGCATACCTCCGTGGTGCGGGGTGGGGTCTGTTGTCCTCCATCGACGGTTTTCATCCGGTTCGGCCGGAACCTTGCCCAGGAAACGCCACGGCCCGGAGCGGAAGTTCCAACTCCGGGCCACGAGACTACGTTCGAGTGAATCTGTTCAAGCCGTCTTCCGCGTGGCGCGAGCCTTCGGCTACGGGCAGCGACACCTCCCGGCGGGCTCGGGCACCGGTCCGGCCACCGGCTGGCGCGGCGGCGCGGAGTGGTGGGCGAGCGCTACCACGGGTTCGGCCCCCGGGCGCCGGCCGGACGCGCGTCCGGAAGTCGGTCCCCCGGCCCGCCGCCGGGCGGGCGGAGCGCGCGGCTCAGACCGGTACCTCGACGTGGGTGCGCCCGGCCGGCACGGCGACCGCGGTGCCGCCGGTCGCCTCGGCCAGCCAGGTGTGGAACCCGGCCACCTCCGGCTCCGGCACGCCCACCTCGATCCGCACCCCGGCCGCCTCGTAGGCGAGGTCGCTCACCGCGTACCCGGCGGCCCGCAGGTCGTTCTCCACCCGCCCGGCGCGCACGTGGTCCGCCGTCACCGCGAGCAGGGCGACCGGGCGCCGCTCCAGCAGTCCGACCTCGTCGACCGCCGCCGACACCGCGTTCCCGTACGCCCGCACCAGGCCGCCCGCGCCGAGCTTGATCCCGCCGAAGTACCTGGTCACCACGGCGACGGTGTCGGTCAGGCCGCGTCGGCGCAGGACCTCCAGCATCGGCACCCCGGCCGTGCCGCCGGGCTCGCCGTCGTCGCTGGAGCGCTCGCGGCGCTGCTCCTCGCCGACCACGAAGGCGGTGCAGTTGTGCCGGGCGTCCCAGTACTGCTTGCGCACGCCCGCGATGAAGGCCTGCGCCTCGTCCTCGTCCGAGACCCGGGCGAGGTGGCAGATGAAGCGGGACTTCTTGATCTCGGTCTCGTGGCTGCCGGCCCGCCGGATGGTGAGGTACGGCCTGGCGGTCGGTTCCGGCGTGGCGGACATGGCGCGGTGGTTCTCCCGGGAACGGCGACGGCTGGCGGTGCGCGCACCGGGGGTCCGGGGCGGCACCGCCAGCCTAGTTGGCGCACGGCCGGGGCCGACGGGGCCGGGCCCGGGCTCGGGCGCGGTGCCTGGGCCTGGGGGTCAGCGGCCGGCCAGGGCGTCCAGCTGCGCTCGGTCCAGACCGGTCAGCGCGGTGACCTCGGCCGAGTCGACGGCGCCGCAGTCCAGGCCGCGCAGCAGGTAGCCGCTGAGCGCCCGGGCGGTGGCCGGCTCGTCCATCACGTCGCCGCCCGCCTTGGCGACGTACGCGGCGAGCCGGGCGGCGGCCGCCGCCAGGCCCTCCCGGTAGAAGGAGTACACCGCGACGTAGCGGGTCGGCAGGTGCGCCGGGTGCATGTCCCAGCCCTGGTAGTAGGCGCGGGCGAGCGAGCGGCGGACCAGGTCGTGGTGGAGCTTCCAGGCGGCGTGCACCTGCTCGGTCGTGCCGGTGGGGATCACATTGGTCGAGCCGTCGGAGAGCCGGACGCCGGTACCGGCCGCGGCCACCTGCATGACCGCCTTGGCGTGGTCGGCGACCGGGTGGTCCATGCTCTGGTGGGCCGCGCTGACGCCGCAGGAGGCGCTGTAGTCGAAGGTGCCGTAGTGCAGTCCGGTGGCCCGGCCCTCGGCGGCCTCGATCATCCGGGCGACGGTGGCCCGGCCGTCCGGGCCGAGGATCGCCTGGGTGGTCTCGATCTGGATCTCGAAGCCGATCCGGCCGGCGGGCAGCCCGGCCCGGCGCTCGAAGTCCTCCAGCAGCCGGACCAGCGCGGTGACCTGCTCGGCGTAGGTCACCTTGGGCAGGGTAAGCACCAGGCCGTCGGGCAGGCCGCCGTTCGCCAGCAGGGTGGCGAGGAAGAGCTCCAGGGTGCGGATGCCGCGGGCCCGGACGGGCGCCTCCATGCACTTGACCCGGATACCGACGTACGGCGGCGCGCTGCCCCCCGCCACGGCGGCGGCGACCAGTTCGGCGGCCCGGACGGCGGCGGCGTCCTCCTCGGCGTCGGGGCGGGGCCCGTAGCCGTCCTCGAAGTCGATCCGCAGGTCCTCGACCGGCTCGCGCTCCAGCTTGGCCCGGACCCGGGCGTGCACGTCGGCGAGCAGGGCGTCGTCGGCGACGCCGAGGGCGCGGGCGAGCTCGGCGGGGGTGCCGGCGTGGGTGTCGAAGGCCTCCAGGGCCTGGCGGCCCCACTCCCGTACGGTGTCGGCGCGGAAGACGTCGGCGGGGACGTAGACGGTGTGCACCGGCTGCCGGGTGCCGGTCTCGCCCGGGTAGCGGCGCGCCAGGTCGGCGTCCACGGGGGCGAGCAGCGCCTCCACGGCGGCGCGGGCGGCGGCGGAGAAGGAGGCCCCGCCCGTCGGTCCGGTTCCGTCGACCTCGACCTGCGACATCCGCACTCCTCCATGCCGAACCAGCGCTTCAACAATTTGTTGAGGCGAAGGTAACTCCGGCCGGGTCGGGCGTCAATGGCCGACCGAGCGGTGGACGCGGGGTGTCGGCGCGGGGGCCGCGCGGACTCAGTCCCGCCCGGCGGCCAGGTAGCGGTCGCGCAGCAGCGGGTAGAGCTCGGCGACCTCCTTGGGGTGGACCGCACCGTCCGGCCCCTTGCCGGTGACCCCGTACTCGGTGGTCAGCCAGGCGGCGAGGCGAGGCGGGTCGGGCTGGTGGCCGTAGCTGTCCATGTAGGAGACCAGGCCGTCGTAGGCGATGTCCTCGTCCAGTTGCACGGGTGCCGGGTCGGCTTCGGTGGGGACGCCTTGAGCGGGCTCCTCGGCCGGCGCGGACTGCTCGGGCCGGGCGCGGTGCTCGGCCTGGGCGGCCGGCTGACGGTGCTGCGACTCGACCGCCGGCTCGGCGGTCGCCTCGGTGCCGGGCTGGACGGAGGCCTGCTGCTGGCCCTGCGGCCGGGGACCGGCGGCGGGCTCCTCCGCGGCCGGGCGCGGGGGCTTGAACCACGGGGAGGCCTGGCCCGGGACCCGACCGCCCGGGGCGGCGTCGACCGAGTGGCCGGTGGTGCGGACCGGGCGCTCGGTCCAGACGTTCAGCTCCTCGCCGCGCGGCTGCGGGGCGGCGGCCTCCTCCGCCTCCGGCTCCTGGGCGGCACGCAGCCGGACGGCGTGCAGCCTCGCCAGCATCGGTGCGGCGACCTCCGGCGCGATCGGGGCCGCGGCTGCGGGGGCCTCGGGCTGGGGCTGCGGCTGGGACTGCGGCTGGTCGGCCGGGGCCGCCGGTGCGGCCTGGTGCTGCTGGGCTCCGGCCGGGACCGGGACCGGGGCGGCGATCGCCGCGGCCCGGGCCTGCTGGGGCTGGGCCCCGAGCTCCGGGGACGGCTGCTCCGCCAGGGCGACCTTGGCCTCGCGCTCGCGGCCCTCCTCGTCCAGCCGGTCGAGCAGCGACGGGTCCAGCGGGACCCCGAACTTGGCGAGCTTGAGCGGCAGCAGCGCCTGGATCGGCGCCGAGCGGCGCCAGCCGCGGCCGTAGCGGAAGCGCAGCTGCGCCCGGTAGACCAGCCGGTTCTGCTCCAGCCGGATGACCTCCTCGTAGGAGCGGAGCTCCCAGAGCTTCATCCGCCGCCAGAGCCGGAAGGTCGGCACCGGGGAGAGTATCCAGCGCATCACCCGGACCGACTCCATGTGCCGGTCCGCGGTGATCGCCGCGATCCGGCCGACCGCGTGCCGGGAGGCCTCGACCACGACGACGAACAGCACCGGGATGACGGCGTGCATCCCCATGCCGAGCGGGTCGCCCCAGGAGGCCGCCGCGTTGAAGGCGATGGTGGCGACGGTCAGCAGCCAGGCGGTCTGCCGCAGCATCGGGAAGGGGATCCGCAGCCAGGTCAGCACCAGGTCGAGGGCGAGGAGCACCACGATGCCCGCGTCCACGCCGATCGGGAAGGCGTAGGAGAAGGCACCGAAGCCCTTCTCCAGGGCCAGCTCGCGCACCGCGTTGTACGAGCCCGCGAACCCGATGCCCGAGATGATGCAGGCCCCGGCCGCGACCAGGCCGAGCAGGCCGCGATGGGCCTTGGTGAGCGTTGGGCGTGCCATTACGTCTATCAACCCCTGGATGTCGGCTGCTGCCGTACGCGCATCGGCTGCCGGTTCCCGCCAGTCGGGCCGCCGGACGGCTGAACAGCGTCCGGGCTCGGCCCACCGGAGTTTACTCGTACGGGTGTTTCAGCGTTTCCGCAGCCTGGGGTGTCACAGTACCCACCGCACCCGGGGCGCCGGCACCGGTCGGGCCGTCAGCGGCTCTGCCCCGCCGTGCCGTTGAGGTAGGCCAGGACGGCCATCACCCGGCGGTTGGCATCCTCGTCGGGGGCGAGCCCGAGCTTGCTGAAGATGTTGGCGATGTGCTTGGCCACCGCTCCGTCGCTCACCGAGAGGCGGGCGGCGATCGCCGAGTTGGAGCAGCCCTCGGCCATCAGCTCCAGCACCTCGCGCTCGCGCGGGGACAGCCCGAGCAGCGGCCCCGGGCGGCGCGAGGTGGTCTGCATCAGCTTGGCGATCACGTCAGGGTCCATCGCCGTCCCGCCCGCCGCCACCCGGCGGACCGCGTCGATGAACTGCCCCGCGTTGAACACCCGGTCCTTCAACAGGTAGCCCACCCCGCCCGTGCCGTCGGCCAGCAACTCCCGCGCGTAGAGCTGCTGGACGTGCTGGGAGAGCACCAGCACCGGCAGGCCCCGGATCTCCTGGCGCGCCTTGAGCGCGGCCTGGAGCCCCTCGTCGGTGAGCGTCGGGGGCAGCCGCACGTCCACCACCGCCACGTCCGGGCGGTGGGTCAGCAGCGCCTCCAGCAGCTCGGGGCCGGTCTCCACGGCCGCCGCGATGGTGAAGCCGTGCGCTTCCAGCAGACGGATCAGGCCTTCGCGGAGGAGGTAGAGGTCCTCGGCGAGGACAACTCGCACAGCAACTCCAAGGTGATGGTGGTGGGACCGCCGGACGTGCTGTCGATGGCGAGGACACCGTCGAAGGTACCCAATCGACGCTCGATCCCGCGCAGGCCCGTACCCCGCGACGGATCCGCCACGCCCACACCGTCGTCCGTCACCGTGACCCGGAGGATTCCGGCCCGGTAGAGGATGTCCACCCACACCTGCTCGGCCTCCGAGTGCTTGGCCGCGTTGGCCAGCAGCTCGCTGACGCTGAAGTAGACCGCCGCCTCGACCGGAGCCGGCAGTCGGTCCGGCAGGCTCACGAACACCTCGGTCGGCAACGCGCTGTCCAGCGCCAGGGCCCGGACGGCGTCGCCGAGTCCGCGCTCGGCGAGCACCGGCGGATGGATGCCGCGGACCAGGTCGCGCAACTCCTGCAGCGCCCGGGCCGAGGACTGCCGCGCTTCGGAGAGGAGCTCCCGCGCGGCCGCCTGGTCCGTCTCCATCAGGTGCTCGATCGTGCCCAGCGTCATCCCGATCGCGACCAGCCGCGCCTGCGCGCCGTCGTGGAGATCCCGCTCGATGCGTCGCAGCTCGGCCGCCTGGCTGCCCGCCGCGTCGGCCCGGGTCTCGGTCAACTGGGCCACCCGCTTGGTCAGCTGGGCGTGCGACGCCCGGCCGTCCTGGTCCAGCACCCGGCGGGCCGCCTCCACGTACCCCCGCACCGCGTACGGGGCGAGGAGTATCCCGATCAGGACCATGCCGGCCCCGATCAGCAGGCTCAGCGTGACCCGTGTCATCCGCGAGCTGAACGGGCCGAAGCCGTCCGCCGGCACCGCGCCGCCCAGCGCGAACGCCGTCCCCAGCACCAGCAGGAGGACCACCGCGCCGCCCAGCAGCGCGGCCAGGGCCGGGTTCACGACCAGCCAGAGCATCTCGGCCCGGGTGGTGCGGTCCCGCAGGCCCCAGTGGACCAGCTGCGCGTACTTCGCGACCGTCTGCGAGCGGTGGTACGAGTAACCCGTCCACCAGTGCCCCCGATCGTCCAACTCCAGCTTCGGCAGCGGCTGGTAGACCGCGGGAAGCCGGATGCCGTACCAGCGCTCCAGCATCCGCCGCGTCCGATCGGCCGTCGGGCGGATGCAGGCGGCCGCGACCGCGGAGCCGGCGACCGCCGCAGCCGCGAGCGCCATCAGGGCCGCCGGGTAGTAGAACTCCATGACCTGCGCCGTCACCACCCCCGCGACGACGGCCGCCCCCACCGGCAGCACGAACCCCGGCACGGCACCCAGCACCACCTGGGCCAGCCGGGCCAGGCCCTGGCCGCCGGCCTGGAAGGCCACCTGGGTCTGCGCACGGACGGACGTGCCGCTCGTACGAGTGTCTGTGGTCACGCAAACTCCTGATGCCGGTACCGATCGTCCTTCATCAGTGTTCACGAACGACCCGCTCCGGACACTGGCCATGGCACCCCAGTTCCGGGGTAGACCTAGGACCACCTGGTGGTGGTAGGAGCAACACCGGACCGGGCCGATGATCCTTCGAGTCGATGGTCCTTGGAATGTCCCGGAAATGCGAAAAGGCCCACCCGGTCACCCGGGTGGGCCTTCTCTGAATGATTGTTCGGCGGCGTCCTACTCTCCCACAGGGTCCCCCCTGCAGTACCATCGGCGCTGTGAGGCTTAGCTTCCGGGTTC
>NZ_JBIAXC010000073.1:0-34777 GCF_042896295.1 Kitasatospora sp. NPDC001309 | reverse complement strand
GTACGTCCAGTACGAGGCCGACTCGGGCGCACGCCCAGCCGGGCGCCCAACGCCGCGCGCTGATCTGCCAAGATCCGCCGGACAGGCCCTAGCGGCAGCACCGAGGGCGCGCACGGCCGGTGCCGTGCGCGCCCTCGGGGTGGGGCCGGGTCGGACCCGGCGGAGGGTGGAGGTGTCGCCCGGGTGGCCGGCGTCGGCGTCGGCGAGGCCGCCGGAGAGCTGGTAGAGGGCGCCGTCGGGGCGGGCGGGGATCCCGTCCCGGGCTCCGCAAGAGGGGAGGTCCGCCGCCCGACGGGGGTGCGGGCGGCGGACCCGGCTCCGGTGGTGGTGCGTCAGGCCGGGAGGTTCCACTTCTGGTTGGCGGCGCCGTTGCAGTCCCAGATGCCGAGCTGGTTGCCGTTGTTGGTGGCGAAGCCGAGGTCGTCCAGGCAGCGGCCGGACTGCGGGTTGTAGAGCGAGCCGTCGGAGCGGGCCTGCCACTGCTGGGCACCGGTGCCGTTGCAGTCGTAGAGCTGGACCATGGTGTGGTTGGCGGTGCCGCCGCCGGCGACGTCCATGCACTTGCCGAGGGCGCGGACGGTGCCGTCGACGCCGATCCGCCACTTCTGCGCGACGGAGCCGTTGCAGTCGTAGATCTGGACGGGGGTGCCGTTGCCGAGGTTGGCGCCCTTCACGTCGACGCACTTGTTGGCGTAGCCGGTGATCTGGCCGGTCGGGCCGGCCGGCGGGGTGGCGCCCAGGATGACGCGCGGGAACATGACGCTGTCGCCGATGCCGCAGGCCGCGGAGACGCTGCCGTCCCCGATCGCCACGCCGCCGATCGCGGGGCGGGTGAACTGCACGGTGTGGGTGGAGTTCCAGTAGTAACAGGTGGCGGCGACGGTCCAGGTCTGCATCGGGTCGAGGCCGCTGCAGCTGCCGATCGCGCTCCAGCCCGCGACGTAGGCGCCGCAGGAGGGCGCGGCCTGGGCGGAGGTGGCGGGTGCGGCCAGGGCGGCGGCCCCGGCGAGCAGGGCGGTGGTCAGCAGGGCGGAGGTTCGGCGCATCGGGACGGTGGTCCTTCCGGTCGGCGAATCGCGTCAACACGACGTCTGTGCACTGGTGGTGACTGTGCGGCAGTTGTGTGGGCCGTGTAGAAGAATCGGGGTTCGCCGGGTCACCGTCAAGCTCTCGTTCAAGGCGAGCTTCAACGGATTCACGCCAGCTGTTCGGTCGGCAGTCGCTCGGACGGCCCGGAAACGGGCGGCCCGGAAACGCGGAACGGGCCCCGTGCTCCCCACCACAGGGGAGCACGGGGCCCGTTCGGCGAAACCGGGGCCGGGGCCGGGAGGCCGGGACGGCCGTCAGTCGAACTTGCGGCGCTGGCGCCCCGTCCCGTAGTTGCCGCCGGACTGGGAGCCGCTGCCCGGCCGGGCCCGGCCGGAGGAGCGCCCGATGAACCCGGCGGCCTGCGGCCGCTCGCCCTGGGTGGCGGCGCCGAGGCGCTGCTTGGGGCGCGGGCGGCGCGGGTTGCCGTTCATGTCGACGTCGGCGGGCAGCCCGGAGCGCTTGGCGGGGCGGCGGCGCGGGTTGCCGGACTTGCCGGCGCCCTTGCCGTCGGCCGAGGCGGCCGGGGCCGCGGGCTGGGCGGCGGCCGGGACGACCAGCGCGACCGCGACGCCGCTGGGGGTGCGGGCGCCGGTGATCCGGGACAGCTCGGCGTCGCCGGGGCGGATCTTGGTGACGGTCGGGCGGATCCCGGCGACCGTCATCAGCCGGTTGACCTCGCGGCGCTGCTCGGGCAGGACGAGGGTGACGACGGTGCCGGACTCGCCGGCCCGGGCGGTGCGGCCGCCGCGGTGCAGGTAGTCCTTGTGGTCGATCGGCGGGTCGACGTTGACGACCAGGTCGAGGCCGTCGATGTGGATGCCGCGGGCGGCCACGTTGGTGGCGATCAGCGCGGTGACCTCGCCCTCGCGGAACTGGTCCAGCACCCGGTTGCGCTGCGGCTGGGACTTGCCGCCGTGCAGGGCGGCGGCCATCACGCCGCTGGCGCGCAGCTGCTTGGCGAGCCGGTCGGCGCCGTGCTTGGTGTGCACGAACATGATCACCCGGCCGTCGCGGGAGGCGATGTGCGCGGTGGCGGAGGCCTTGTCGGTGGGCTCCAGCTGCAGGACGTGGTGGTCCATGGTGGTGACCGCGCCGGCCGAGGGGTCGACCGAGTGGGTGACCGGGTCGGTCAGGAAGCGCTTGACCAGCCGGTCCACGTTGCGGTCCAGGGTGGCGGAGAACAGCATCCGCTGCCCGCCCTCGGCGACCTGCTCCAGCAGCCGGCTGACCTGCGGGAGGAAGCCCATGTCGGCCATCTGGTCGGCCTCGTCGAGGACCGTGATGGCGACGTCGGACAGGTTGACGTCACCGCGGCCGATCAGGTCGTCCAGTCGGCCGGGGGTGGCGACCAGGACCTCGGTGCCGCGGCGCACCGCGTTGGCCTGCCGGCTGATGCCCATGCCGCCGACGACGGTGGTGATCCGCAGGTTGACGGCGGTGGCGTACGGGGTGAGCGCGTCGGTGACCTGCTGGGCGAGCTCGCGGGTGGGCACCAGGACGAGCGCCAGCGGGTGCCGGGAGTCGGCGCGGCGCCCGGCGGTGCGGGCGAGCAGCGGCAGGCCGAAGGCGAGGGTCTTGCCGGAGCCGGTGCGGCCGCGGCCGAGGACGTCGCGCCCGGCGATCGAGTCGGGCAGGGTGGCGGCCTGGATCGGGAACGGCTCGGTGACGCCCTCGCGGGTGAGCGCGGAGAGGATCGCCTTGGGCAGTTCGAGCTCGCCGAAGGAGGCTGCCGGGGGCCGGGCCGGGGTGCCCTCGACGACGGTGAAGTCGGCGGGCTCCGCCACGGCGGTGCGGGTGGCCTTGGGGGCGCCGGTGCGGCCCCGGGGCTTGCGGGTGCGGTCGGCGGCGGCGGCGCCCTCCCCGGTGCGGCGGGCGCGCTCGGGGTTGTCGCCGGTGCGGCGGGGGCGGCCGGTGCGGCCTTCGGCCGTGCGGTCGCCGGTGCGTGCGGCGGAACGGTCGGTGGTGCGGTCGCCTCGGTCGCGGGGCGTGCGGGCAGGGGTGGTCACGGGTTCTCCGTACGTCGGTCGGCAGCCCGCGTTCGCGGACTGGTCGGCCGTCTGAGTGGAGTGCGCCGCCCCGGCCGTACTGCGGCATGAACGAGGGCCCGCACCGCCGAGCGGTACGGGCCCCCGCTTCACGAGATCACAGGATCACGTGTCAGCTGAGAGGCTGAACGTCAGGCGATGACCTGGATGTTCTCGCCCTGCGGGCCCTTCTGGCCCTGGGTGACGTCGAACTCGACGCGCTGGCCCTCGACGAGCTCGCGGAAGCCGTTGGCCTGGATGTTCGAGTAGTGGGCGAAGACGTCCGGGCCGCCGCCGTCCTGCTCGATGAAGCCGAAGCCCTTTTCGCTGTTGAACCACTTCACGGTGCCGGTAGCCATAACCGTCTCCTCATACTTGGGGCATCAGGGACCCACACCTCGTGAGTCCCCAAGTAGCCGCGATCCCCATCCGGAGACTGAAACACCGGACAAAACAAATGCGCCTGTTGGTTGGTACCAGCAGGCGCACACACACGTTCATGGGAACCAAAACTGCAACTGCCTCGACTGTAGCACGGTCGCACCCCGATTGACCGGGGACTTTTCTGCTCGACAGATCACGTTTGGCCCCCCTGGAAAGAGGGGACGGCGCCCCGCCGGAGCGGGGCGCCGTCTGCTGTGCGGCCCGTCGCCGGGCCCTCGGGTCAGTGCCGGCCGACCGGCTCCGGCGGCATGGTGCTGCCGACCCGCGGGGCGTGGCCCTCACTCGGACGGGCGTCACCGCCGTGGCCGGGCCACCACGCCTTGTTGCCGATCAGCGCGGTGAGCGCCGGGGTGAAGAACATCGCCATCACGAAGGCCGCCAGCACGATGCCGAAGGCCATGGCGAAGCCGAACTCCAGCATGAAGCTGTTGCCCGCGAGCATGAAGGTCCCGAACGAGGCCGCCAGGATGAAGCCCGCCGCCGCGACGGTCGGACCGGCGTGGCGCAGCGCCTCGCGGGCCGCCTCGCGCGGGGTGCGGCCCGCGCGGGCCTCCTCGCGCAGGCGGGCGATGATCAGGATGTTGTAGTCGGTCCCGATCGCCACCACGAAGAGGTAGATCAGGATCGGCATCATGAACATCAGGCCGGTCTCGTGGCCGATCTTCTGGAAGAGCAGCGTGGCGGCGCCGAGGGTGGCGCCGAAGCCGAGGCCGACCGAGGCCATCAGGTACCAGGGGGCGACGACGCTGCGCAGCTGGAGCGCCAGGATGAGCAGGATGAGCAGCCCGGCGATCGGGAAGACCAGCTTGTAGTCGTGGGTCATCGCCAGGTTGATGTCCTTGAACACCGAGCTGAGTCCGCCGACCTTGGCCTCGGTGCCGGCCGGGGCCTGGGCGTGGGCGACCGCGCGCAGTTCGGTGACGGTGGCGATGGCCTCGTTGCTGGAGGGCTCGTCCTTGAGCATCACGGTGAACTGGGCCGTGGTGCCGTCGTCGCTGATGGTCTTGTTCTGGCTCGCGGCGGTCGTGGGGGCGGGTGCGAAGACCTGGGCGACGCCGGCGACGTGGAGCTTGTCCGCGTAGGCCGGGAAGGAGGCCGGGTCGAGCTTCCTGCCGTCGGTGCTGCTCAGGAAGACCTGGCTGGGGGAGGCGGCGCCCTTGGAGAACGCGGTGGACATGGTGTCCTGGACGACCATCGACTCGACGGTCTTCGGCATCGAGCCGCTGGTCATGTCGAACAGGCCGTTGTAGCCGAGGGCGCCGAGGGTCAGGGCGACCAGCACGCCGCCGGAGGCGAGGGCGGTGAGCGCCGGGCGCTTCTCGACGACCCGGCCGAGCGCGGTGAAGCGCGCGTCGCCGGGCTCCCGCATCCACTTCTTGCCGGGCCAGAAGACGGCCCGGGCGGGGATGACGGCGAGCAGGGCCGGGGCCAGGGTGACGGAGGCGAGGGCGGTGACGACGACCGCGATGGCCAGCGCCGGGCCGAGGGCCTGGAACATGCCGAGGCTGGAGAGGACCAGCGCGGCGAAGGCGATGGTGACGGCGCCGGCGGCGGAGGCGATCGCCTCGCCGACCCGGCCGACGGCGTTGACGACGGCGGACTTGCGGTCCTCACCGGCCCGCAGTCGTTCGCGGTAGCGGAAGGCGAGGAAGAGGAAGTAGTCGGTGCCGACGCCGAGCACGACGACGATCAGGATCGGCGTGAGGATCGCCGTGCTCTTGAGGTCGAAGGCCTTGGTGGCGTAGTTGATCAGTCCCATGGAGGTCGGCAGGGCGATGATCAGCGAGACCAGGATGGGCAGCAGGCCGGCCAGGACGCTGCGGAAGATGATGCCGACGATCACGATGACCAGCACCAGGGTGGCCATGGTGATGAGGCCCTCGGTGTCGCTGGAGGACTCCTGCTGGTCCAGGGTCTGGGCGGCGGAGCCGCCGAGCTGGAACTTGAGTCCGGTGGGGCCCGCCAGGTCCTTGCCGTCGCTGCGCAGCGCCTTGGCGACGTCCGCGACCGCCTTCGGGTCCTGCTGCTTGTCCTTGGCGATGGCGACCGTGCCCAGCGCGTACTTGTGGTCCTCGGAGTAACCGAGCTTGTCGGCGGGCGGGTTGACCGCCTCGACGCCGTCGATCTTCTTGCCGGCGAGGTCCTGGGTCAGCTTGCCCATGGCCTTGGTGTCGGCGTCGGTGAGCGCGGCGCCGTCGTTGCGCTCGAAGAGGATGAGGGCGTCCGGGGTGAAGGCGGCCGGGAAGGCCTTGGCCTGCACCTCGGCGGCCTGGATGGACTCGTAGTGCTTGGGCAGGAACGACGCCTCGTCCGTCTGGGAGCTCACCTTGGGCGCGGATATGAAGATCGCGACCATGGCGACGAGCCACGCGGCGATCACCCACCACGCACGGCGTACGGCGAATTGTCCTAGTCGGTGGAACATGCTCGATGCCTCCTGGGCATGGTTCACCGCAGCCCTTGGGGGACGGGACGCTGGGCGACGGCAGGACCGGGCCGGACGCGCACTGGCGTCCACTAGCCGGTCGGCAGGTAAGTAGGTCTGGGCGTCATCCTACGAGTACGTGCTCGCCGTGCGGCAAGAAAGCCCCCGTGGTCCAACCCCCGTTGCGGGGCCACCCCGAACCGGCCCCGCCCCAGTCTCTCCCGGCCGCGCTGCCGTTGGCCTCGTGCTCCGGGTGGAGCCTTCTCCCCCTCAGGGTGGAGTCCACCCCCTACCTCGGAGGAGGAGGCCTAGGGGTAGCGAACCAGGGGAAACCCCCACGGCACCGCCCGGCCGCCCCGGGGCCCGCTCGCCCGGCCGCCCCGGGGCCCGCCGCTCCGTGCGTCATGATGATCACCGTCCGGAATCCCCCGGATGAACACCGGCGGAACGGAGCCCAGCCATGATCCCCTTCGACGAGGCCCGCGCCCGGCTGCTGCTCACCGGCGCCTGCGCCGCCGCCGGACTGCCCGCCCCCGACGGGGCGCGGCTGCTCGCGCTCGGCGAGAACGCCGTCTTCGACCTCGGCGACCCGGCCGTGGTCGCCAAGGTCGGCCGCGGCCCCGGACTGTACGACCGGGCCCGGCGGGAACTGGCCGTCGCGCACTGGCTGGCCGGGCAGGGCATCCCGGTGGTCCGCCCGTACGAGCGGGTCGAGGCCGGGCCGCACCGGGCCGACGGCCACCCGGTCACCTTCTGGCACCGGCTCGCCCCCGCCGTCCGGCCCTCCCGCCCGGCCGACCTCGCCCCGCTGCTGCGCGCCCTGCACGCCCTGCCGCTGCCGCCCTTCCCGCTCGACGGGCGCGACCTGCTGGCGCCGGTGGAGCGCTGGCTGGCCTCCGCCGAGGGGCAGGTCGACCCGGCGGACGTCGCCTTCCTGCGCGAGCGCCGGGACGCCTTCGCGGCCGCCCTGCCCGGCCTGGTGCCGGAGCTCGCGCCCGGAGTGATCCACGGCGACGCGCTGCCGCGCAACGTCCACGTCGGACCGGACGGGCCGGTGCTGCTCGACCTGGAGACCTTCTCCCGGGACCTGCGCGAGCACGACCTGGTGGTCCTGGCGCTCGCCCACGACCGCTACGGGGTGCCCGAGGAGGACTACCTGGCGTTCACCGCGGCCTACGGCCGGGACGTGCGCGACTGGTCCGGCTTCGCGGTGCTGCGCGGGGCCCGGGAGACCGCCAGCGCCTCCTGGGTCGCCCAGCAGGCGGCCGGGAACCCGGCGGCGCTCGCGGAGTTCCGGCGCCGGGTCGACTCGCTCCGGGAGGGGGCCACCGGGGTGCGCTGGTACCCGTTCTGACGGCGGGCCGCCGCCTCCTCCGCCGCTGCCCCCGCCGCCTCCCCGATACCTCCCCCGGGCGGCGGAGGCCGACCCCGGCGGGTGTGAGAAGACTCTTAAGGCGGAACGGTCCGGCGCGCAACCGGGACACGTACGATCGGCGTCCTATCGCACAGTCATCCTGACCGAGGGATCGGCCTCCGGGATCGGCCCCCTTCTCGCCCCTCAGGAGCCGCCGCCATGCACCGGACCCCCACCCGTCGCAGCCCCCTTCGCCCCCACCGCAACCGGCTGCTCGCGGGCTGCATCGCGGTGGCCGCCGTCCTGGGCCTGTCCGCGTGCGGCACCGCCAGCGGGGCGCTCCAGCCCACCCCGACCGCCACCACCCCGGGCGCCGCGAACAGCACGGGCACCGGGAACGGCACGGGCACCGGGAACGGCACCGCGGCCGGCACCGCTCCGGCCCCCGGCTCGGACGCCGCCCAGCCGCGCACGCCCACCGCTCCGGCCGACCCCGGCCGGGCCACGGCCACGGCCACGGCCACCGGCAAGCCGGTCGGCACCACCCCCGGCGCCACCCCCGGCGCCCCCGGCACTCCCACCGGCACCCCCGCCGCGCCGCCCGCGCACCCCGGCCAGGCCACCAAGGTGATCGGCTCCACCGCCTCCGGCGGCCGCACCGTCGCCCTCACCTTCGACGACGGCCCCGGCCCGGCCACCGGCCAGGTCCTCGACCTGCTCGCCCAGTACCACGTCAAGGCCACCTTCTGCGAGATCGGCCAGAACGCCGCCGCCAACCCGGCCCTGGTCAAGCGGGTGCTGGCCGAGGGCCACCGGCTCTGCGACCACAGCGTCCACCACCCCCAGCCGTTCGAGAAGCTCCCGCACGACAAGGCGGTGTACGAGATCTCCGCCGCCCGCGACATGATCGTCAAGGCCGGCGGGCCGGGCACCCGGGTCGGCTGGTTCCGCGCCCCGGGCGGCGGCTTCAACGCCGACAACGAGCACATCGCCGCCGGGCTCGGGATGGACTCGCTCGGCTGGTCCGTCGACCCCCGCGACTGGTCCCGCCCGGGCGTGGCCGCGATCGTCTCCACCGTGCAGAGCCAGCTCAAGCCCGGCGGCGTGATCCTGATGCACGACGGCGGCGGCGACCGCAGCCAGACCGTGGCCGCGCTCAAGCAGCTGCTGCCCTGGCTCGTCGCCCAGGGGTACACCTTCGACTTCCCCGCCGCGTAAGGCCGTTGGACCGCGGCCCGTAGGGTGGGCGGCCGTGACCGACACCGCCGCCCTCGTCGCCGCCGTCCCCGGCCTGGCCCGCCACCTGCGGCCCGCCACCCTGCTGCACCCGTACGCCGCCCCCGGCGGTGCCCCCGCCGACCCCGGCGACCCCGGGGCGAGCCGGATCGGCGGCCCGGCCCAGTGGCCGACCGGCGAGCCCTGGCCGCACTGCACCGCGCGCCACCCCGAGGAGGAGGACGTCCTCCCCCGCAGGACCCCGGAACCACCCGCCGCCGCGACGGCGCTGGTCCCGCTCGCCCGGATCCGCGCCGAGGACGCCCCGCACCTGCCCCGGCCGCACGGCACCGACCTGCTCCAGGTGCTCTGGTGCCCCAACGACCACGACGACATCCAGGGCGAGCGCTACTACTACGGCCCCGCCGTCGAACTCCACTGGCAGCGCGCCGCCGACCTCGCCCCGGCCACTCCCCCGCCGCCCCGCCACAGCGCGCCGGAGTACCTGCCGCGCCCGTGCGCGGTGCGCCCCGAACAGCTCCTCGACCTGCCCGACCGGGACGACCTGCCCCCGGAACTCGCCCGCGCCGTCGAGGAGTTCGCCGAGCGGCGGGGCATCGGGTACCAGCGGGACCTCGGCCGGGCGGACGGCTGGAAGCTGGGCGGCTGGCCGTCCTGGCACCTCACCGACCTCGTCCCGGTCGACTGCGGCCGCTGCGGCGCGCGGATGGCGCACCTGCTGACGGTGGAGAGCGGCGGGGATCCGGACCTGTCGGTCGGGCGGCACGGGGAACTGCACGTGTTCGCCTGCCCGGTGGACGTGACGCACCCGGTCGGACTGGACCTCCAGTGACGGACATCGGACCGCTCGGCCGGACCGCTCGGTCGGACCGCGGCCGAACCCGTCGGCCGAGCCCCTCAGCCGAACCCGTCAGCCGAACCGGCGCCGGTAGACCTGCCGGGAGCCGCCCTCCGGCCCGGGGGCCGCGGCCGCGGCCGGGGTGAAGCCCAGCCGCTCGTAGAACACCCGGGCACCGCTGGCCACCGCCCCGGGGTGGTCCGGGCCGAAGGTGACCACCTCGACGGTGCCCGGGGCGCGGACGTGGCGGCGCAGCGCGTCCTCGACCAGCGCCCGGCCGACGCCGGTGCCCCGGGCGCGGTCGGCGACCACCAGCCAGTGCAGGTGGTGCGGCCCGTCCTGCGCGGGGCCGAACAGCAGGCCGCCGAGCAGGCCCCCGGTGGACTCGGCGACGGTCGCGGTGCCCCGGGCGACGGCCTTCTCCACCGCGCGGCGGAAGCCGGGCTCGGCCACCATCGGGCCGAACCAGTGCTCGACCTCGGCGGCGAGCGCCAGGAAGCCGGGCAGGTCCGCCGGGACCGCCGGGCGCACGGGGTGGACGGGACGCACGGGGTGGACGGGACGCACGGGGTGGACGGGACGCACGGGGTGGTCCGGGCGTACCGGGTCCGCGGCCCCGGTCATCCGGACGGTCGGGACGGCCAGCGCGGGTCCACCACCGCGAGCGGGTCCTTGCCGCGGCGCAGCCAGGACTGGAGGCCCTCGGCCCAGTCCCGGTACCAGTCGATCTGGCGCCGGTGCAGTTCGGCCGGGGCCACCTCCCCCACCTCGGCCGGGTAGCGCCCGGCCAGTGCGACGGCGACCCGGACGGCGGCCAGCGCGTCGCTGCCCGCCTCGTGGGCGTCCGTCAGCTCCACCCCGTACACCTCGCAGACCCGTTGGAGGGTGCGCGAGCCCTTGCGGTACTTGTCGACCGCCCGGTCGATGACCAGCGCGTCCAGCACCGGCCCGACCGGGGCGCCGAGGCGCTCGGCGAGCGTGGGCAGCCCGTGGCGGCGCAACTCGGCGTCGAGCAGGGACAGGTCGAACGGGGCGTTGAAGGCCACCACGGGCCGCCCGTCCGCGATCCGCGCGCAGAGCGCCGCGGCTATCTCCTCGACCGCCTCCTTGGCCTGCCGCCCCCTGCTGCGCGCCAGGGTGTCGCCGATGCCGTGGATCGCCTCCGCCTCGGCGGGGATCGGCACCCCGGGGTCGAGCAGCCAGTTGGCGGCATCCACCCGGACGGCGCCGACGGTGTCCACGAGGGCGGCCGTGACGATGCGGTCCACGGCCGGGTCGGTGCCCGTGGTCTCCAGGTCGAAGCCGACCAGTGGCTGCTGCCACCAGCTCATCAGGTGTGTCCTTCCGTCCTCCGGCGAAACAGCCCCTATCATCACCCGCCCCACCGACAACCCGGCCGTCAGGGCGGCCGGTCCGGGGGTGGCCGGGGGACTTCCGGGGGGCTTCCGGGGGCGCTGCGGGGTGCCGGCCGGCCGGCTGCGGGGGTCGGCGGAAGGTCCAACTCCGCTTGCCCGGAGCCCGCTTGGCCGGTCGACCGGGCCGGAGGTGAGGAGGTCGCGGGACGCCACGACCGCTCGGCCCCGGCGCGCGCAGGTGCGCACCGGGGCCGAGCGGCCGAGCGGCCGAGACGGATGACGACCGGCGGGTCGCCGGCCGGACGGCCTACCGGGCCGCCGCCCGGCCGGCGAGGGCGACCCGCGCGGACAGCGTGCTGGCGGCCACGGCGAGCGCCAGGCAGAGCACCGCGCCGCCGGCCAGCGGCAGCCAGGGCAGCCGCAGGGCGACGCTCGCCTGCCCGGCCAGGACGCGGTGGTTGAGCAGGGCCGTGGTGCCGTACTGGGTGAGCGCGGTGACGGCGAGGGCGAGGACCGCGGCGGTGGCCACCACCAGGGCGGCCTCCAGGGCCACCATCCCCAGCACCTGGCGGCGCACCGTCCCGGCCAGCCGCAGCACGGTGAAGTCGCGGCGGCGGTCGGCGGCGCTCATCACCATGGTGTTGACGATGGCGATCAGCGCGTAGAGCAGGGCGGGGCCGAGGATGGTGGTGGTGGCGATCCAGGCGTAGTGGGCGTTCGGGTCGGGGCCGGGGTCGCGGGCGTCGGTGAGGACGCCGCCGAGCCGGTCGGCGGGTTCGGCGCTGAGGTGGACGGCGCCGGGGCGGGCGCCGTCGAGGTGGCCGGTGACGGCGTCGCCGCTGAGCAGGACCTCGTCCAGGCCGAGCTGGGTGCGGTAGACGAGGGCGAGCCGCAGGCCGGTGACGGTGCCGTCGGCGAGGCGCAGGTTGACCTGGTCGCCGACCTTCCAGCCGTGGCC
Organism: Kitasatospora sp. NPDC001309; assembly: GCF_042896295.1. Classification (NCBI taxonomy): domain Bacteria; kingdom Bacillati; phylum Actinomycetota; class Actinomycetes; order Kitasatosporales; family Streptomycetaceae; genus Kitasatospora; species Kitasatospora sp. NPDC001309. The sequence goes on along the minus strand of NZ_JBIAXC010000073.1, from coordinate 23,054 downwards.
GCGGGCCTGGTCGGTGGAGGCGGCGAGGGTGGCGCCGTGCAGGTCGGCGGCGGTGCCGTCGACGGCGGGCAGGGTCCAGGCGGTGGCGAGGTCGCCGTCGACGACGGTGGCGGCGGAGGGCGCGCTGGCGGGCGAGTCCTCGCCGTGGTCGTCGAAGGCGGGCCGGTCGGCGCCGAGGCCGGTGACCACGGTGGAGGTGGTGGCGGTGGCGTGCAGGTCGGGCCGGCCGGCGGTGAGCCGGTGGGCGGCGTCGGCGGGCAGCGGGGCGGCGCCGGGGCGCAGCACGTAGCGGGCGGCGGCGGTGGCCCCGGCCTGGGCGGTCATGGCGTCGGCGAAGGCGGCGGTGGAGCCGACGGCGGTGCCGGCGAGCGCGATGGTGAGGAAGGCCGGGGTGGCGGTGGAGACGGTGCGGCGCACGGCGGTGAGCGCGTTCTGCCGCGCGAGCAGCGGGGCGGCGGCGGTGAGCCGGGCGAGCGGGGCGCTGAGCAGTCGGACCAGCAGGGGCACGACGACGGGCGCGAACAGGGCGAGGGTGGTGATGGTGGCCAGGTCGGCGCCCATCACCCACTGGGAGGCGAGCTGCGGGTCGTCCGGCTGGTCGCCGGGGGCGGGCGGCAGCGACGCCGCCGACAGGTAGTAGGAGACGACGCCGACCAGGCCGAGCAGTCCGAGGACGGCGAAGGCCCAGCGCGCCCCGGTCATCACCGTGCGGTCGGCGGCGGCGTCGCCGAGCGCCTCGACGGCGCGCACCCGCCCGGCGCGGACGGCGGCGGTGACGGCGCCGAGCAGCGCGACCGCCAGGCCGACGGCGGCGGCCAGCAGCATCGGGCCGGCGGCGGGCCGGGCGGTGAAGCCCTCGGGGGCGGCGCCGCGGGCGACCAGCCAGGAGGCGAGGGCGGGGGCGCCGGGCAGCGCGAGCAGGCAGCCGCTGATGGCGGAGGCGAGGGCGACGACGACGGCCTCGCCGGTGATCAGTTGGACGATCTGGCGGGGCGTGGCGCCGACGGCGCGCAGCATCGCGATCTCCTGGCGGCGCTGGGCGACGGCGAAGGCGAAGGTGCCGGCGACCACGAAGACGGCGACGAAGGCGGCCATCGCGGAGGTGAACTGGAGCACCTTGTGCAGCGAGGGCGCGCCGAGCGGGGAGTCGTCCCCGGCGGTTTCGTTGAGGAGGCTGCCGGTGGTGGCGACCAGGGTGACGCCGAGGGTGAGGGCGACGTAGGAGCCGGCGAAGGCGGCCTTGCGGCGGCGCAGGCTCGCGGCGGCGACGGGCAGCAGGGTCCCGAGCGAGGTCATGCCGGCGTCCCCGCCGTCTCCAGGGCGGTCATCCGCTCGGCGACCTGCTGGGCGGTCGGGCGGGGCAGGTCGTCGACGATCCGGCCGTCGGCGAGGAAGAGCACCCGGTCGGCGTGGGCGGCGGCGACCGGGTCGTGGGTGACCATGACGGTGCTCTGGCCCTCGCGGTCGACCAGGTCGCGCAGCAGGGCGAGCACGTCGCGGCTGCTGGAGCTGTCGAGGGCGCCGGTGGGTTCGTCGGCGAACAGCATCCGGGGCTTGGTGATCAGGGCGCGGGCGATGGCGACGCGCTGCTGCTGGCCGCCGGAGAGCTGGGAGGGCAGGTGGCCGGCCCGCTCGCCGAGGCCGACCTGGGCGAGCGCGCGGTGGACCTCGGCCCGGTCGGGGCGGCGCCCGGCCAGGCGCAGCGGCAGGCCGACGTTCTGTTCGGCGGTGAGCGAGCCGACCAGGTTGAACGCCTGGAAGACGAAGCCGAGCCGCTGTCGGCGCAGGACGGTCAGCTGGGTCTCGGTCAGCCCGGCGAGGTCGGTGCCGTCCAGCACGACCCGGCCGCGGTCGGGTCGGTCGAGGCCGGCGCTGCACTGCAGCAGGGTGCTCTTGCCGGAGCCGGAGGGCCCCATGACGGCGGTGAACGTGCCGCGGTCGAAGCCGACGTCCACCCCCCTGAGTGCCCGGACGGCCTCCGGGCCGGTGCCGTAGGTGCGGTGTACGTCTTCGAGGCGCAGTACGGCCCCGTCATCCCCCGTGATCTTCACGGGGGCTACACCTACCACGGCCACGACCGCCCTGACCAGGGGTGATGGGGGAATCGTTACGCCCCGCCGAGGGCTCCGGCCAGCCGCCGGGCGCCGGACGCCGTCGGGGTCAGCGGGCCGGCTCCCGGTGCATGGTGACGTCGACCGGGTCCTCCTCGACGACCGTGAAGCCGTGCCGTTCGTACAGCCGCCGGGCGGCGCTGCCCTGGAGGACGGTCAGGCGCACGGGCTCGCCGGCGGCGTCGGCCTCGGCGAGGAGGTGGCGCAGGACGGCGGTGCCGAGGCCGCGGCCCTGGAGGTGGGGGGCCAGGTAGAAGAGCTCCAGCTCGCGCCCGCCGCGCCCGTCGGGGCGGATCGTGACGGAGCCCGCGAAGGCGCCTTCGACCAGCAGCACCGAGGTGTGCCGGGTGGAGAAGGACTTCCGCACCCGCTCCCGGGAGCGGTTCGGGTCCCAGCGCCCGAGGCGTTCCAGGTCGGCGCGCATGACCCGGGCCTTGAGCTCGACGACGGGTTCGAGGTCCTCGGGCCCGGCGGGCTCCAGGGTCCAGACGGGGAGGCTGTTCACGGCGCGCAGTGTCACACCCGGACGGCACCGCCGACCAGCGAATATCTCAGGACACGTTCCGGGCGTCCGCCCAGACCCCCTCGAACTCCTCGCGGTAGACCTCCAGCAGCCCCGGCTCGGTGCCGCCGGGCTGCTGGCCGGCGCCGCCGCGCAGGATCAGTGCCGGGGACTCCATGCCGCGCGAGCGGCGCAGGTAGGGCTGGATGACGCCGAGGTCGCGGCCGGCCCGGCGGCCGGCCACCGGGCCGGTGGGGCGGGGGCCCTCGACCAGGTAGGCGGTGAAGCGCGGGGTCTCGTCGAAGACCCTGATCTCGAAGCCGCCCTGGTCCCGCAGCCGGGCCCGGACCCGCCGCACGTGCATGATGTTCATCTCGATGGAGCGGGACAACTCGCCGCGGGAGAGGCCGAGTTCGCGTTCGCGGCGGCGGGTGGCGCTGCTCGCCGGGTTGAGGAACAGCAGCCGTACCCGGCAGCCTTCGCCGGCGAGGCGGACCAGGCGCTTGCCGGTGTAGTTCTGGCAGAGCATGCCGAGGCCGATGCCGAGCGCGTCCAGCCGCCGGGCGCCGTCGAGCAGGTCCTCGACCGGGAGGTCGCGCTGCAGCCGGACCCGGTCGGCGTGCACGGCGACGACGTCGGCGTAGCGTCCGGCGACCAGGGACTCGACCACGTCGGCGGGCACCCCGCCCGCGCCGCCGTCGAGGACGGCGAGCAGCCGGGCGGCGGCGCGCTCGGTCTGGGCCAGCACGGTCTGGGTGAGCACCCGGTTGCGGGAGACCACGTGCCGGGCCACTTCCAGTTCGTCCAGGGCGAGTTCGATCTCGCGCCGGTCGGCGAGGTAGGGCTCGAAGCAGGGCCAGTGCTGGACCATCAGCTCGCGCAGCTGGGGCAGGGTGAGGAAGACCAGCGGGTCGTCGTCGGCCGGGTCGAGGAGGTAGCCCTTGCGGCGGCTGACCTCGCGCACGGCGCCGGCCCGGTGGGCCCACTCCTCGCCGGCCGGGCCGGCCGCGGCGGTGACCCAGTCCTCGCCGTGGGCGGGGGCGTAGATGGGGTGCAGCACCTCGTCGACCAGGGAGCGCAGCCGCTGTTCGACGAGGTTGAGCCAGACGTAGGCGCGGCCGGAGAGCCGGACCCGCTGGTAGGAGTCCTCCCACTCGGCGGCCGACCAGGCGAGCGCGGGGACCTCGACCGGGCCGCCCTGGGCGGGGACGAGGGCGCGGCCGGTCATGGTGGGCCGCATGACCACCGTGGGCGCCTCGCTGCGGACGCCGCCCCGGTCGGGGCCGTCGGGCCCGGAGCCGCGGCCGCCAGCAGGGAACACCATGCGCCACCTCATCTGCGGCTGACCCCCGCGGACGCGGGGGCCGTTGACGGACCGTTGACAAGCACCGGTCGGCCGGAGCGGCCGGACGATCAAGGGTACTGCCCGCCGCGAGCCGCCCGCAGCCGGATCGGCCAGGGGCCCTCCGGCGCCCCTCCCGCACCGGTGGCAACAGTTTTCACACGAATGCCCGCCGGACACCCGTTCGGAGCAACCCCGGCGGTACCTCCCGGCCGCCGGGGAAGGGCTCGGGGAGTATCTCGGGGAGTGTGCGGGCTGTGCCGTGCGTCACGGACCCCAGGGCCGCACATGCCCGGCCGCCCGGCCGGGAAGAGAGCGTCCGGGCCGGCCGCCCGGCCGGACCGCGTGTCGGACTACAGATCAGTTTCCGTATGCCACAAGGAAGTTGAGGACTCATGCAGGTCTGGCCCGGTAAGCCCTACCCCCTCGGCGCCACCTACGACGGGGCCGGCACCAACTTCGCGGTGTTCTCGGAGAGTGCCGACCGGATCGAGCTGTGCCTGATCGACGAGGACGGCTCGGAGACCGCCGTCGAACTGCGCGAGACGGACGCCTTCGTCCGGCACGCCTACCTCCCGGGCGTCCAGCCCGGCCAGCGCTACGGCTTCCGGGTGCACGGCCCGTACAACCCGGGCCTGGGCCAGCGGCACAACAGCGCCAAACTGCTCCTGGACCCGTACGCCAAGGCGATGAGCGGCCACATCGACTGGGACGAGTCCGTCTACGGCTACCACTTCGGCGCGCCCGAGCGCCGCAACGACCTCGACTCCGCCCCGCACACCATGCACTCGGTGGTCATCAACCCGTACTTCGACTGGGGCACCGACCACCCGCCGCGCACCGACTACCACCGCACCGTCATCTACGAGGCCCACGTCAAGGGCCTCACCCGGCTGCACCCCGGCATCCCCGAGGAGATCCGCGGCAGCTACGCGGGCCTGGCCCACCCGGCGGTGATCGAGCACCTGGCCAAGCTGGGCGTCACCGCGATCGAGCTGATGCCGGTCCACCAGTTCGTCCGCGACCACCGGCTGCGCGACCTCGGGCTGGCCAACTACTGGGGCTACAACACCGTCGGCTTCTTCGCCCCGCACTCCTCCTACTCCTCCACCGGCGACAGAGGCCAGCAGGTGCAGGAGTTCAAGTCGATGGTCAAGGCGCTGCACGCGGCCGGGATCGAGGTGATCCTGGACGTCGTCTACAACCACACCGCCGAGGGCAACCACCTCGGGCCGACGCTGTCGCTGCGCGGCCTGGACAACGTCTCCTACTACCGCCTCGCCCGGGACCAGCGCTTCTACGAGGACACCACCGGCACCGGCAACAGCCTGCTGATGCGCAGCCCGCACGTGCTCCAGCTGATCATGGACTCGCTGCGCTACTGGGTCACCGAGATGCACGTGGACGGCTTCCGCTTCGACCTCGCCGCCACCCTGGCCCGGCAGTTCCACGAGGTCGACCGGCTGTCCTCGTTCTTCGACCTGGTGCAGCAGGACCCGGTGGTCTCCCAGGCCAAGCTGATCGCCGAACCCTGGGACCTCGGCGAGGGCGGCTACCAGGTCGGCAACTTCCCGCCGCTGTGGACGGAGTGGAACGGCATGTACCGGGACACCGTGCGCGACCTGTGGCGCGGCGAGAACGCCGCCCTGGCCGAGTTCGGCTCCCGGCTCACCGGCTCCTCCGACCTCTACCAGGACGACGGCCGCCGCCCGATCGCCTCCATCAACTTCGTCACCTGCCACGACGGCTTCACCCTGCGCGACCTGGTCTCCTACAACGACAAGCACAACGAGGCCAACGGCGAGGACAACCGGGACGGCGAGTCCTTCAACCGCTCCTGGAACTGCGGCACCGAGGGCCCCAGCACCGACCCGGCCGTGGAGGAGCTGCGGGCGCGCCAGCAGCGCAACTTCATCGCCACCCTGATGCTCTCCCAGGGCACCCCGATGCTCTCCCACGGCGACGAGCTCGGCCGCACCCAGGAGGGCAACAACAACGCCTACTGCCAGGACAACGAGCTCGCCTGGGTGCACTGGCCCGAGGGCGACGGCCCGGCCGCCCGGCTGCTGGAGTTCACCCAGGGGATGATCTGGCTGCGCCGCGACCACCCGGTGTTCCGGCGGCGCAGGTTCTTCCACGGACGGCCGGTCCCCGGGCGGCACGGCTCGGTCGCCCCCGCCCCGGACGGCTACGACGACCTCACCGACATCGCCTGGTTCACCCCCGCCGGGGAGGAGATGACCAAGCGCAACTGGGGCGCCAGCTACGCCAAGTCGCTCACCGTCTTCCTCAACGGCTACGCCATCTCGGAACCGGACCGGCGCGGCGGGCGGATCGTCGACGACTCCTTCCTGCTGATGTTCAACGCCCACTTCGAGCCGCTGGAGTTCACCGTCCCCGCCGACCACGGGCAGGAGTGGCAGGTCGTGGTCGACACCGCGCAGCCCCGGCTGCCCGCCCCCGGGACCGGGGCCCGGGTCAAGGCCGGGGACGCCCTATGGCTCACCGACCGCTCGCTGATGGTGCTGCAACGACCGGCCTAGCGACCGCGCAGGGGCCGTGCACGGGCCGTGCAAGGGCCGTGCAAGGGCCCGCCGGGCGCTCATAGGGATCTTGCGCTCACCTGTTCGGGTCAGCAGCGGGTCTTGGCGGCGGGCCCGGCCGGGTACCTATGGAGCTATGACCTCCGCCGCCGAGCCCGCGCAGCCCCGCCCGGCCGCTACCCCTCCCACCCCCGCCCCCACCGCCTCGTACCGCCTCCAGCTCCAGCCCGGCTTCACCCTCCGCGACGCCACCGCCGCCGTCCCCTACCTGGCCGCCCTCGGCGTCTCCCACCTGCACCTCTCCCCGCTGCTGGAGGCCTCCCCGGGCTCCACCCACGGCTACGACACCGTCGACCACACCCGGATCAGCGAACAGCTCGGCGGGGAGGGCGCGCTGCGCGCCCTGGCCGCCGAGGCCCACCGGCACGGCCTGCGGCTGCTCGCCGACGTGGTGCCCAACCACATGGCCGTGCCCGTCCCCGAGCGGCTCAACGAACCGCTCCGGCAGGTGCTCCGGGACGGACCCGACTCGCCGTACGCCCGCTGGTTCGACATCGACTGGACCGCCCAGCCCGGCCCCGCCGACGCCCCGGAGCGCGGCCGGGTGCTGCTGCCGCTGCTCGGCGACCGGCTCGGCGCCGTCCTCGACCAGCTGGTGGTCGACGGCGGGGTGCTGCGCTACCACCGGCACGAGCTGCCGCTGCGCCCCGGCACCGAACGGCTCCCGCTCCCGGAACTGCTGGCCCGGCAGTGGTACCGGCTCGCCTGGTGGCGGCTGGCCCGCACCGAGCTCAACTACCGGCGCTTCTTCACCGTCAACGAGCTGATCGCCGTCCGGGCCGAGGACCCGGAGGTCTTCGCCGCCACCCACGCCGTGCTGCTGCGGCTGCACGCCGAGGGCGTCCTGGACGGCTTCCGGATCGACCACCCCGACGGCCTCGCCGACCCGCGCGGCTACCTGCGCCGCCTGGCCGACGCCACCGGCGGCGCCTACGTCGTGGTCGAGAAGATCCTCACCGGCGAGGAGCGGCTGCCCGCGGACTGGCCGGTGGCCGGCACCACCGGCTACGACGCGCTGCGCCGCATCGACGGCGTGCTCACCGACCCCGTCGGCGCCCGCCGGCTCGCCGAGGCCTACGAGGCCTTCCTGCGCGGCGGGGCGGTCGCGGACGACGAGCCGGTGGACTCCTCCGGCCGGGACCCCCACCCGGCGGTCGCCGCCGCCCGCCGCGGCCGGGCCGAGATGACCGGGCCCGGCGGCGAGCTGACCGCCGAGGTCGAGCGGCTGGTCCGGATCGCGCTGCGGATCGGCGCCGCCGAACCCGCCCACGCCGACCACGCGCCCTGGCAACTGCGCGCGGCGTTGCGCCGGCTGCTCACCGACTACCCGGTGTACCGGCCCTACGCCCGGCCCGGCGAGCCCGCCGACGACCCCGCGCTGCCGGTGGACGGCGCAGCCGACCCGACCGGGCACCTGGTCGCCGCCCTCGCCCTCGCCCGGCTGGGCCGCAGCGACGACAAGGACGAGTTCTGCGTGCGCTTCGCCCAGACCGCCGCCGCCGTGGCCGCCAAGGGCGTCGAGGACACCGCCTTCTACCGCTGGAACGCGCTGCCCGCCCTCAACGAGGTCGGCGGCGAGCCCGCCCGGCCCGGGCTGTCCCCGGCCGCCTTCCACGACTGGTGCCGCTACCTGGAACGCGACTGGCCGCACAGCATGACGGCGCTCTCCACCCACGACACCAAGCGCAGCGCCGACGCCCGGGCCCGCCTCGCCGTCCTCGCCGAGCAGCCGCAGGCCTGGGCCGCCGAGGCCGCCGCCTGGTCCGCCGCCGCCGAGCTCGCCGCCGGGCCCGCCGCCCCCGGGCTGGACCGGGACGCCGACTGGCTGCTCTGGCACACCCTGGTCGCCGCCTGGCCGATCACCCCGGACCGGCTGGTCGCCGCCCTGCTCAAGGCCGTCCGCGAGGCCAAGCTGCACACCTCCTGGACCAGCCCCGACGCCGGGTACGAGCGGGCCCTGGAGCAGCGGGCCCGCGCCGTCCTCGGCGACGCCGGGCTGCTCGCCCGGATCGAGGGCCGGGTGCGGGAGCTCGCCCCGTACGCCCGTGCCAACACCCTGGCCGCCGCCCTGCTGCACCTGACCGTCCCCGGCGTGCCGGACCTCTTCCAGGGCAGCGAGGAGCCGCTGTACACCCTGGTCGACCCGGACAACCGGGGCGTGGTGGACCTCGGCGCGCTCGCCGTACGGCTCACCGACGCGGCCGCCCCGCGCCCCGGCGACCTCGCCCGGGAGAAGCTGCACCTGACCGCCACCGCGCTGCACCTGCGCCGCTCCGGCCCGCTCGGCGCCTACCGGCCGCTGGCCGCCCCCGACCACCTGCTCGCCTTCGCCCGCGGCGAGGACGTGGTCACCGCCGTCACCCGGTTGCCGTACGGGCTGGCGGCGGCGGGCGGCTGGCGCGACGCCGTCCTGGAGCTGCCGCCCGGCGGGCCGTGGACCGACGAGCTGTCGCTGCGCGGCTTCCCCGCCGGTCCGGTGCCGGTGGCGGACCTGCTGGCGACGTACCCGGTGGCGCTGCTGACGAGGAGGGGCCGATGATGTCGCGCTACGAGGTCTGGGCGCCGAACGCGACCCGCCGGGTCGACGTCGAAGTGGACGGCAGCGCCTATGAGTTGGCGCGCTGCCCGGAGCGGGACGGCTGGTGGAGCGGCGAGGCCCCGGCGGGCGACTACGCCTTCCGGCTCGACGGCGGCCCACCGCTGCCCGACCCGCGCTCGCCCCGCCAGCCGTACGGCCCCGACGGCCCCAGCCGGGCGGTCGACCACACCGCCTTCCGCTGGTCGCACACCGGCTGGCGCGGCCGCACCCTGCCCGGCGCGGTGCTCTACGAGCTGCACGTCGGCACCTTCACCGCCCGCGGCACCTTCGAAGCGGCCGCCGAACAGCTCGACCACCTGGTCGAGTTGGGCGTGGACCTCGTCGAACTGATGCCGGTCTGCCCGTTCCCCGGCAAGCACGGCTGGGGCTACGACGGCGTCGCGCCCTGGGCCGTGCACGAGCCCTACGGCGGCCCGGAGGGGCTCAAGCGCTTCGTGGACGCCGCGCACCGCAAGGGCCTCGGGGTGGTGCTCGACGTGGTGCACAACCACCTCGGCCCGTCCGGCAACCACCTCCCCGCGTACGGCCCGTACTTCACCGACCGGCACCACACCCCGTGGGGCTCGGCGGTCAACCTGGACGCGCCCGGCTCGGACGAGGTGCGCGCCTACCTGGTCGGCAGCGCGCTCGCCTGGCTGCGCGACTACCGGATCGACGGCCTGCGACTGGACGCGGTGCACGCCCTCGTCGACGACCGGGCCGTCCACTTCCTGGAGGAACTGTCCCGGGAGGTCGAGAAGTTGGCGGCCTCGTCCAACCGCCCACTGTTCCTGATCGCCGAATCCGACCTCAACACCCCGCGCACCACCGCCGCCCGCGAGGCCGGCGGCCAGGGCCTCACCGCCCAGTGGAACGACGACTTCCACCACGCCCTGCACTGCGCGCTCACCGGCGAATCCCAGGGCTACTACGCAGACTTCGCGGCCGCACCGCTCACCGCCCTGGCCAAGACGCTGCGCCACGGCTTCTTCCACGACGGCACCTGGTCCTCCTTCCGGGGGCGCGGCCACGGCCGCCCGTTCGGGGCCGATGCGGCGGGCCACCGGCTGCTCGGCTACCTCCAGACCCACGACCAGGTCGGCAACCGGGCGCTCGGCGACCGGATCTCCACCTCGCTCACCCCCGGCCGACTGGCCTGCGGCGCCGCGCTGGTGCTCACCGCGCCGTTCACCCCGATGCTGTTCATGGGCGAGGAGTGGGGCGCCGCCACCCCCTGGCAGTACTTCACCGACCACACCGACCCGGCTCTGGCGGAGGCCGTCCGGCAGGGCCGGCGACGGGAGTTCGCCGAGCACGGCTGGGCCGCCGAGGCCGTCCCGGACCCGCAGGAGCCGGCCACCGTGCTGCGGTCGGTGCTCGACTGGACCGAGCCCCGGCGCGCCCCGCACGCCGAACTCCTCGACTGGCACCGGACGTTGATCCGGCTGCGGCGCGAGCGGCCGGAGCTGGCCGAACCGGACCTCGGCGCGGTGCGGGTCGACGTCGACGAGGCGGCGGGCCGGCTGGTGCTGCACCGGGGGCCGTACCGGATCGCGGTCAACCTTGGCCCGGCCGAGGCCCTGCTGCCGCTGGGCGGCACCGGGCGGGAGGTGGTGGCGGCCTTCGGGGCGGCCCTGCTGGAGGACTCGGGGGTGCGGCTTGCGGCGGACGCGGTGGCGGTCGTGCGGACCGGCTGACTCACCAGAGGAAGGTGCCGATCCGGTCCCGGAGCGAGGCGGCGTCCAGGCCGTAGGCGGCCAGGTGCTCCGGGATCGACCCGTACTGCCGGTGCTCCTCGCGCGGCACGCCCAGGGCCAGCACCCGGTGCGGGCGGTCGCCCAGCGCCGCGTGCGCCTCGTTGGCCGAGGTGCCCGCCAGGTACGGCTCCACCAGCACCGCGTCCGCCTTGTCGCCCAGCGCGGCGCGCAGTCCGGCGGCGTCGAAGGGGCGCACCGTCGCCGCGTACAGCACGGTGACGTCCAGGCCCTCGGTGGCCGCGAGCACCGCGTCCAGCATCGGGCCGACGGCCAGCACCACGCCGCGGCCGCCGGTGCGGACGGTGGTGAAGCGGCCGGGCTCGACGGCGACCGGCTCGGCGTTCTGGTGCGCGGAGAGCCGGACGTACACGTTGCGGTCACCGTCCGCGTAGGCGTCGCGCAGCAGCTGCTCGGCCTCGTCCGGGTGGCCGGGGACGTGCACCGTCCAGTCCGGCAGGGTGTCCAGCAGGGCGACGTCGCCCGGGGACATGTGGGTACGGCCGCCGGCCGGCCAGTCGTAGGAGCCGGCCGCGCTCACCAGCACCGCGCCGACGCCCTGGTGCACCAGGTCCAACTTGACCTGCTCCCAGGGTCGTTCGATCAGGAAGCTGGCGAAGGTGTGGGCGACCGGGCGCATCCCGGTCAGCGCCAGTCCGCCGGCCGCGCCGATCAGCAGCTGCTCGCGGATGCCGACGTTGACCACCCGGTCGGGGTGGCGCCGCTGGGCCGGCTCGAAGGCGGCGGCGGTGATGTCGGCGAGCACCACGGCCAGTCGGGGGTCCTCGTCCAGCAGTCGGGTGGTGACGTCGACGAAGCGGTCGCGCATGGTGTCCATCGGTGAAGTGCCTTTCGCTGCGCTCTGGTCGGTGCGCTCGGGGGTTCTACGAAGCGGTCAGGAGTTCTACGGAGCGGTCAGGGGTCCGGCGGCGCGGCCAGGGGGCCTGCGGCCCGGTCAGGAGTCCTTGGGCTCGACCCGGGCGACCACCGCATGCGGGCGCCCCGGGTGCTCGGCGGTGTACGCCCGGTACAGCGCCTCGTGGTCGCGGCCGTCGACGGTCGCGGTGGACCACCCCTCGGCGGCGAAGCGCCGGGCGATGCCGCCCTGCCAGCCGTGGGTGGCCGAGGAGTTGTCGATCACCACCACGTGGAGCCGGTCCAGGCCGTACGCGCCGGCGAAGGCCACCGCCTCGTGGTTGGAGCCCTCGTCGAACTCGGCGTCGCCGACCAGCACCCACACCGCCGGGTCCGCCAGCCCCTGGGCCCGCAGCCCGAGCGCGGTGCCCACGCCCAGCGGCAGGCCGTGGCCGAGCGAGCCGGAGGCGATCTCCACGCCGCGCAGCAGGGTGCGGTCCGGGTGGTGGCCGAGCGGCGAGTCGTAGCCGCCGAAGCTCGGCAGCACGGCCGGGTCGAGGAAGCCCTTGGCCGCGAGTACGGCGTAGTAGGCCATCGGGCCGTGGCCCTTGGAGAGCAGGAAGCGGTCACGGTCCTGGGCGTCGGCGGTGTCCGGGGAGACCCGCAGTACCCGGTCGTACAGCACCCACAGGGCGTCCAGGGTGGAGGTGGCGGCGGGGCCGTGCTTCTCGTCGCCGGTCATCAGGGCCATCAGGCCCGGCAGGTCCGTAAAGCGGGCCCGGGCCGCGGTTTCCGTGCTGGTCGTCGTCGTCATGCGTCGATCGTGCAACTTAAAGCGAACTTGAGGTCAAGCCGCTACAGTGAGTGCCCATGACCGCGATACCCGGCAGCGCCCGCACCGCTGCCCCGCGCACCGCCGCCCCGCGCCCCGGCGACCTGCTCACCATCGGCCAGCTGGTCGCCCGCAGCGGGCTGGCCCACTCCGCGCTGCGCTACTACGAGAGCCTCGGCCTGATCCACGCCACCCGCACCGCCGGCGGCCAGCGCCGCTACCCGCGCGGCACCCTGCGCCGGGTCGCCTTCGTCCGGGCCGCCCAGCGGGTCGGCCTCTCCCTGGACGAGGCCAGGGTCGCCCTCGACCGGCTGCCCGAACGCCCCGCCCCCAGCGGCACCGAGTGGGACGTCGTCGCCGAGTCCTGGCGGGGCCGGATCGACGAACAGATCGCCGAACTCGAACGGCTCAAGGCCAAGCTCACCGGCTGCATCGGCTGCGGCTGCCTCTCGCTCACCCGCTGCGCCCTGTACAACGCCGACGACCGCGCCGCCGAGGCCGGCCCCGGCGCCCGCTACCTGCTCACCCGCGACCCGGACAGCGGACCGGAGCCCACCCCGCCGGGCCTCCCGGACGGCTGCGGCCCCCGGGAGCGGCGTGCAGCGGGCCCTGGGTGCTGAAAAGCCTTTGCCGACGGGCCGTTGGTGTGCCTACAGTGCGGGCATGCTGCCCCTGGTGGAGACGGACGAGCAGGGGGACGCGGTCCTCGCCGACGAAGCGGTGATGCGCCCGGGAGCCGAGGCGCTGTGCGCGCGACTGGGCGTCCGCGGGGCGGTGCTGGAGCGCTTCGCGGAGGGCTCCGTCCCGGTCTACGCGGTGGGCACCGAGCACGTGCTCAAGCTGTTCCCGGCACCCTCCGCCCGGGAGGCACTGGCCGAGGAGCGCGTCCTGGCCTTCCTGGAGGGCAGGCTCCCCGTCCCCACCCCCGCACTCCGGGCGGCCGGCGAGTACGTCAACGGCTGGCGCTACGTCCTGATGTCCCGCCTGCACGGCGAGGGCCTGGCCCCCGCCTGGCCGCGCATCCCGCAGGGCGCACGCGAGCGGATCGCCCGTGACTGCGGCGAGGCGCTCGCCGCCCTGCACGCCCTGGACGCGGAGCCGCTCGCCGACGCCCTCCCGCCCGGCGCCCTCCCGCCCGGCGACTGGCCGGCCTTCCTGGCCCGGCAGCGCGCGGGCGCCCTCGCCCGGCAGCGTGAACGCGGTCTGCCCGAGGCCTGGCTGGAGCAGATCCCGGACTTCCTCGCCACCGCCCCGCTCCCGGCCACCCCGCAACGCGCCCTGCTGCACACCGAGTTCATGCGCGAGCACCTGATCACCGACCCGGCCGACGGCTGGCGGCTCACCGGCCTGATCGACTTCGAGCCCGCGATGGTCGGCGACCCGGCCTACGACCTGGTCGCCGTCGGCCTGTTCACCACCCGCGCCGACCCGCAGCTGCTCGGGCGGCTGCTCACCGCCTACGGCCGCCCCTTCGAGCCGCGCCTGCTGATGGCGTACACACTGCTGCACGTGTACAGCAACCTGCCTTGGTACCTGCGGGAGTTGAGGCCATCGGCGCGGACGCTGGACGACCTCGCCGAGGAGTGGTTCGGGACCGCCTAAGGGCGGGGGTCCGTGCGCAGCAGGCCGTAGTAGACCATGTCGCGCCACTCCCCGGCCCGGAAGACCATCGACCGGTGGACACCCTCGCGGGTGAAGCCCAGCTTCTCCAGGACGCGCTGCTCGGCGAGGTTGCCGATGTCGGTGTCCGCCTCAACCCGTACCGCCGTGGTGTGCGCGAACAGGTAGTCCACCAGCAGACGGTGGGCCTGGGTGCCGATGCCCCGCCCCCGCGCCTGCGGCATCAGCTGCGCGCCGATGCTCCAGTACGGGTTGTTCGGCCGCGCGGCCTTGCGGGTGGCGGCGACGAAGCCGAGGAACTCACCCTCGGTGGCGACGGCGAAGATCGACTGCTCCTCGCTCAGCAGCCCGTGCTCGGCCCAGCGGCGGCGGAAGCGCTCCGGATCCGCCCAGCCGAACCACTGGAACTCGCCCAGCGCCTCGGGGTCGTTCAGCATCCCGCCCAGGGCGGTGAGGTCGGCTTCGGCTATCGGGCGGAGGAAGATCTTCTCTGGGTCCATGCCGCCACCAACGACGGAGATCGTTTGACCGTTCCTCAGGCCGGGGCGGGGGCGGGGGCCGGGACGGACCGGGCGAGCCGGAAGCCGACGTCGTCGATCCGCAGGGTCGGATGGCTGCGGCGGCGGACGGAGGCGCGGCAGCTCCAGTGCTCGTCGAACCAGCCGCCGCCGCGCAGCACGCGGTAACTGCCGTACACCTCGGGGTCGTAGAAGTCCCAGCACCACTCCCACACGTTGCCGAGCAGGTCGTACAGCCCGTAGGCGTTGGGCCGCAGCCCGCCGACCGGATGCGGGCGTTCGCCGGAGTTGCCGCGGTGCCAGGCGATCTCGTCCAGCGGGCCGTAGCGCGGCCCGTCGGTTCCGGCGCGGCAGGCGTGCTCCCATTCGGCCTCGGTGGGCAGCCGGTGGCCGTCGGCGGTGCGGTCCCAGACGACGTCCTCGCCGTCGATCCGATAGGCGGGTGCGCGGCCCTCGCGCCGGGACAGCTCGTTGCAGTAGCGGACGGCGTCGAGCCAGGAGACGCTGTGCGCGGGGCGGCGGTCGCCGGTGAGACCCTCGTACTCCTCGCGGGTGACCGGACAGGGCGCCAGCTCGAAGGGGGCCACCTCGACGCTCCAACTCCGCTGGGTGCGGCGGTCGGAGAGCGTCACGCGGCCGGGCGGAACGGCGATCGGTCCGGTACGGGGCTCCATGATCGCCGATCCTACGGCCCCGCCCTTGCCGCCCCGGCCGCCCGGCTCGGGCCCTTCGACCCGACTCAGCCCTTCGACCCGACTGCGCCCAGCAGGTCGATCGCCCCGCGCTCGGCCAGTTCCTCCGCGTGCGCGGGCAGCGGGGTGCCCGCGTGCAGGTGCGGCCGGACGACGGCGAGCGGCAGGCCGACGACCGCGAGGGTGACCCGGTCGAGGTCCAGCGGCGTCACGGCGCCGAGCCGCTCGGCGAGCCCCTCCACCGCCTCCCGCACCCGCCGCCCGGCCTGCCGTTCGCGCCCCAGCTGCTCCTGCGGCCACTCGGCCCGGCCGAAGGCCTCCGCGCCGTGCAGCAGGACGACGGCCCCCTCCCGGTGCGCCCGGCTCCAGGCGACGACCTGCCGGGCGGCCGCGCCGGCGACGAGCCGCGGCTCGGCCTGCCCGGCGAGGACCGGCAGGTAGGTGTCGTGGAACTCCCCGAGCGTGCGCAGCCACAACTCGGCCAGCAGGGCGGAGCGTTGGGGGAAGCGGTGGTAGACGGAGCCGTTGGGCGCACCGCTCTCGCGGGCCACGGCGGACATGGTGACGGCGGCCGGACCGCCGACGGCCGCGAGGCGCACGGCGGCGTCGAGGAGGGTGGCTTCGTCATGGCGGGGTGGCCTGGGCATGCAATGGAGAGTACTCTCCAATTCAATTGGAGGGACCCATCCAAAACCAGGAGGACCCGCTGTGGCCGTGCTCAACATCCACGAACGCACCATCCCGGCACCGGAGTCGACGGTCGGCGCACTCCTCGACGGCCTCGCCGGCCCGGACGACCGGCTCTGGCCCGGCCCCGACTGGCCCCCGCTGGAGCTCGACGGCCCGCTCGCGGTCGGCGCCGCCGGCGGGCACGGGCCGGTCCGCTACCGGGTCGTCGGCTACCAGCCGGGCCGGTGGGTGCGGTTCCGGTTCAGCGGGCCGCGCGGCTTCGACGGGTTCCACGAGTTCACCGTCCAGCCCGCGAACGGCGGCTCCCTGCTGCGCCACACCATCGCGATGCGCCTGCACGGCCCGAGCCGGCTGACCTGGCCGCTGGCCTTCCGCTGGCTGCACGACGCCCTGCTGGAGGACTCCCTCGACCGGGCCGTCCGCGCCTGCGGCGCCACCGTGGACTCCCCGGCACGATGGAGCGCCCCCGTACGACTGCTGCGCCGACTGGCCCACCGCTGACCACGGCACGCCCTCTGGCGTCCGCAGCTGACGCACCGCCAGGATGGTTCCCTGCCAACGGGATCAGCGGACGAGAGGCGGCGACGGCCATGGCGGTCATGACGGTCAGCACAGTGGTGGAGGCCCCGGCCGAGCGGGTCTGGGAACTGATCGGGGACTTCCACGCCCTCGGCGAGTGGCACCCCCACCTGCCGACGAGCCGGCTCGGCAACGCGCTGACGGGGAACGCGATCGGCGCGGTCCGGGTCTTCGAGTTCGACGGCGTCGTCCTGAACGAGATGCTGGTCGCCTACGACGGCGAGGCCCGGGCCTACACCTACAGCTTCCCCGACGGCACCTTCCACTTCGACCGCTACCGCGCCACCCTGCGGGTCACCCCGGTGACCGAGCTGGACACCAGCTTCGTGGAGTGGAGCGTCACGTACGACATCGAGGCGGAGCACCGCAAGGAGTCCACCGAGCGCGTGCACGGCGTCTTCACCGCCGGTCTGGCCGCCCTGCGGGAGCGCTTCGCGAACTGAGCCGGACGGCGGGCGGGCGGCGGGCGGGCGGTGCACGGCGCACGAGAAGTCGACCTGGTCGACTTCTCGTGCGCAGGCCCCCACCCTAGGCCTGCGGTGCGCCCTCACCCGTCGCGGTCAGGCGGCGCCGAGCCGCGGCGAGGAGTTCGGCGGACAGGCCCGGATCGTCGCTCGCCCGGGCGAGCATCAGCGCGCCGACCATCGTCGACAGGTCGGCGAGCGCCGCCTCGCGCCCGGCCGGGTCGGGCAGCTGCTGGAAGCCGTCGACCAGGTCGCGCAGCCCGGCCGTGAAGGCGGTGCGCAGCGGGGCGCCGGGTTCGGCCCGGGCCGCGTCGGCGGCCAGCGCGGCGGCGGCGCAGCCCTGGCCGGGGTGGTCGCGGTGGAGGGCGGAGAGGTAGCGGGCGAGGAACTCGGCGCGGGGGGTGCGCCGCTCGTCCGAGGGGTCGTCGTCCGCACCAGGGTCCGCCAGCGCGTCCATGGCCTCGCGGCGTTCGGCGAAGGCGGCGGTGAGGGCCTGGGCGACGAGGTCGTCCTTGGACGAGAAGTGCCGGTAGAAGCCGCCGTGGGTGAGTCCGGCCGCGGCCATCGCCTGGGGGACGCTGACCTGCTCGGAGCCCTTCTCCCGGATCAGCCTGGCGGTGTGGTCGATGACCTCCTGACGGTGGCGTTCGGCCTCGGCGCGTGAGACGCGGGGCATGTCCGCGCTCCCTTCGTCGTCCTGTGGTGGTGTCCCGGCGGCCCCCGGTGGTGCTCCCGGTGGCGGTCCCACTCTCCCATCCGGGGCTCCCTTGCCCATTTTAGATGATGGCCATAATCTAAAACCAGTGGGGAGCCCCGGCGACGGGGCACCACCCTTCCGAGAGCGAGGAACACGCACATGACCGTGATCGAAGGCTCCACCGCGCTGGTCACCGGAGGCCTCCGCGGCCTCGGCCGGGCGTTCGTCGGAGAACTGCTGGCCCGCGGCGCGACGAAGGTCTACGCCACCGCCCGCACCCCCGTCCCCAGCGAGGACGCCCGGGTGGAGGTCCTCGCCCTGGACGTCACCGACGACGCCTCGGTGGCCGCCCTCGCCGAACGGGCCCAGGACGTCGACATCGTCTTCAACAACGCCGGCGTCCTGCACCCCGGCGCCCTGCTGACCGCCGACCTGCGGCACGTCCAGGACACCTTCGACACCAACGTCCTCGGCCCGCTGCGGATCGCCCGTACCTTCGCGCCCGTGCTGGCAGCCCGGGGCGGCGGGGCACTCGTCGACATCCACTCCGCACTGTCCTGGGGCGCGGGCGCGGGCGCGTACGGGGCCTCCAAGGCGGCCCTGTGGTCGCTCACCAACTCCCTGCGCCTGGAGCTCGCCGCCCAGCACACCCAGGTCGTCGGCGTGCACCTGGGCTTCGCCGACACCGAGATGGTGGCAGCTCTGCCCGTCGACAAGCTCCCGGCCGACGAGGTGGCCCGCATCGTGCTGGACGGCATCGAGCGCGGCGACCGCGAGGTGCTCGTCGACGACGTCTCCCGGTCGTTCAAGGCCGCACTCGCCGGGCCGGTGGAGGGCCTGACCGTCCCCTTCCGCCGCTGAGCCGCCGCATCCCTGCACCGCTGAGGAGAACACCCATGCCCCTGTGGCACGTCTACCACCCCCGCGGCACCTACAGCCCCGAGCAGAAGCAGCGGATGGCCGCCGACATCACCGGCATCTACACCCGCTTCGGGCTGCCGAAGTTCTACGTGATGACGCTGTTCCACGAGATCGGCGCCGACGACTTCCACGTCGGCGACCAGCCCACCCAGGACGCGGTACGGATCGTGGTCGAGCACATCGCCCGCCACACCGAGGACCCCGACCTGCGCAAGCGCACCCGGGAGGCGCTCGCCGCCGTCCTCGCGCCCCACACCACCGATCGCGGCCTGTACTGCGAGTTCCACGTCGACGAGACGCCCCGCGACCTGTGGATGATGGACGGGATCTCCCCTCCGCCGTCCAACAGCGAGGCCGAACAGCTGTGGGTCCGGGAGAACCGCCCGGTGCCGTACTGACCGGCCTTAGGAAGTGCCGCCCGGCACCCGCCCGGTGCCGGGCGGCCAGGTGTGACCGGCCTCGTGCAGCTTCGCCGGCGCCAAGTAGTCATTGCCCAGCATCACCTGGGCCAGCCGGGCCGCCGCCGCGACGACGTCGGGCCAGCCGGGGGCATCCAGGAAGTCCTCGTCGGGGGCCTGGGCTCCGACCGCGTCCTGCACCGCGCCGTACGCGGCGCCGAGCCGGGCCATCAGCGCGACCTCCTCCTCGGTGCGCAGGCTCAGGCCGAGATGGCGCTCGGGTTCGTCCGCGTCGCAGAAGTCGTCGAAGAGCACGTGCACGATGTGGTCGAGGTTCTCGAACTGCCTACGGTCGAGCCACACTTCCCGCTGCCAGGTCGGGCTGGCCAGGGAGACGACCGCGGGCACGACGTGCAGCCGGAAATGGGGGAAGGCGATTCCGTGATCGATCACGGGCCGACGGTACCCACGTAGCGCCCGACCGGGCAGTCATTGAAGAGCGCTGCCCGCTAAAGGACCAGAACGAACCAGTCGGCCACCGAGACCGCTGCGGCGAGCCCGCCGAGGGCGACCGCCGCCCGGCCGTGCTCCAGCCCCCGTGCCCGCTGGAAGGCGGCGATCAGCACGCTGATCGCCGCTACCGGCATGAGCAGGAACGCCAGGAACCAGGCCCAGCCGCCCAGGGCGAGCGCGGCCAGGAGGCCGATGATCAGCAGCGGCACCCACACGGCGGCCACCGTGAACCCGGCCGCCGCGCACGCGACCCGGAACCGGTCCTGACGCCGGTAGAAGACCGGCACGGCACAGACGGCACCGGTCAGCAGCCCGACGGCGAAGAGGAAGAGCCGCAGACCGGCCCCACGCGTCGGCGCGATGAGCACCAACGGCACCAGGGGCACCGCACTTGCCACCCCGGCCAACCACCGCGCACTCGTGGGCACCACGGCCATGCCTCCACCCCTCCTTTGAACGCGTTCAAACGTAACACGCGGGAATGGGGACGATCAGGTGGGCTCGACGTCCCCGATCTCCGCGAGCAGCCGCCTACGGACGGCAGCGGAGGCGCAGGGGAGTCGACGGGCCAGCTCGACTTCGAGTCGCCGACGTTCAGCCCGGAGGAGTCGGGCGACGGGGGCGCGGGAGCAGTGCTGGAACCAGAGGTCGCGGAGCCGGTCGATCACGCCGCCACCTCGCCCCACACGATCTTGCCGATCGGCCGGCGCGGGCAGCAGCCCCAGCGCTTGGCGAGGGAGTCGACGAGCTGGAGGCCTCGCCCGGTCTCGCCGTCGAGACCGGGCGAGGAGAGGGAGGGGACGCGGTCACCCCGGGCGTCGTGGACCTCGATACGGAGGCGGGTGGGGTCGACGTCGAGGGAGAAGTAGATGAGGTGGCCGATCGGGGTGCCGTGCAGGACGGCGTTGGTCACGAACTCGGTGGTGATGACGAGCCCGGAGTCGAGGAAGCGCTCGCCGTGCGGGGTGGAGGAGAGGAGAGCGGCGAGCAGCTGGCGGGCCATCGCGGACGAGCGGCGGCTGCGCGGGAGCCAGATGGTGGAGGAGGTTCGAGACATGGCGAAGTCACCTTCCAGGCACATGACATGAGTGGAGAAGGCCGGGCGACCACGACGGCCGCCCGTAGGCGTCCAACACGAAGCGCCTCACGAGGGTGCGCTACAGCCTTACGCCATGCATGTCACGCACAGGCAGCGCTTCGTCACGCACAGCATGGAGCATCGCCGCGAATGATCGCAAGGCAAGTCGATGAAATATGAAAACTTTCAGATCTGATGGCTAGGCGCGCCCTCTAGGCTGTTGCCGATGGTGGCGAACCGTCACCACTCGCATGCACACTGGTCCTTGAACGTCATGGAGGGGTTACGTAGATGGCAGTCGCAGTGCCAGCAGTGCGGTACCGACGCATCGCCGCCGAGCTGAGAAGGCTTCGCGAGTTGAAGAGCCTCTCCGCCGAAGAGGTCGCCGCCCAGGTCGACGGCATCAACCTGGTGAAGCTCAGCCGGTACGAGAACGCCCGGGTCCAGCTCAAGCCGGATGTCGTCCGCGCCCTGCTCGACTTCTACGAGTGCGACGAGGAGCTCAAGGAGGTCCTCGTCGAGATCCTCCGGGACAAACGCCGCCCGGGCTGGATGGCGGGCTACGAGCAACTGAACCCGCTCTACACGGACTTGATCCGGCTCGAAGAAACGGCTGTTGGCAACAAGTCGTACGAGTCTGCCTACATCCCCGGCCTCCTCCAGACGCGCCAGTACGCCCACACCATCATCGCCAGCGGCGTGATAAACAAGCCCAGCGTCGAAGAGCGGGTGGAAGTCCGGATCAACCGGCAATCCGTCCTCACACGGTCCGAGAACCCACTGAAACTGTGGGCCGTGATCCACGAGGCAGCCCTGACCATGGGCGCCGCCCCAGGGGTCATGACAGACCAGTTGGACAAGCTGCTGCAGTTCAGTCAGCTCCCCAACATCAGAATTCAGATCATGCCGTCCATGGCTCCGCCGCACCCTGGCATGACCGGCTCGTTCGCACTCCTGGAGTTCCGGCAACGAGATCTCGACCTGGTTCTGCTCAGCGGCATGCTCAGCAGCGATTGGGTTGAAGACCCGGGCCAAGTCGATATCTATCGAGCGGCGTTCGACGAGATCATGGCAACCGCCCTGGACCTCGACCAGTCTCGTAGCCTCATCGCACAGAAGAGAGACATGCTCAAGTGACCCATTTCCCTGTCGCCTCCGCGCTCCCCATCCAGTGGAGGAAGGCAAGCGCCAGCAACCCCAACGACAACTGCGTCGAAGTAGCCGATGCCATCACGGACATCGTCCCGGTCCGCGACAGCAAGGACCCCCACGGCCCGGCGCTCGCCTTCTCCCCCGACGGGTGGCAGTCCTTCATCGCCGGCATCCGCTCCGACGACTTCCCCGCCACCCCCTGAATCACCCCGGGCGGCCCCGCGCACCGCGCGGGGCCGCCCGGATACCCGCTGTGGCACGTCTCGCGCACATGGACGTCCCCGAGCATGAAGCCGTGATCGAATTACCCAAGCACATAATGCAGTTCTTCCCGGAGGTGAGCGGTGGCGTCAGCCCCCACGCTTGAGGACCTGCTGCGGAACTGCACCCGCTCGGCGCTCCATCTGGAGATGCGCGACGGATATATGCGCGACGACCCCTTGTTCCTCCGCTGGCTCAGCGGGCAACGGGACGATCCGGCCGACCAGGCGTCCTGGTGGAGCCCTTGGTTGCAGCTGATCGAGGAGACCACCACTCGCGGCATCGACGTACGACGCGCCCGCATCATCTCCGAACCGGCAAGCGAGTACATCCGGTTCGAGCATGAGATCACGTTCCGCAACATCGCTTCCGGCGAGCAGGTCAGATGGCTTCCCCGTCGACAGGCGACCGACCTGGCACTCCCCGGCAACGACTTCTGGCTCATCGACGGGCAGCACCTCTTGGTCCACCATTTCAGTGGCGAGGGCGACTTCGTCGACGACGAAGTCACCCTCGCCCCGCAAGCCGTGAGCCTCTGCGCGTCGACTTTCGAGGCCGTCTGGGCACGTGCCGTCCCCCACCAGGAGTTCCGGCTGACCTGAGGAACCTGCCCGGACGGTGACTCCCCGACCGTGTGGGTCGACGAGGCGACCTCCGACCTTGTCATCCAGGACTGGAAGATCGACGAGGACACCGAAACGCCGAACTTTCCGGGAAAGCGAAGGATTCGTCCACTACACAGCACGCCGGAAGCGGTCACCGACCGACCCCGCCACCCCCTGAATCACCCCGGGCGGCCCCGCCTCCCGGCCGCCGAGTACCCACTGCTGCGCACCCTCGCCCCGCTGCTGATCGACCACGACGCGGAAACGGAGTTCACCACCGGCCTGGACG
>NZ_JBIAXC010000072.1:0-35647 GCF_042896295.1 Kitasatospora sp. NPDC001309 | reverse complement strand
CCCGGCCGCCCCCCCCCCCGGCGGGCCCCCCGGCCCCCCCCCCGCCCCCCCCGCCGGGGGGGGGGGGGGGGCCCCCGCCGGCCCCCGGGCGGCCGCTCGCCCCCTCAGCCGACCCGCTTGGCGACCCTCTGCTCGGCCTCCCGCAGGTGGCCCGCCTCGTCCCTGAGCCGGACTCCCGCCAGCCGGTAGAACTCGGGGCTCTCGTGCGTGGCCATCCGGTCGGAGAGGGCCGCCGCCAGCTCCCCCGTGACCTCCACCAGGTCGGCGAGCTCCCCGAGCATCACGGCGGCCTCCACCGCCGGGACCTTGTCCCGCCCCCGGTCCTTCGCCTTCGGCAGCGCGTTCTCCCGCAGCTGCCGCCGCGCCTCGTCGACCGCGTCGACCATCGCCCGTATCCCGCTGTCCATCCCGCTCCCCTCGCTCCGCCCGTTGTCCGTCCTCGGACATCCTCGGACATCCCCGTCAGTGTCCCCCGCCGAACAAGATTCAAAAACCCGCCCGGTAGCACCCGAAGCCCACCTAGGCTACTTACATGGCAACCTCCGACTCCCTCGCAACCGGCCAGCGCTCGCTCGGCGACCCCACCCTCGACTACCCCCTCTGGCCCCCGCTGACCTCGGGCTGCCCGCGCACCAGCACGGAGGACGTCTCCTACCCCGTCGAGGTCGACTACGCCTACGACAAGGCCGACCCGGCCGCCCTGTTCGCGCCCGTGCGGGCCCGCGCCGGCCTGGAGCGCTGGGCCCCGCTGCTGCCCCCGCTGCTCGCCCCCGGCCTCGGCGAGGGCGCCACCCCGCTGGTGGAGCTCGGGCCGGGCGTGTACGTCAAGGACGAGTCCCGCAACCCGACCTGGAGCCACAAGGACCGGCTGAACCGCTGCACCACCAGCGCCGCCGTCGGCGTCGGCGCGCCCGGCATCGCGGTGGCCTCCTCGGGCAACCACGGCGCCTCGGCCGCCGCGTACGCCGCCCGCGCCGGGCTGCCCTGCGTGGTGTTCACCGGCCCGGACACCCCGCCCGCCGTGGACGCCTTCCTCAACGCCTACGGCGCCGTGGTGCTGCCCGTCCCGTGGGAGTCCCGCTGGCCGCTGCTGCGCCAGGTGGTGGAGCGCTTCGGCCTGCACCCGGTCAGCAACCTGACGACCACCCACACCGGCCACGCCTTCGGCCCCGAGGGCTACAAGACCGTCGCGTACGAGATCTTCCAGGACGTCGGCGTGCCGAGCGCGGTGTTCGTCCCCACCGGGTACGGCGAACTGCTCTACGGCGTCTGGAAGGGCTTCACCGAGCTGCGCCGGCTGGGCCTGGCCGACCGGGTGCCGCGGATCCACGCCTGCGAGTCGGCGGCCTCCGGCCCGCTGCACCGGGCGATCGCCGAGGGCGCCCCGGCCGCGCACGTGACGGTCGGCCGGAGCAACGCGTACTCGATCGCCTCCCCGGTGAGCGGCTACCGGGGCGTGCTGGCGGTGACCGGGAGCGGCGGCGCCGCGCTGACCGTCGACGACCGCCAACTCGCCGACGCCCAGCGGGAGCTGTCCCGGGCCGGGCTGTGGACCGAGCTGTCCGCGGCGGCCGGCCTGGCGGGGCTGCGCAGCCTCGGCGCCGAGGCCCCGGCGGACGGTCCGGTGGTCTGCGTCTCCACCTCCAGCGGGTTCAAGGACAAGGGCATGGGCAGCCGCCCGACCGCCCCGGTCACCCCGACCTGGGAGGAGGTCGAGCGCCGGCTGCGCACCGCCGGGATCACCGGCTAGCACACGGGGGAACGAAGTCCGGACGAGCAAGGCCGGAAGCCTGCTGTTCGTCGGGACGTTCGCTGACGTAGGGTCGGCGTTCGCCCACGCACAGCAGGCTTGCTCCGCCCCACCGTCCCCGCACCAACTCCCCCGCGTCGAAGGGTAGTCCCGTGCTCCTTTCCCCCCGCCGTCTGCTGCCGCTGGCCGTCGCCGTCGCGGCGGTCCCGGTGCTCGCCCTCCCGGCGGTGCCCTCCGCGGCCGCCTCGTACGGCACTCCGACGATCACCTTCTCGGCCGGCTACCTGTCCGGCGCGGTGGGCGCCACCGGCGACCCGACGGTGGGCGTCACGGTCGCCCAGAGCGGTGCCCCCGCCTCGGCGCTGACGGTCGCGGCCTCGGCCAGCACCAAGGCCTCGGTGGCCCGGACCGGCGACGTGACGGTGACCGGCGGCGGCGCCGCCCGCACCCTGGCGGTCGCCGCCCAGGGCGTCGGCTACACCGACCTGACCGTCAAGGTGACCGGCCTGGGCGGCAAGACCGCCACCCGCACCCTGCACTACGCCGCCTCGGCCGCTGTCCGCGACTCCGCCGCGAGCCGCTACCTGACCGGTTCCAGCGACGCCTCGGCCGCCGTGGACGCGGGCGGCGGCTACGTCCTGGTCGGCGACGACGAGTCCAACACCCTGCGGCTCTACGACCGCAACAACTCCGGTGCCCCGGTGCGCAGCTGGGACTTCAGCTCGGCGCTCGGCGTCAGCAAGGAGATCGACATCGAGGCCGCCGCGCGGGTCGGCGACACGATCTACTGGACGGGTTCGCTGGGCAACAACAAGGACGGCAAGGTCAAGCCCGACCGGCACACCCTGTTCACCACCAGGGTGACCGGCTCCGGCGCCGACACCCAGCTGTCGCTGACCGGCTCCTACCAGGGGCTGCGCGACGACCTGATCGCGTGGGACAGCGCCCACGGCGACCGCTACGGCTTCGCGGCCGGCGCCGCCGAGGGCCAGGCGCCCAAGCAGGTCGACGGGTTCAACGTCGAGGGCCTGGAGTTCGCCCCGGGCAGCTCCACCACGGCGTACGTCGGCTTCCGCGCCCCGCTCACCCCGGCGGTCACCGGCGGCCGGGCCCTGCTCGTGCCGGTCACCAACTTCTCGTCCCTGTTCGGCGGTTCGGGCACCCACGCGACCGTCGGCGAGCCGATCGAGCTGGACCTCGGCGGGCTGTCCGTTCGCGACCTGCGCCGCAACGCCCTCGGCCAGTACGTGATCGTGGCGGGCTCCTGGGCGGCCGAGGACAACTCCGCCCCGTACGCGCTCTACCGCTGGGACGGCCGGCCGGGCTCCAAGCCGGTCAAGCTGCTCGACCTGCCCACCAGCGACGCCGGCGCCTGGGAGGCCGCCCCGGACCTGCCGGACCTCGACGCCCCGGGCGCTCGCGTCCAGCTGATCACCGACAACGGCTCCGCCGACCTCTACGGCGACGGCACGGACGCCAAGGACCTCACCCACCCGGAGTGGAAGAAGTCCCGCAGCACCTGGTTCACCCTGGGCTGACCCGGGGCCCGCAGACCGTCAGGCCTGCACCCCCGACCCCGCAGACCGGCCCCTCGGCCCCGCCAGGCCGAGGGGCCCTTCCGGCTCCGCTCACAGCTCGACCAGCACCTTCCCCCGGCTCGCCGAGCGGTCGACGTACAGGCTGCGGTAGGCGGCCGGGATGCTGTCGAAGCCCCGGTGGACGGTCTGCTGGTAGCGCAGTTCCCCGCTGCGGACCAGGGCGCCGAGGTCCCGGCGCAGCGCGGCCCAGTTCTCCTCGGTGAACCACTCCAGCGCGAAGATGCCGCGGATCACGGTGCGCGGGAACATGATCATCGGCAGCAGCCGGGGGCCCGCCCAGGCCCCGCCGACCTGGCTGCCCCACTGCCAGCAGACCGCGACCCGGCTGTCCACCGAGAGCATCCCGAAGACGGTGTCGGTGAGCGTGCCGCCGAGGCTGTCGAAGTAGCGGTCGATGCCGTCCGGGGCGAGCTGGGCGAGTTCCTTGGCCAGCCGCTCCGGGTCGTCCCCGTCGCGGTACTCCAGCACCGCGTCGAAGCCCAGCTCCCGTAGCCGGGCGGCCTTCGCCGGGGTCGCGGTGGTGCCGATCACCCGGGCGCCGCGGTGCCGGGCGAGCTGGCCGACCACCGAGCCGACCGCGCCGCTGGCCCCGCTGACCAGCACCGTCAGCCCGGGGCGCACGTCCAGGAACTTCTCCACCGTCCCCCAGGCGGCCATCCCGGGGCCGCCGAGCAGGCCGAGCGCGGTGGTGACCGGCAGCTGCTCGTCGTAGTCGGCGCGGTCCAGCCGCCGGAAGGCCGGGAAGACCATCGGGAAGGTGCCGGTCTGCCAGAGCCAGGACGCGCCGTTGCCGATCACGTGGCTGCGCCAGCCGCCGAAGCCCTGCACCAGGTCCCCGACGGCGAACCGCGCGGCGGGTCCGGCCCGCACCACCTCCATGATCGAGTCGGCGCCCATGTGGTCGCCGACCGGGGTGTCCAGCGCGATGCCCTGGAGGTACGGGTCGACCGACACCCAGCGCGTGCGCAGCAGCATCTCGTCCTCGGCGAGCCGGACGTCCACCTCCTCGACGACCTTCTCGTACATCCGGTCGACGTCCGGCACCCCGTCCACGTGCGCGCGGACGACCCACTTCTCGATCCGCACCTTCCCGGCGGTCAGCACGGACGCCGCGGTCCTCACGGATTCGTTCACGGACTGGCTCACGAGGTGACTCCAAACTGCCGGTCGTCGGGGCCGACCGGGTCGGTGATCAGGGTGGGCGGCGGAGCGTGGTCGTCCACCTCCGCGGTGAACGGCCGGCCGTCGTCGCGGCAGATGAACTGGACGACGTGCCGGCCGGCGGCGGCCGCGCGGATCAGCCCGCCGGTGGTCGCCCAGACGCCGGAGAGGTAGAAGTTGGCCAGGCCGGGCAGCCCGGGGCCGTTGCGCTTGATCTCCTCCTCCAGGGTCTCCCCGCCCTCCACGAAGGGCTGCCAGCCGAGCACCGTGCCGTCGTAGTTGCCGGTGTAGCGGACCTGGGTGAGCGGGGTGGAGACGTCCTTGACGGCCACCGCCTCCCGCAGCCCGGGGTGGTGGCCGTCCAGGAACTCGATGACGGCGTCCCGCACCCGGCGCTTCTCCCGCTGGTACTCCCGGCCCCGGCCGACCGGCAGGGTGTGCAGCTCCTCGCCGCGCCGCTGCCGGACGGCCTGTTCGGGGCCGGTGCTCAGGGCGCGCCAGGGCGCGATGTCGCAGAAGTAGCTGGCGTAGACGACGGTGGTCCCGGCGGGCGACAGCTCGGGGTAGTGCCGGCTGCGGAACTGGATGTTGATGCTGGGGTGCCGGATGCCGGTGAGCCGCGCCGCGAACTCCTCCTCCAGCAGGTAGGTGCTGCACGGGTCGCCCGCCGGGAACGGCGTGCGCAGGCCGAGGAAGACGGTGAGGTAGCCGGGGAAGACCATGCCCGGCTCGGTCAGCGTCTTCGTGTACAGCCGGCGGTAGGTGTCGTTCAGGTAGCGGCCCTTGAGCAGGTCGAGCATGGTGGTGCGGCCGTCGCAGGCGGCCACCACGACGTCCGCCCGCACCTCCCGCCCGTCGCTCAGCCGCACCCCGACGGCGGTGTCCCGCTCGACCAGGATCTCGGTGACCTTGGCGTTGTACGTGATCTCCCCGCCGAGCCGCCGGTAGCGCTGCTCGACCGAGCGCGCCAGCCCCAGCGAGCCGCCCTCCGGCACCCCGGCGGACTGCCCGGCGTGCGAGGCGAGTTGGAAGTACGTCGGCAGCACCGGGAAGTTGGGGTGCTTCTCGTACAGCACGAAGTTGAACGCCTCGCGCAGCAGCGGGCTGCGGAACCGCGCCGAGTAGTCGCTCATCAGCACCGAGATGGAGCGCCGGATCACGTTGACGTACGGCAGGAAGGAGGCGAGCATCCGCCAGCGCTCCCACCGGCCCATCAGCCCGACCGGCTTGAGGAAGGGGTAACGGGTCAGCGCCAGGCGGAACTTGCGCAGGCCCGCGCAGAACTGCCGGATCTGCCGGGCGTCCTCGGGCGCGAGGTCCAGCAGGTGGGCTTCCAGCCGGTCCGGGTCGGAGTAGAAGCGCACCGCCCGGCCGTCCCGGGTGCGCACCACGTTGAACACGTCGAAGTTGCGCATCCGCTTGCCCTGGAGGGCGCCGAGTTCGAGCCAGATCCGGTGCATCTCGTTGCCCGGACCGCTGCCCAGCAGCCAGCTGACGCAGCAGTCGAAGGTGAACTCGCCGCGGTCCCAGGCGGTGCAGCAGCCGCCGGGCAGTTCGTGCATCTCCAGGACCTGGCTGCGGTAGCCGTTCATCTGCGCGTAGCAGCCGGTGGACAGGCCGCCGAGGCCGCCGCCGATGATGACCATGCTCTGCCTGCCGCTCATTCGCCCGCTCCCCGGTCCGGTGCTCCGACGGTGGCCCGGTCGAGTTGCGGCAGCCGGCCCCACTTGCCCGGGTGCCAGGGTTCGCGGTCCTCGCTGGGCCAGGCCCGGAACGGTCGGCCGAGTTCCTGGCAGAGGTACTGGGCGGCGTACCGGCCGCTGGTGGCGGCCCGGATCAGTCCGCCCAGCGAGGCCCACTGGCCGGCCATGGAGAAGCCGGCGAGGCCGGGCAGTCGCATCCGGTCCCGGTTGACCAGGCGGTTGGCGGTGTCCTCGGCCTCGGAGAAGGCCTGCCAGGCGAGGATGCTGCCGCGGGTGTTGCCGGTGAACCGCTCGGTGGTCACCGGCGAGGCGACGTCGACCAGTTCGATCCGGGCGCCGATCCCGGGGTGGACGCGGTCCAGGAACTCCCGGACGAACGCGGCGACTTCCTGCTTGCGTGCCCGGTAGGCGCGGCGGTCGCGGTTGCGCAGCTCCTTCCAGGACCGGTAGTCGCTGAAGTAGGTGCAGTGCAGGACGGACTTGCCGGGCGGGGCGAAGCCCTCCGCGTAGTTCGAGCGCAGCTGCACCACCAGGCTCTGCTGGAGCGAGCCGGGCAGCCGGGCGGCGTCGGCCGGGCCCAACAGGTAGGTGGTGCAGTGCGGTTCGCCCGCCGGCAGCGGCCCGTCCAGCCCGACGAAGGCGGAGACCACCGCCGGGTAGAGGTTGCCGGGCTTCTCCAGCAGCTCGCCGTACAGCCGGTCGGTGACGGGGCTGGAGTAGCGGCCGCGCAGCAGCCGGTCCAGCACCGTCGGCCCGTCGCAGGCGGCCACCACGTGGTCGGCGAAGTACCGGGTGCCGTCGCGCAGTTCGACGCCGACGGCGCGGTCGTCCTCGATCAGGATCCGGTCCACCCGGCAGCGGTAGTCGATCACTCCGCCGAGCCGGGTGTACCGCTGCTCCACCGAGCGGGCCAGCCCGAGCGAACCGCCCTGGGGGAAGCCCGCGTTGCCGGTGTGGGCGGCCGCCAGGGTGTAGAGGTAGGGCAGCAGCGGGAAGCCGGCCGGCTCCTGGAGGAACATGGTGGGGAAGGCCCGGCGCAGCAAGGGGTCCTGGAAGCGTTCGGCGAAGCGGCTCATCGGGGTGGCCGCGGTGCGCCAGAACAGCCGGAAGGCGGGCAGCACGGTGCGCAGGGTGCGCAGCCGTTCGGCGGTGCTGCGCAGCGGCGGCGGGGTGAGGTCCCAGGGCAGGTCGAGGGCGACGAAGCGGCGCAGGTCGCGGCAGAAGGCGCGGATCGGCGCGGCGTCGCCGGGGGCGAGGGCCAGCAGGTGGGCCTCCAGCCGGTCCGGGTCGGTGTGGAAGGTGACGGCCCGGCCGTGTTCGTCGACGACCCGGTTGAAGGTGTCGAAGTGGGTCACCGACTTGCCGTCCAGGGCGCCGAGTTCGCTCCAGACCTGGTGGGCGCCGGTGCCCTCGGCGGTGCCGATCAGCCAGTCGATGCAGTAGTCGAAGAGGTAGCCCTGCCGGGACCACGCGGTGCAGCAGCCGCCGGGCAGCACGTGCTTCTCCAGGATCCGGGTCTCCAGCCCGCTCATCTGCGCGTAGCAGCCGGTGGCGAGGCCGGCCAGGCCGGCCCCGATCACGATCACCCGGGGCGGGCCTGCGGCGGTCCGCCCCCGGCGGGGCCAGTGCGGCCCGCGGTCAGCGGCGGCCATCGGCGGTGCCTCCCGCCAGGACGGTGGCGGCCAGTTCGGCGTTGCGGGCGGCGAACTCGCCGTCCAGCATCTCGGCGTGGCTGCCGTGCCCGGCATGCACGGCGGTTCCGGTGGTGGAGGCGCCGTGCCAGGAGCCGGGTTCGCCGCCGGTGTGGACGGCGAGCCGGTCGCGCTCGCAGACCACGTCCAGCCGGGCCCGGACGGTGCCGGTGTTGGGGGTCCTGCTGCAGAACTCCAGGTAGTCCCTGGCCTGGTGCAGGGTCTCCTGGGCGACGATCCGGGAGCCGGTGTGGCGGTGCAGGTGGTCCTGGAGCTCCCGCTCGAACACGGCCACGTGCTCCTCCCCCAGGTCGAAGGCGTCCAGGACCCGGTAGGCGTCCACCAGCAGTACCGATTCGACCGCGCGCCCGCGCCGCTCCAGCTCCTTGGCCACCTCGAAGGCGAGATTGCCGCCGAGCGAGTAGCCGAGCAGCCGGTACGGTCCGGCCGGGTGCAGTTCCTCGACGAGGTCGGCGTAGCGCTCGGTCTTGTCGTCGCCGGTCAGGTAGTTGAAGGCGGCGATCCGGTGGCCGGGCAGGGCGGCGGCGAGCTGCCGGTAGACCAGTCCGTGGCCGCCCGCGGGCGGGAAGCAGAAGACCGTACGGCCCTCGGGCGCTTCGGTGTTGAACCACAGGTGGGGCTGCCCGCCGGCCACCTCGCCGGTGATGATCTGCTCGACCGTGCGGGCCATGCCGTGCAGGGTGGTGACCTTGAACAGCAGGCCGACCGGGATGCTGATGTTGAACTCGGTCCGGAGGTGGTGGATCAGCTCGATCAGTCGGATGGAGCTGCCGCCGAGCTCGAAGAAGTCGTGCTGGAGGCCGACTTCGGGCACCCCGAGCAGCTGCTGCCAGTGTGCGGCGACCCGCTGCTCGTAGAGGGTGACGGGCGGTTCGTGGCGCGCGCCGCCGGTGTCGGCGGCGGGCTCGGGCAGGGCGGCGAGGTCGACCTTGCCGTTCGGGGTGAGCGGCAGGGCGGGCAGTGCGGTGAGGTAGGAGGGGATCATCACGGTGGGCAGGTGCTCGGCGAGGTGGCGGCGCAGTTCGCGGCGGTCCAGCGTGACGCCCTCGGCGGGCACCAGGTAGGCGGCCAGGGCGGGTTCGCCCGCGCCGTCCCGGCTGACCGTCACGCAGGCCTCGGCGACCTCGGGCCGGGCGGTGAGGTGGGCCTCGATCTCGCCCGGCTCGATCCGGTGGCCGCGCACCTTGACCTGGTTGTCGATCCGGCCGAGCAGGTGGGCGGTGCCGGCGGTGTCCCAGCGGCCGAGGTCGCCGGTGCGGTAGAGCCGCCGGGGCGTGCCGTCCAGGTCCATGACCCGGAACCGCTGCTCGGTCTGGACCGGGTCGTTCGGGTAGCCGGCCGCGACGCCCGCGCCACCGATCCACAGTTCGCCGGGCACCCCGGCCGGGACGGGCTCGCCGTAGCGGTCCAGGACGTACAGCGCGCTGTTCGGGAAGGGCCGCCCGATCGGGACCATCCGGCCGGGTTCCAGTTCCTCGGCGTCACCCTCGTAGTAGCTGCTGTCCACGGTGGCCTCGGTCAGGCCGTAGGAGTTGACCAGCCGGGTGGCCGGGCCGCACAGGGCGCGCAGCCGGTGGTGTTCGGCGGCCTTCCAGGAGTCGGAGCCGACCACCAGCAGCCGCAGGAAGTCCAGCCGCAGGCCGTCGCGTTCGCAGTGCGCCAGCAGGGCGCGGGCCACGGCGGGGACGAACTCGCCGCAGTCCACGGCCTCTTCGCGCATCACCCGGTACAGCCGGGCGGTGTCGAAGAGCAGCTCGCGGTCGACCAGGACGAGCGTGCCGCCGGTGCCGAGGGCCCGGGCGAGGTCGCCGGTGAACACGTCGAAGGCGGTGCCGGCCATCTGGAGGTGCACCCGGGCCTCGGTGTCCAGGCGGTACTCGGCCCGCCAGCCCGCCGTGGCGGCGGCCAGCTGGCGGTGCTGGACCAGGACGCCCTTGGGCCGCCCGGTGGAGCCGGAGGTGTGGATCAGGTACGCGGGCCGGTCCGGGTCGGCGGCGGGCAGCGGCCCGGCGGCGGCCGCGGGCCGGTCCAGGTCGGCCGGGGTGACCGGCCGGGCGGGCAGGTCGACCGCCTCCCGGTGCCGTTCGTCGACCACGACCAGGGTCGCGCCGGCGTCGGCCAGCTGGTGCGCCAGCCGGTCGGCCGGGTGCCCGGGGTCGAGCGGCAGGTAGGCGGCGCCGGCCCGCCAGACCGCCAGCAGGGTGGTGACCAGCTCGGGTGACTTGTCCAGGCAGACCGCGACCACCGAGCCCTCACCGGCGCCGAGTTCGCGCAGCCGGGCGGCGGCGCGCTGGGAGCGCCGGTCCAGTTCTCCGTAGCTCAGCCGCCGGACGCCGTCCCGGCCGGGGACGACCACCGCTACGGCCTCCGGGTGCTCGGCGGCGGCCTTGGCGATCAGCTCGGGCAGCGGCACGTCGTGGTCGATCCGCCGTCCGGCGCCGCTGAACTCCTCCAGCACGAGCCGCCGTTCGGCCTCGTCCAGGATCCGCAGCCGGCCGACCGGCTCGCCCGCCGGGGCCCGGGTCATGGCGTCCAGCAGATTGCGGTAGTGGGCGGCGAGGCGCTGGACGGTGCCGGGTTCGAAGAGGTCGGAGTTGTACTTGAACACGCAGTGGAAGCAGTTGTCCGCGCGGTCCTCGTAGGCGGACAGGGTGAGGTCGAACTGCCCCTCCTCCTCGGGCAGTTCGATGTACTCCAGGCGGTAGCCGAAGCGCTCCACGGCGACCTTGTGGGTGAGCAGGATGAACATCGCCTGGAACACCGCGGAGCGGCTCGGGTCGTGCTGGAGGCCGAGCCGCTCGACCAGCAGCGGGAAGGGGTACTCCTGGTTGTCCAGCCCGCCGAGGACGCTCTCCCGCACCCGGGCCAGCAGTTCGGTGACGGTCGGCTCCCCGGCCAGGCTCACGTGCAGCGGCAGCGGGTTGACGAAGTAGCCGTAGACGGAGGCGAACTCCTCCTGGGTGCGGCCGGTGACGGGACTGCCGACCACGATGTCCGGCTGGCCGGACCACCGGTGCAGCAGCAGGTAGTAGGCGCCGAGCAGCACCATGAACGGGGTGGCGTCGTTCGCCCGGGCCAACTCGTGCACCCGGGCGGTCAGTTCCTCGTCGATCCGGAAGAACTCGGAGGCCCCGTTGTGGGTCTGCACGGCCGGGCGGGGCTTGTCGGTGGGCAGGGCCAGCACCGGCATCCCGGCGGGCAGGTGGCCGCGCCAGTAGTCGAGCATCCGCTGCGCCTGCGGCCCGGCCAGGAAGCGGTTCTGGTGGTTGAGGAAGTCCAGGTAGCGGGCGGCCACCGGGGGCAGTTCGGGGGTGCGGCCGCGGCGCAGCGCCTGGTAGACCTCGAACAGCTCCTCGATGAAGGTGAAGGTGGAGATCGCGTCCGAGACGATGTGGTGCACGGCCTTCATCAGCACCCAGCGGTCCGGGCCGCGCCGGAACAGCCGCAGCCGCACCAGCGGGTCCTCGGCCAGGTCGTACGGCCGGCGGTACTCGCGGACGATCAGCGCGTGGATCTCCTCCCAGGGGCGGCCCTCGACGTCGAACAGCGCGGTGTCGGCGACGGCTTCGGCGCGGATCCGCTGGACGGGGCGGCCCTGCTCGGCGGTGAAGGCCGCGCGCAGTCCGGGGTGCCGGGCGACCAGGAAGGCGAAGGCGGTGAACATCAGGTCCGGGTCGAGTTCGGCGCGCACCTCGACCGCGCCGCCGATGTTGTACGCGAAGCCGTCCGGGTGGAGCTGGCGCAGGAACCACAGGGCCTGCTGGTTGTGGGTGAGCGGGTAGCGAGCCTCGTCGGTGTGGAGTTCGACCTCGGCCTGCTGCGGGCCGCCCTCGGCGGCGAGCTGCTCGGCCAGGCCGGCGGTGAGCAGCTCGACCAGGTCGGCCACGCTGCCGTTGCTGAGCAGCGCCACCACCGGGAGGGCGACGCCGAGTTCGCCGTGCATCCGGGCCCGCAGCTCCATGGCGAGCAGCGAGTCCAGGCCGTGGGCGCCGAGTCTGGTGTCCGGGGTGATCCGCTCGACGGCGGTGCGCAGCACGGCGGCGGCGGCCGCGCCGAACCGTTCGGCGACCAGCTGTCGGCGGGCCTGCGGGTCGGCGGCGCGGTAGCCGTCCAGGAAGCCGCCGGTCTCGGCCGGGGCCTGTGCGGCGGCGCCGGCCGCGAGCTCGGCGACCAGCGGCGGCGGGGCGGGGTACCAGGCGAGGAAGGTGGGCCAGTCGACGACGGTGGCGACCAGCAGCTGGGCACGGTCCTGCCCGAGGACGCGTTCCAGGACGGCGGTGCCGGCCTCGGGGGGCAGCGAGCTCATGCCGCGGGCGTCGCGGTAGTGGGCGACCAGGCCGAGTTCCTCGATCATGCCGGTGGCCCAGGGGCCCCAGTCCAGGCTGAGCGCGGGCCGGCCCTGGGCCCGGCGGTGGTGGGCGAGGGCGTCCAGGAAGGCGTTGCCGGCCGCGTAGTTGGTCTGTCCGGCGGTGGTGAGCAGCGAGGCGACGGAGGCGAACAGCACGAAGTGGTCGAGCGGTTCGTCGGCGAGCAGCCGGTGCAGCAGGTGGGCGCCGGCCACCTTGGGGGCGTACCCGGCGTCGAAGGCGGGCCGGTCCATCTGCGCCAGCAGGGTGTCCCTGACCTGTCCGGCGAGGTGGAACACCCCCCGGATGGGCGGGAGTTGGCGGCGGCGGTGGTCGGCGAGCCAGGCCGCGAGGGCCGGTCCGTCGGTGACGTCCACGGTGGCGAGCAGCGGTTCGGCGCCGAGCGCCTCCAGTTCGCGCAGGAAGGCGATCCGCTCCCCGGCGGGTGTCGCGGGGTCGACGGCGTGCCAGTCGGCGCGCGGCGGCAGGGCGGTGCGGCCGACCAGGACCAGCCGCCGGGCGCCGCGCCGCACCAGGGTGCGGCAGAGCAGCCGGCCGAGCGCGCCGAGCCCGCCGGTGACCAGGTAGCAGCCGTCCGGGCGCAGCACCGGCGGCAGCGGCCGGGTGAGGCCCTCGGCGGGGCGCAGCCGACTGGTGAGCCGGCGGCCGGCCCGCAGGGCGAGTTCCTGTTCGGCCTCGGCCGGGCGGTCGCCCGCGTGGTCGCCCGGGCGGGCGGCGACCGGGTCGGCGAGTTCGGCGAGCAGGGCCGCGGCCTGGTCGGCGGCCGGCCGGGCCGGGTCCAGGTCGATCAGGCTGCCGCGCTGGGCGACGAGTTCCTGTTGCCAGAGCACCCGGCCGATGCCCCAGGCGGGGGCGCCGAGCGGTTCGACCCGGTCCTGCGGGCCGGTGGCCTGGGTGCCGCGGGTGACGATGTGCAGCCGGCCGTCGGGGCGGGCGGCGGCCAGGGCCCGGGCGAGGGTGATCAGCGAGTAGGCGCCGTGGGTGGCGAGCCGGTCGAGCTGCCCGGGGTCGCCGGGGTCGAGGGCGTCCAGGGCGGGCAGGTCGAGGTTCCACAGGTGGACGACGGTCCGGTGGGCCGGGTCCAGCTCGGCGAACAGCCGCTGGAGGTCCTCGGCGGAGTCGGGCCGTACGGTCGTCCCGCCGTCCCCGGTGGCGTACGAGGGGCCGGGCCGGACGAGGTGGCAGCGGGCGCCGCGCCCGGCGGCCAGGGCGGCCAGCCGTTCGGCGAGGCCGCCGGCGTCGGCGAACAGCAGCAGGTCGCCGGTGGGGGCGTCGTGCGGCGCGGCCGGGGCGTCCTGCCAGGCGAGTTCGGTGAGCCAGCCGTCGATGGTGGCCAGGCCGACCGAGGCGGCCGCCCGGGCGACGTCGGCGACCTTGAAGCCGGTGATCCGCCCGAGCGGGGTGCCGTCCTCGGCGTACAGGGCGAGGTCGCCGACGAGTTCCTCGGTGCTCTCCCGGGTGACGGTGGCGTGCGCCCAGATCGGGCGGTCGCCGATGGCGTCGAGCCGGACCTCCTCGATCGAGACGGGCAGCCGGACGCTGCCGTCCCCGGGAGCGTGCAGCCGGGTGGTGAGCAGGGTCTGGAAGCAGGCGTCGAGCAGCACCGGGTGGAGGTGGTGGTCGGCGGCGCCGGGGCCGAGCCGCTCGGTGGGGCGGATCCGGGCGAGCGCCTCGCCGGGCCCGGCCCAGACCTCGGCGACGGCGCGGAAGGCCGGCCCGTAGTCGTAGCCGCGCTCGGCCAGCCGCCGGTAGCAGTCCGGGCCGTCGAGGTGCTGCCCGCGTTCGCGCAGCGCGTCGAGGTCGGCGGCGGGGCCGTAGGAGCGGCGCTGGCCGGTGCGGACCCGGCCGCCGGCGTGCACGGTGGGTTCGCCGCCGGCCGGGGTGGCGGCGATGGTGAAGCGGGCGTCCTCGGGGGCGTAGCCGAGCTGGACGGGCACGGGTTCGGTGTCGGAGAGGAACAGCGCCCGGTGCAGTTCGACCTCGGCCAGCACGACCTGGCTGCCGCCGGTCAGCGCGCGGACGGCCTGGGCGGCCATCTCCAGGTACCCGGCGGCGGGGAAGACCGCCCGGCCCTCGATCCGGTGGTCGTCCAGGTAGGGCAGCCGCTCGGGGTCGAGCGCGGTGGTCCAGGTGGGCTGGGCGGCGGCGGTGCGGCGGCCGAGCAGCGGGTGGTCGAGCTGCCCGAGCCGGACCTGCTCGACCGGCTTCGGCTCGGTCCAGTGGCGCTCGCGCCGCCACGGGTAGCCGGGCAGCGGCACCGGGCGCCCGGCCGGGTGCAGCGCGTGCCAGTCCAACTCGACGCCGAGGGTGTGGAGTTCGGCCAAGGTCCGGGCGACGCGCTCGGGTTCGTCCTGCTGCCGGCGGATCGACGGCAGGGTGTGCGCCTGCTCGGCGCACTCGCGGATCGCGTGGCCGAGCACGGGGTGCGGGCCGATCTCCAGGAAGAGCCGGTGCCCGTCCTCGGCCATCCGCTCGACGGCGGCCCGGAAGCGCACCGGGTGGCGGACGTTGTGCCACCAGTACCCGGCGTCCAGCTCGGGCCCCAGGGCGAGCCCCTCGCGGGCGGTGAGGTGGAGCGGCAGCCGGGCCCGCTGCGGCCTGATCCCGGCCAGGGCGGCGGTGAGTTCGGCCCGGATCGGGTCCATCCGCACGCTGTGGTAGGGCACTTCGACGTCCAGGAGGCGGGCGAAGACGCCCTGCCCTTCGAGCGCGGCGGCGAGTTCGCGCAGCGCCTCGGTGTCCCCGGCGAGGGTCACCGCGGAGGGGCTGTTGACGGCGCCGAGCGAGACCCGGTCGCGGTACGGGCGGATCCGACGCTCCGCCTCGGCCTCCGGCAGGCCGACGGCGAGCATCGAGCCCGTCCCGGCCAGCCGCTGCTGGAGCGAGCTGCGGGCGAGCACCACCCGGACGGCGTCGGCCAGGTCGTAGACCCCGGCCTCGTGGAAGGCGGCGACCTCCCCGGTGCTGTGGCCCACCACCGCGTCGGGGTGCACGCCGTGGCTGCGCCAGAGCGCCGAGAGCCCCAGCTGGACGGCGAAGTTGGCGGGCTGGGCGAGCCAGGTCGCGGCCATCCGGGAGTCGGCCTCGTCCCGGCCGAGTTCGTCCAGCAGGGACCAGCCGGCCTGGACGCGGATCTCGGCGTCCACCGCCCGGACGGCCTCCCGGTAGACCGGCTCGCTCTCGTACAGGCCCCGGCCCATCCCCCACCACTGCGGGCCCATGCCGGTGAACACCCAGGCCAGTCGGCGCTGTTGACGCTCCCGGGCCAGGCCCCGGACGACCCGGGGGTGGTCCTCGCCGCGTTCGTGGGCGGCCAGCGCCTCGGCCAGGTCGGCGGGCCCGGTGTGCACCACGGCGAGCCGCTCGGGCAGGTGCTCGCGGCGGTGCGCCAGGGTGTGGCCGAGGTCCGCCGGGCAGGCCCCGGCGGCGATCTCCTGCCGTACGGCGGCGGCGAGTTCGGGCAGTCCGGCGGCGTCCCGGGTGCTCAACGGCAGCACCGTGACGGCCGGTCGCCGGGCGGGGGCGACCGGGGCGGGCGGCGGCGGTTCCTCCAGCAGGACGTGGGCGTTGGTGCCGCCGAAGCCGAAGGAGTTGACGCCGGCCCGGGCCGGCCCCTGGTGCTCGGGCCAGTCGACCGGGGCGGTCGGGATGTCGAAGGGCAGCGCGGCCAGGTCGATGGCCGGGTTGGGCCGCTCCAGGTTGAGGTGCGGCGGGATCCGGCGGTGCCGCAGGGCGAGCGCGGTCTTGATCAGTCCGGCGACCCCGGCGGCGGCCTCGGTGTGCCCGATGTTGGTCTTCACCGAGCCGACGTAGCAGCGCTCCCCCTCGCGGCGCCCGATGCCGAGCACCCGGCCGAGCGCGGCCGCCTCGATCGGGTCGCCGACCGGGGTGGAGGTGCCGTGCGCCTCGACGTACTGGAGGCTGCCGGGCAGCACCCCGGCTCCGGCGCAGACCCGTTCGATCAGGGCGGCCTGGGCGTCCGCGCTGGGGACGGTGATGCCGTTGGTGCGGCCGTCCTGGTTGACGCCGCTGCCGAGGATCACGGCGTGCACCGGGTCGCCGTCGCGCAGCGCGTCGGAGAGCCGCTTGAGCACCACCACACCGACCCCCTCGGCCCGCACGTAGCCGTCGGCGGCGGCGTCGAAGGCGCGCGAGCGGCCGTCGGCGGAGAGGAAGCCGCCCTTGGTCTCGGCGATCGTGTACTGCGGCGCCATGTGCAGCAGGGCGCCGCCGGCCAGGGCGAGTTCGGTCTCGCCGCGGAGCAGGCTCTGGCAGGCCAGGTGGACCGCGACCAGGGAGGAGCTGCACGCGGTGTCGATCGAGACGCTGGGGCCGCGGAAGTCGAAGCAGTGCGAGATCCGGTTGGACACCATCGTCATCATGGTGCCGGTGGCGGTGTGCGCGGCGATGGTGGTGAAGTCCAGGTCGGCGAACTGGAGGATCTTCCAGTCCAGCGTGAAGGCGCCCATGTAGACGCCGACGTCCCGCCCGGCCAGCGCGCCGGGGCGCAGCCCGCCGTCCTCCAGCGCCTCCCAGCTCACCTCCAGGAGCTTGCGCTGCTGCGGGTCCATGTGGGCGGCCTCGCGGGGGCTGATCCCGAAGAAGGCCGGGTCGAAAGTGTCGA
The DNA here is from genome assembly GCF_042896295.1 of Kitasatospora sp. NPDC001309. Taxonomy (NCBI): domain Bacteria; kingdom Bacillati; phylum Actinomycetota; class Actinomycetes; order Kitasatosporales; family Streptomycetaceae; genus Kitasatospora; species Kitasatospora sp. NPDC001309. The sequence continues at coordinate 18,732 of NZ_JBIAXC010000072.1, read as the reverse complement.
AGCCGTCGATGTAGCCGCCCCGGCCGCCGATCAGCCGCCCCGGCTTGGCACGGTCACGGCTGCCCAGGGTGCCGGTGTCGTACCGGTCGGCGGGGGTGTCGGTGAGACAGTCCCGGCCCTCGATCAGGTTGCGCCAGTAGGTCCGGTGGTCGTTGGCGTGTCCCGGCAGGCGGCAGCCGATGCCGGTGATCGCGATCCGTTCGCAGGGCACGGCGAAGGGCGAGGTGGTCATGGTCCAATCCGAGGGTGGTGGCGGGGACGGCACGGGGCACGGGCGGGGCGGCTGCCCGGGGACCGGTCGGAACGGGGGCGGGTCGGAACGGGGCGGGAACGGGGGCGGGTGGGAACGGGGCGGGAGGTCGACGAGCGGTGACGCGGGGGGCCGTTGGGGTCAGGCGGACTGCTCGGTGGTCTTCATCCGGCGCCAGGGGTGCAGCAGGGTGGCGCCGAGCTCTCCGGTGGTCGGGAACGCGGCCGGGTCGGTGAGGCCGACCGCTTCCGGGATCCGCCCGGGCCGCCAGGTGAAGCTCCCGAACACGTGGTCCCACAGCGACAGGTCGGAGGCGTAGTGGCCGGCTTCGGCGAGGTCGGTGCTGTGGTGCAGGCGGTGGAGTTCCGGGCCGGCCAGGACGTGGCCGAGCCAGCCGATCCGGACGTCGATGTTGGCGTGAACGAAATACCCCTGCGCCATCACGAATATTCCGACCACGAACACCGAATCCGCCGAGAATCCGATCATCGCCAGCAGGAGTTGGACCACGGACTGGGCGAACAGCACGTCCAGGAAATGGTTGACGCCGTTGTTGGCGACGTTCACCTTGTCCGGCACGTGGTGCACGCCGTGCAGTCGCCAGAGCCAGCGGTTGCGGTGCGACCAGCGGTGCACCAGGTAGTCCCCGAGCGAGCCGATCAGCAGGGCGAGCGGGATCTCCAGCGCGAACGGCAGCGCCGGACGGGCCGGACCGAGCGCCACCACCAAGGTGGTCACCAGCCCCTGGGCCAGCCCGCCGCCCACCATGCTCAGCACGAAGTACACGCCGTACCACCGCAGTTCACGCCCGCTCGGGTGCCAGTCGGTCCGGTACGGGATCACCCGCTCCAGCACCGCCAGGTAGCAGATGACGGCGATCAGCACGAGCGGGGAGACCTGGTCGGGCACCCAGTGGAAGCACAGTGTCGCGACGGCAGTGCACAGCACCCCCAGGAGCAGCAGCGGATGGGCGAGCCGGCGTGCGATGGCTGACAGCACGCTCCCCCTAGTTCTTCGCGGACTAACGAATGGAAACGTCAGAGACTCTAGCGGGAGGCGCAGGCGGGGTCAGTCATTCGACGTGTTAACGCCATGAATAACCCGATCGGAGGAAGATCCGCACACGAAGTTGACAAATCGGCGGCGTGAAGAGGGCGCATTCGAGGGTGGGTCGGGTCAGGCCGGAGCGCGGCGCGCGCGATTCCCGTACGGTCCGGCGCCCACGCCCCCTCCGACGCCCACCGCACGTCGGGGGCCGACGGGCCGGGGGCCGGGGTCCGGCGGGAGCGGGCGATCAGGGGCCGACAGGAGCGTCCGAGAGCGGGCCGGCGGGGGCTCAGGAGCCGGCCAGCTCCGCCAACCGGTCGGCGGTCCGCGGCCCGTACCGCGCGAGGCGCTCGCGCAGGCCGCGCAGCTCGTGCCCGACCAGCGCGGGCAGCGCGGCCACCGGCACCGACTCCAGGGCGGGCGCCAGCAGGTCCACGGCCGTGCGCGGATCGTGCGCGCAGGCGTGGCAGTCGGCCGCCCGGACGGTGAACAGCAGCCGACTGGACGGCAGCTGGGTCGGCCCGAGCAGGCCGAGCGCGGTCTCGGTGGCCGCCAGCGCCCGCCGGGCCAGCCGGGGATCGTCCACCGCGGCGGCGAGGTCGCGCAGCGCGGCGGCCGCGGCGGACTCCACCCGCAGCCGCATCGAGGCGATGGACAGCCACGGCACGTCCGCCTCGTCCCGGGCGTCGATGTGCTCCAGGTGCGCCCGGGCCAGCGCGATGTCGCGGACGGTGCCGCGCACGTCCCCTGTCAGGGCCCGGGCCCGGGCCCGGCTGATCCGGCCCATCGCCCCGGCCCAGGGCCGCCCGGGCGCGACCCGGTCGATCTCCCGGGCGTAGCCGAGCGCGGCCACCGGATCGCCGTCCAGCCGGGCCAGGATGCTGAGGTCGCTGAGCGTGCCGACCTGGGTGGCCCGGTCCCCGGCCAGCCCGGCCCAGGTGAGCGCCCGGTCGAAGCAGGCCATGGCGGTGGCGTTGCGGCCGCCCTGCATCCGCAGGGCCCCGGCGGCGTGGGCGTGTTCGGCGGCCAGCCGGGCCAGCGGGCGGCGCTGGGCGGCGGGGGCGACGGCCAGCCGGGCGAGCACCACGTGCAGGGTGCGTTCGACGGCGGCGACCAGCCCGGCCAGGGCGCCGGTCTCGCCGGCCCGCAGCTGGGCGGCGAGCAGCCCGGCCAGGGCGTGCGCGGTGGCGGCGTCCAGCGGCGGCGCGGTGGCCGGGTCGGCGGCACGGAACTCCTCGCACAGGAGCGCGAGTTCCCCCGGCGGCGGGACGGCGCAGCCCTCGGCGTCGTGCAGCGGGCAGAGCAGTCCGTAGTCCGGCAGTCGGGCCGGGGCGAGCAGGACCGGTTCGACGGGAGTGGGCACGGCGGCGGACCCGGGCCCGACCGGCACCCCGTCCGGCACCCCGCCGGGCAGCGGCGGCCGGAGCAGGCCAGGGGCGAAGGGGGCCGACAGCGGCAGTCCGGCGGTCTCGGCGCGCAGACAGGCGGCCACCAACTCCCCGCCAGCATTCAGGAGTTCGTCGATCCGCTCGGCCATCCTGGGGGCGACCCGGCGGGAGCCGTGCTCGATCTTGCTGACCGCGGTGTGGTCGTAGCCGATCCCCGCGCCGAGCTGCGCCTGGGTGAGTCCGGCCCGGCGCCGCCAGTGCCGCAGCCGGGCGCCGAACTCCCGCCAGGCGCCCGCCTGCTGGACGTCCGGTGGCGAGGCCGGGGCCGAACGGTTCCGGTACACGGCTGTCCTCCCCCTGTACGCCCCCGACGCGGGGCCCTGGGACGAGTCCGACGAGGAGGACGGTACTCGATGGCTCCCCTCCCGTACATGAGGTGGTCTCAACCACTGAGAGGAAAGCCCAGCTTGACGCGAAACGGCAGCCGCACCTTGACGGAATTTGCCAACCCTATGCAGAGCCTGCACCAGCCATTGACCCGGGCATGACGCCATGTGAGTGTTCGGGCACCCGAGCGCGGACGGCCCGCACGGCCGTCCCCCAGAAGCGGCCCGCGGTGCGCCCACCAGCCTTTCCCGTCCGCGGTCGAGGACCCCCACTCGCGAGGAGCCTCGATGCAACGCAGAGTTTCCCCAGGACGGTTGCTCACCACGGCGACCACCCTGACCGTACTGGCCGGCCTGATCGGCGCCACCGCCGGGGCGGCCACCGCCGCGCCCACCCCCTCCCCCGCGCCGCCCAGCGCCCTGGCCGCCGCCGTGAACGCCGCCGACGCGGCCGCCGCGGCCGGCACCGACGCCCTGGCCAAGGGACCGGGCGAGACCTACGAGCGCAAGGCCGTCACCCCCTGGCTGAACGGCCTCTACTCGGTCTCGTACGAGCGCAGTTACCGCGGCCTGCCCGTGGTCGGCGGCGACGCCGTGGTGCTCGCCGACGGCAAGGGCACCGTGCGCGGCCTCCAGTCGGCCGCCACCGGGCCGGTCGGCGGCTCCATCACCCCGCAGATCAGCGCGGCGAACGCGGAGAAGACCGCGCGGACCAAGCTGCCGGTCGTCGACCAGGTCGAGTCCCGCCGCCTGGTCGTCCGGGTCAAGGACGGCGCCGGCCGGCTCGCCTGGGAGACCGTGCTCAAGGGCCGCACCGAGACCGCGCCCAGCCACCTGCACGTCTTCGTCGACGCCGCCACCGGCGAGGTCGTCGACAGCTACGACGACGTCGAGGCCGGCACCGTCAACAGCAAGTGGAACGGCCCCGGCCCGCTGACCATCAGCACCACCAACTCCGGCGGCTCGTACGCGCTGCGCGACCCGAGCCGGCCCGGCCTGTCCTGCTCCGACAACGACACCGGCCAGGTGTTCACCAAGTCCTCCGACTCCTGGGGCAACGGCAACCCGTCCAGCCGGGAGACCGGCTGCGGCGACGCCATGTGGGCGGCCCAGAAGGAATGGGACATGCTCCGCGACTGGCTCGGCCGCAACGGCCACGACGGCAACGGCGGCAGCTGGCCGATCAAGATGGGCCTCAACGACGTCAACGCCTACTGGGACGGCAGCTCCGTCTCGATCGGCCACAACCAGGCCGGCGAGTGGATAGCCGCCCAGGACGTCGTCGGCCACGAGTTCGGCCACGGCATCGACCAGTACACCCCCGGCGGCGCCAACAACGAGAACGGCCTCGGCGAGGGCACCGGCGACATCTTCGGCGCGCTCACCAAGGAGTACAACAACGAGCCCGCGCCGTACGACTACCCCGACTACCAGGTCGGCCGCGTGATCAACCTGGTCGGCCAGGGCCCGATCCGCAACCTCTACCAGCCCTCGCTGGTCAACAACGACCCGAACTGCTACTCCTCCTCGATCCCGAGCACCGAGGTGCACGCGGCCGCCGGACCGCTGAACCACTGGTTCTACCTGCTGTCCAACGGCTCCAACCCGGGCGGCGGCAAGCCCACCAGCCCGACCTGCAACAACTCCAGCGTCACCGGCATCGGCGTCAAGCAGGCCGGCCAGGTCTGGTACGGCGGCATGCTGCTCAAGACCAGCGGCATGACCTACAAGCGGTACCGCACCACCACCCTGACCGCGGCCAAGAACCTCGACCCGAGCTGCACCTTCTTCAACCGCACCAAGGCCGCCTGGGACGCCGTCAGCGTGCCCGCGCAGAGCGGTGACCCGACCTGCACGCCGTCCGGCAACAACGACTTCTCGCTCGCGCTCGGCCCGGCCGCCGGCTCCGTCCAACCCGGCTCGTCGACCACCGCGACGGTCTCCACCGCCGTCACCTCCGGCACCGCGCAGACCGTCAACCTGACGGCCACCGGCGCCCCGACCGGGGTCACCGCGACGGTCAGCCCGTCCTCCGTGCAGACCGGCGGGTCCGCGACGCTGACCCTGGCCGCCTCCTCCGGCGCCCCCGCCGGCACCTACGTAATCACCGTGACCGGCACCGCCGGCGCGGCCACCCACACCGCCCAGTACACCCTGACCGTCGGCGGCGGCGGCACGCCCGGCGGCCCCGCGCCGGACATCGACGTGGCCAAGATCCAGGCCGACCTGGCCCAGCTGAACACCATCGCCAACCAGAACGGCGGCAACCGCCGGGCGGGCAGCGCCGGCCACAGCCAGTCCCTGGCGTACATCAAGGGCAAGCTCCAGGCGGCCGGCTTCCAGGTCAGCGAGCAGACCTGCACCTCCTGCACCTACCAGTCCAACAACCTGGTCGCCGACTGGCCCGGCGGCCCGTCCGACCAGGTCACCATGCTCGGCGCCCACCTGGACAGCGTCTCGGCCGGCCCCGGCATCAACGACAACGGCTCCGGCTCCGCCGTCCTGCTGGAGAACGCCCTCGCGCTCGCCCAGCAGAACCCCACCCTCACCCGGCACGTCCGCTTCGCCTGGTGGACCGGTGAGGAGCAGGGCCTCCAGGGCTCCCAGTACTACGTCGGCCAGCTGGGCTCCACCCAGCGCTCCGCGATCAAGGCCTACTACAACTTCGACATGGTCGGCTCGCCCAACGCCGGCTACTTCATCAACAACCTCACCGCCGCGGCCTCCGCGCCGATGAAGGCCTACTGGGACTCGCTCAACCTCCAACCCGAGGAGAACGTCGAGGGCGTGGGCCGCTCCGACGACTACTCCTTCCAGCAGGCCGGCGTCCCGACCTCCGGCTACGCGGCCGGCGCCAGCGCCGTCAAGACCTCCGCGCAGGCCGCCAAGTGGGGCGGCTCGGCCGGGCAGTCCTACGACTCCTGCTACCACCAGTCCTGCGACACCACCTCCAACGTCGACGCCACCGTGCTCAAGCGCAACGCCAACGGCGTGGCCTACACCATCTGGAAGACCTCGGTCGGCGGCACCACCCCGGCCAACGACTTCTCCGTCTCGGTGAACCCGGCCACCGCCACCGTCAAGCCCGGCGCCTCCGCCACGGCCACCGTCGCCACCGCCACCACCTCCGGCTCCGCCCAGACGGTCAACCTGACCGCCTCCGGCGCCCCGGCCGGCGTCACCGTCTCCTTCAACCCCTCCTCCGTCCAGTCCGGCGCCTCCGCCACCATGACCGTCGCCACCGCCACCAACACGGCGGCCGGCACCTACAGCATCACCGTCACCGGAACCGGCTCCGCCACCCACACCACCAGCTTCACCCTGGTCGTCGGCAGCGGAACCCCCGACCCCGGCAACGCCTGGACCCCCGGCACCACCTACCAGGCCGGCGACGTCGTCACCTACAACGGCGTCAGCTACCGCTGCATCCAGGGCCACACCGCCCAGGTCGGCTGGGAACCGCCGATCGTCCCCGCCCTCTGGCAGCAGCTGTGACCCACCCGGGCCACCCTGCCTGACACCCCCAGAACCGCTGCGCCGCGATCCGTCGAGGGGGACGGACCGCGGCGCAGCCGCGTCCGCGGGCGGGGCGGGGGCGGGCCGGGGGTTGGGGCCCGGCCTGCTGCATTGTCGGACCCGTGTGCTTCCGTGTACGGAGCAGCAACCGGCAGCCACCGGACAGAGTGGCCGCCGACAACCGGACGCACGGACACAGGGCACAGGAGGCACGATGAAGGGCTGGACGGGTGTGACCTGGGACAGCTGGCGGGACGCCGAGGAGATCCGCGCGCGCCTCGCCACGGGCGCCGACCCGGAGGACTGGGGCTTCGGCCAGCGGCCCCTGCACCGGGCCGCGTCCTACGGGTCCCCCGAGGTGATCACCGAACTCGCCGCCCGGGTGGCGGACGTGGACGCGCCGCAGGACGGGACCACGGCGCTGTGGGAGGCCGTCCTCGCCGGCCGGCCGGACAACGCCCGCGCCCTGGCCGCCGCCGGGGCCGATCCCTGGCGCCCCCAGCTCGGCGGCTGGTCGCCCGGTCGGCTCGCGCTGGCCGGTCCGGTCCCCGACCTGTTCCCCGTCCCGGCCGGGGAGCCCGGGCTGACGGCGGCCGAGCAGGCCACCGCCCGGAACGCCCGCCGACTCCTCGCGAACCTCGGCGACTTCCACTACGGGGGCACCGGCCTCGCCTGCGTGGCCGGCATCGACGCCGCCGAGGCGGTCCGGCGGCTCTCCGGCGAGCCGGTGGGCGAGGAGTTCATGGCGGACTTCCTCGACGACCCGTACGACCACGACCAGGACGACAGCCTGCTCCTGGTCGGCGTCACGACCGTGCCCGGCGGCTGCATCGTCACCCAGCCCTGGGGCTACACCCCGTCCACCCCGGGCGTCATGGCCCGGCTGACGGCCGGCACCTTCGGCTACGGCATGTACGCCAATCCCAAGAGCGGGAACCAGGGCGGCATCCACCGCGACGGCGTCACGGAGGACTGGGACCTCCACCCCGGCGGCGGGCCCCTCCCCGGTCACACCCCCGAGGAGGTCCTCACCGGGTACCTCTACCACTACAAGGCGATCGCCTACGCCTGTGCCTTCGCCGGCCTGCACCCCACCGACGCCCGAGCCGTCACCGGGCCCGCCGACGTCTGGATACGCCTGCCCGCTCTGGACTACTGGGAGGAGCCGACCGACCAGTGAGCGGACCGGTCGGCGAAGTGACCGGGTGTCACCGCGTGGCGACGCGGCTGACGTAGAGTCGGGCGCCGGGGCGGAACCGCCCTGCCCTTCGTCGGCCGAGTCGAGGAGAACCTGGTGACCACGGACACCGTGCCCGTGCCGGAACTGACCCCCGAGGCCGTCGAGGAGTGGCGGGCGGAGGAGGCGGAACTGGTCGACCTGCTCGCGCGGGCGCAGCGCGGCGTCGGCGGGATCGCCGCGTTCCGGCTCGGGCCGACGCCCACCGTGCTGGTGACCGATCCGGCCGCGGTGCAGCACGTGCTGGGACGCCACCCCGACCGGTACGTGAAGCGTTCGCACCGGGCCCGGATGCTGGTCGGCGACGGCGTGCTGTCCGCCACCGGGGAGGCCTGGAAGCGGCAACGGCGGCTGTTGCAGTCGCAGTTCACGGGAACCGGGATGCGCCGCTACGAGCAGCGGATCGCCGCCGCCGCACGCCGCACCGCCACACGCTGGGAGGGGTACCGGCGCAGCGGGGAGACCTTCGACGTGGCCGAGGAGATGCGCGGCTTCGCCCTGGACACCGTCTGGCGGGCGCTCACCGGGCTGCCGCTCGACGACCGCACGGACGCCGAACTGCGCTCGGTGGAACGGGTGGTGGCCGCGATGCCGACACTGCCGACCAACGCCGCCGACGCCCGGGACACCGTCGCCGAGGACCTCGCCCGGATCGACGCCGTCGCCCAGGCCGCGATCGACGCGGCCCGCGGCGCCGCCGACCTCCCGGAGCCGGGGGTGCTGCGCGTCCTGCTCGACGCCGCCGACCAACACCCCGAGTACACCGACCGGTTGATCCGCGACGAGCTGGTCACCCTGCTGGTCGCGGGCCACGAGACCACCGCCACCACGCTCACCTGGCTGTTCCTGCTGCTCGACGACAACCCCGGGGCCCGGCAGGCCGACCCCCACGCCCTGGCCAGCGAGACCCTCCGGCTCTACCCCTCCGCCTGGCTGCTCCCCCGGCACGCCGTCGAGGACGACGTGCTCGCCGGCCACCGCATCGCCGCCGGGACGGACGTGCTGGTCTGCCCCTACCTCACCCACCGCGACCCGGCCCTGTGGCCGGACCCGGAGCGCTTCGACCCCGCCCGCTTCGCCCCCGACGGCGCCCGTCCCGCCCAGCTCGGCGCCTACCTCCCCTTCGGCCTCGGCGCCCGCGCCTGCCTGGGCACCCAGTTCGCCCTCCGGGAGACCACCGCCCTGCTGGACCTCCTGCTCCCCCTCGGCCCCCTGGAGTTCCGCTCCCGCCCGACCGGGGCGGCCTACAGCATCACCGTCCGCCCGAACGGCCCGACCCCCGCCGCCTTCCGCCGGTAGGTCCCGCTCAACCGCCGGGTGGAGAGCGGCGGTTGGCTCTCCACCCGGCTCCGCTCAACGTCTCCACCCGACGCCTCCACCCGACGTCCGAGGCCCCTCGCCGCCCACCGGCCTACCGTCGAAGGCATGACCGCGTTCACGCGCCGCACGGCCCCCGCCGGCGGCCTGTTGCTCTCCCTGGCCCTCCTGCCGACCGCCGTCGCGCCCTCGCCGGCCGAAGCCGCACCCGCCGCCCTCTCCTGGGGCGCCTGCCCGGCGCCGACCCCGAACGCCAACGGCACGCCGTTCCCGCGCGACCCGCGCCAGCAGTGCGCGACGCCGCGCGTCCCCCGCGACTACGGGCACCCCGGTTCCGGCAGCATCACGCTCACCGTCTCCCGGATCCGCACCGCCGACCCGGCCCACCGGCGCGGCGACCTCGTCGTGGTCCCCGGCGGCCCGGGCGGCTCCGGCCTCGACTACCCCGGGGCGGCCGTCGGCTTCCTGCCACCCGAGGCCCTGCGCTCCTACGACCTGATCGGCTTCGACGAGCGGGGCGTCGGCAACAGCACGCCGGTGCACTGCGACCTGCCGGCCACCGACCGCGCCGCCCAGCTCAACTACCCGTTCCCGGCGCCCGACGGCTCGATCACCGCCAACCTGGCCTACGCCCGCCGGATCGCCGACACCTGCGCGGCCGCCGCCGGCCCGTACCTCGCCGACATCACCACCGCCAACTCGGCCCGCGACCTGGACCGGATCCGGGCCGCGCTCGGGCAGCGCCGGATCTCCTACCTGGGCACCTCCTACGCCACCTACCTGGGCCAGGTCTACGCCAGCCTGTTCCCCGCCGGCGCCGACCACGTGGTCCTGGACAGCACCGTGGCCCCCGGCGGCGAGCAGCAGGCGATCGGCCTGTTCAGCGAGGGCACCGAGGACGCCTTCCCGGCCCTGGCCCGCTATCTCGCCGACCGCGACGCGGCCCTCCACCTGGGCGCCACCCCCGGCGCCGTCCGGGCGAGCTACCTGCGGCTCGCCGCCGAACTCGACCGCGACCCCCTCGTCCTGTCGGACGGCCGGGTGCTGGACGGCGTCAAGCTGCGGGCCGTCACCTACTCCTCACTGAACAACCCGCGCTACTACCCGCTGGCCGCCGCCGTCCTGGAGCGGGCCGCCACCCGGTCGACCTCGGTGTCGGACGGCGGCTCCGGCGGCTCCGGCGGCAACCCGCTCCCCACCGTCATCCCGGACAACTTCGTCGCCGCCCAGGACGCGGTGATCTGCGGCGACTCCGCCTGGCCGCGCGACCCCGCCGGCTACGCCGCGCGCACCGCCGCCGACCGGCGGCGCCACCCCTTGACCGCCGGCATGTCCGGCAACGTCTGGCCGTGCGCCTTCTGGCACTACCGCCCCGAGGAGCCGCAGGTCCGCCCGAACGCCGACGGGCCGCGCGACATCCTGATGCTCCAGAACCGCTACGACCCCTCCACCCCGTACTCCGGAGCCCGCCGGACCCACGCGGCCTTCGGCCACCGCGCCGCCATGGTGACGGTCGACGCGACCGGCCACGGCGTCGACTTCACCGACCCCCTCGTCCGCGACCCGCTCACGACCTTCCTCCTCCACGACCGCCTCCCCGGCTGACGTGACAGCGCCCCTCCCCCGGACCGACGAAGTCCAGGGGGAGGGGCGCTGCCACGCCGTGGGCAGGTGTCACATCCGAGCTCAGAAGCCGAAGACGTCCCCGGTGTACTTGGTCAGCGTGCTGCCGTTGGCGTAGGTGTGCGACCAGGTGACGGCGGTGGCGCCCCAGTTGCCCTGGGCGGTGGCGGTGACCGGGGCCTGCTGGGCCGTGGGCAGCCAGGTCGGGTGGACCAGCAGCTTGGCGAAGTCGCCGTTGACGCCGGCCAGTTCGCTGCAGGCGGCGGTCGGGTCGGCGACCGTGCCGGTGCCGGTGACGGTTAAGCCGGCGCCGGACTGCACGGCGGTACAGGACAGGTCCGCCGAGGTGGTGTTGCCGGCGGCGTCGGTCCTGGTCAGGTGGACCGAGCCGAGCTGCGTCGCGTCCGTGGTGAGGGCCTGGGCGGTGCCGGTGGTGAGGATCACCGTGGCCGCGCCGGCCGCGAGCAGGCCGGTGACCGCCGTTGCGATGCGTCGCATGAACAGTGCCTTTCCTTCGTGCTGCCCGGGCCATCCGTGCCCGGGCAGGCTGTGGGCACCACACAACCAGCCGGAGGTGCGCGAGGAGTGAAGATCACCCGAACTTCTGTGTCAGGTTCACGCCAATCATTTCGGCCACCCCGCATGCGGGTGCGGCTCACGCCTCCAGGCGCAGCGCCGGAGTGCCCGTGGTGCGGGTGAGGAAGTGCAGCAGGTGGGCGAAGCCGCGGGCGTCGTCGATGGCCTTGTGGGTGTGCGGGACGTCGCCCAGCCAGTGCGGCGGCAGCTTCGGCGAGGCCAGGTCCGCCGGCGGGCGGCCGGTCAGGGCCGCCGTGTAGGTGCGCAGGCACAGCGCCGGGCCGTGGAAGAGGCGGTCCTCCTCGTACGGCCCCTGGTGCAGTCCGTACGGGGTGAACCGGCGCAGGTAGTAGTCGATCCACGTCCCGTCGAAGGAGACCGGCGCGGCGGCGAAGGCCCGCGGCCCGGGCAGTGACCGGACCCACTCCACGTAGCCGGCCATCACCTGGGCGACCGGCTGCGGGTCCACGGTCGCGGCCTCCCAGGTGCCCGGCTCGGAGTCGAACCACTCCTTGGTCCGCGGGTTCGGCGCAGCCCCGGGGAGCGGTTCGAGGACGGCCTCGAACTCGCCGAAGGTCCGCCCGTCCGTCGTCGTGGCGACGGAGGCGAAGGACCGCATCGAGTTGGCGCCGGCCCACGGGCCGTCCACCTCGATGTCCGTCACCACGTAGGTCCAGTCACTGGGTTCAGTCATGCTCCCGACGCTACCCGTGCCCTCCCGGCGCCCTGGCTCCGGTCGTCAGGTGTCCAGGGCGTGGCCGGTGGTCGCGTCGACGTGGGCCGGGACGGGGTCGTGGCGGTCGCCGACCGTGGGGGTGCCGGTGGGTTCGAACATCAGGATCGCGGCGCCGTCCGGGGCGGACGGCTTGTGCTCGGTGCCGCGCGGGACGGTGAAGACGGAGCCCTTCGGGAGCAGCACGGTGCGTTCGCCGGCGGGTTCGCGCAGGGAGATGCGGAGTTCGCCGTCGAGGACGAGGAAGAACTCGTCGGTGTCGTCGTGGGCGTGCCAGACGTGTTCGCCGTGGACCTTGGCGATCCGGACGTCGTAGTCGTTGACGCGGGTGACGATGCGGGGGCTCCACAGGGCGTCGAAGGAGGCCAGGGCCTGGCCGAGGGCGATGGGTCGGTTGCTCATGCGCCCATCCTGGGCCGGCCCGCCCGCCCGGCGTGAGTGCTAGACATGGCACATGTCGCAAGGATCCTCGCAGCCGCAACCACCGCAGCAGCCGCACCCCTCGACGGCCGGCCCGCACCGGGTGGTCGTGATCGTCGACGCCAACTCGAACCCCTTCGAACTCGGCTGCGCCACCGAGGTGTTCGGTCTGCGCAGGCCGGAGGTCGGCCGCGAGCTGTACGACTTCCGGCTCTGCTCCCCCGAGCCCAGCACACTGATGCGGGACGGGTTCTTCACCCTCACCGGGGTCGCCGGCCTGGAGGCGGCCGACACGGCGGACACCCTGATCGTCCCGAACCGGCCCGACGTCGAGGTGCCGCGCCGCCCCGCCGTACTGGAGGCCGTCCGGCGGGCGCACGCGCGGGGCGCGCGGCTGGTCGGGTTCTGCAGCGGCGCCTTCACGATGGCCGAGGCCGGGGTCCTGGACGGGCGGCGGGCCACCGCGCACTGGCAGTGGGCGGACGACTTCCGGGCCCGCTTCCCGTCCGTCCGGCTCGAACCGGACGTGCTGTTCGTGGACGACGGCGACATCCTGACGGCCGCGGGCAGCGCGGCCGCGCTCGACCTGGGCCTGCACGTGGTGCGCCGCGACCACGGTGCCGAGATCGCCAACGCGGTGAGCCGTCGGCTGGTCTTCGCGGCCCACCGCGACGGCGGGCAGCGGCAGTTCGTGGAACGGCCGGTGCCCGAGCGGACGGACGAGTCGCTGGCGCCGCTGCTGGCCTGGGCGCAGGAACGGCTGGACGCACCGCTCACCGTCGCCGACCTGGCGGTGCGCGCGGCGGTCAGCCCGGCCACGCTGCACCGCCGGTTCCGCGCCCAGTTGGGCACCACGCCGCTGGCCTGGCTCACCGGGGAACGGGTGGCCCTGGCCTGCCGGCTGATCGAGCGGGGCGAGTCCCGGATGGAGGTGGTCGCGCGCCGCAGCGGACTGGGCACGGCCGCCAACCTGCGGGTGCTGGTGCGCCGGGAGACGGGCATCTCGCCGTCGGCCTACCGGCACCGGTTCGGGCCGGAGGCGTCCCCGCGGGCGGAGCCCGCTCCGGCCCGGACACCACCCCCCGGGACGCCACCGCCCGGGACGGCGGGCACCGGGCCAGCGGGCACCGACCCGCTCAGTCGGTGATCCCGGCGAGGAAGGCCGCGAGTGCGGCGTGCAGCGCCTCCGGCCGCTCCAGGTGCAGGTCGTGCCCGGTGCCGGGGATGCTGACGGCCATGGTGGCGGGGCCCTGCCGGAGCATCTCATCGGCCTCCGCCGCCGGGACGAACCCGGACTGGCCCAGGACGACCAGCGTGGGGCAGGCGATCCGCGCCCACTCCGCCAGGAAGGACCGCTGGGTGAGCTCCGTCAGCGAGTCCACCATCACGTCCCGGTCGAAGCGCGGCCACCAGCCGCCGTCGCGTTCCTCCAGCCCGGCCGCCCAGCCCGCGCCGACCGGCCCGCCGCCGAGGAACTCGACGGCCGCCTCGCGGGCGGGGAAGGGCGTCGGCCAGGAGTCGAGCCAGTCGCCGACCTCCCCGGCCACGTCCGGGTCGGGCCCGCCCGGGCCGGCCTCGACGAGTACCAGCCCGCCGACGAGTCCGGGGTGCGCGGCGGCGGTCAGCATGGCCGTGTGCCCGCCGAGCGACTGCCCGGCCAGGACCGGCCGTCGCAGCCCCAACTGCTCGACGACGGCCACCACATCGGCGACGTAGGCGGCACGGGAGACCTCCGGCGGGCGGCGCTCGCTCGCGCCGTGTCCGCGCTGGTCGACCGCGACGACCCGGTGGCGGGTGCTCAACTCCGCTGCCACCGCGTCCCATTCACCCGCGTGCCCGGCCAGCCCGTGCAGCAGCACGACGGGCCGGCCCGGCCCGGCCCAGTCCCGGCAGACGAGCCGGACACCGTCATGCGACACCAGCCGCTCGGACCATCCCACGTCGGTCCGTGCCACGCCGGTCCCTGCCTCGTCGGTCCGTGCCTCGTCGGTCGGTGCCACGTCGTCGTACCTCCAGCGAATCGGGCGGACCCCGATCATGTCGCAACGCACCGTGCCGATCAACGGAGTTGCCCGTTCCGCAGCGCCGGGCCCCGGCCGGCACTCCGCCGGTGGAGCAGCCAGCCGACCAGCACCACGAGGCCGGTCACCGGCCAGGTCGAAATGCTCAACGGGCCGGCCAGCAGCGGGTCGACGATGCGGCCCGAGACCTCGCGGGTCAGCGGCAGCGTGAACTCGTTGAGCGACAGGTGCGCCGCGACGGCCGCCCACACCGACCCGGTGGACAAGCAAATGGCGGCGATGACCGTACCCAGCAGCATGGCCGTCACCACGGCGACGGGTATGCCCAGCAGCACCGAATGGCCGGGGTAGCTCCCGCCGAGCGCCGTCATCGGGACGTGCCAGGCTCCCCAGATCGCGCCGCCGACCAGCAGGCCGCGGGCCCGACCGTACGGCAGCAACCGGGGCAACAGGTAGCCCTGCCAGCCGAGTTCCTCGCCGAAGTACAGCGGTACGGACACCAGCGCGCTCAGCACCAGCGGCACGACCGTGCCGGGCCCGGGCAGGTGCGCGGGGGCGTACCAGCCGGTGAGCGTGGCGACGGTCAGCCCGGCCGCGGTGAGGCCGAGCGGGATCGTCAAAGCGACGGCCACGGAACGGAGTTCGTGCCGCCAGGGAGTGGACCGGGCGAGCCCGAGCAGCCGCAGGGCCTGGCGCGGGCCCCGGCCGCGCACGGTGAGGCCGAAGGCGGTCAGGGCCGGCACCAGCATCATCAGGACCATGCACACCGCCGCCAGCCGTGGCGTCCCCTGCGCGGCGCTCGTCCGGCGGAGGCCGTCCAGCCAGAGCGGGACCATGGTGATCCAGGCGCCGACGAAACTGATCGTCAGGAACAGCACCAGCTCGGAGCGCGAGCCGTCCGAGGTGTTCGTTCGTTTCATGGCCGTGACGCTACGAACCGCCAGGGGGCCGGGACGATCGTGCAGGCGCGTCGACCGATGGTGTAGCACGCTCCACTGCGTCGGGAGCCCGAGGAGGGGAGACTGGCCGCCGTGAACGACACTTCGATGACGCGGGCGTCGCGGGCGGGCGCGGCGCGCTCGGCCCGTGCCGCCGGGTACTGCGCTGCCGTGTTCGCCCGGGGGCTGGCCCTGCTCGTACTGGTGCCCGTCCTCCTGTACTCGGCGGCGCTCTGCCTGGTCGGCGTGGGCCTGCTCGTCCTGCCGCCCGAACTCCGGCTGCTGCGGTGGCTCGCCGACGGCGAACGCGCCCTCCTGGGGCGGTGGACGGCGAACCCTCCGGCACCGGCCGGACCGCACCCGCGCAGGCGCCTGGGGGCGGTCCTCTCCGATCCGGCGACCGGCCGTGACCTGCGCTGGGCGGCCGTCATGGCGGTCGTCGGCACCGCGCTCGGGCTGCTCGGCACGGCGCTGTTCCTGTTCCCGGCCGCCGTGCTCGCGCTCGTCGGCCTGTGGTGGCTGTTCCCGGCCGACGATCCGATCAGGCCGCTCCTCAACGTCCCGGTCGACAGCTGGGGGTCCGCGCTCTACGCCGGGGTCCCCCAGTTCCTGCTGAGCGCGCTGCTCGCCCTGTTCGGCCCGCCCCTGCTCGCCAGGACGGCGGCCGCGCTGAGCCGGTGGCTGCTCGCCCCCTCGGCCGCCGCGGTCCTCGCCGAGCGCGTGTCCACGCTGGACCGGACCCGTACCGGAGCGATCGCCGCGCACGGCGACGAGCTGCGCCGCATCGAGCGGGACCTGCACGACGGCACCCAGGCCCGGCTGGTCACCCTCGCCATGCAACTCGGGCTCGCCGAACGGACGCTCGGCTCCGACCCCGCCGCGGTGGGCCCGCTGCTGACCCGGGCCCGGGAGGGCGCCGAGGAGGCGATGGCCGAACTGCGCGACGTGCTGCGGTCCGTCTACCCGCCGGTCCTCGCCGACCGGGGCCTGGCCGGCGCGGTCTCGGCGGTCGTCGCCCGCTGCCCGGTGCCCGCCACCGTGGAGGTCGGTGAACTCGGGGACGTACCGGCCCAGATCGAGGTCGCCGTGTACTTCGCCGTCACCGAGGCGCTCACCAACGCGGCCAAGCACGCCGACGCCGGCGCCGTGACCGTCACCCTGGCCAGGACGGGCGTCACCCTGCGGGCGGAGATCACCGACGACGGCCGGGGCGGCGCGGCCGAGGCCGGGCCCGACGACGGCACCGGGCCGCGCGGAGCCGGACCGCACGGCACCGGACCACGCACCGCCGGACCACGCGGAACCGGACCACGCACCGCCGGACCACGCGGAACCGGACTGCGCGGCATCCGGCAGCGCGTCGAGGCCGTCGACGGCGTCCTGCTGGTCCGGAGCCCGGCCGGCGGCCCCACCGTGATCACCGTGGAGTGCCCGTGCGCATCGTGATCGCCGAGGACAACGCGCTGCTCGCGCAGGGACTCACCGCGCTGCTGGAGGCCCTGGGGAACCAGGTGCTCGCCACCACCGGGGACGCCGCGTCCTTCCTGACGGCCGCCGTCACCCACCGGCCGGACGTGGCCGTGGTGGACGTCCGGCTCCCGCCCTCCTTCACCGACGAGGGCATCAGGGCCGCGCTGCACGCCCGGGAGCGCGTCCCCGGGCTGCCGATCCTCGTGCTCTCCCAGTACGTCGAGGACACCTACGCCCGGGAGCTGCTCGCCGACGGCACCGGCGTCGGCTACCTGCTCAAGGACCGGGTCGCCCGCGTCGACGACTTCCTCGACGCGCTCCACCGGGTCGCGGCCGGCGGCACGGCGCTGGACCCGGACGTGGTCCGGCAGCTGCTCGCGACACCCACCGACCCGCTGTCCCGGCTCACCGAGCGCGAACGCGAGGTCCTCGCGCTGATGGCCCAGGGGTACGGCAACTCCGAGATCGCCGCTCGCCTCGTGGTCACCGAGCGGGCCGTGCACAAGCACGTCGGGAACATCTTCCTGAAACTCGACCTCCCGCCCGAGGACAGCGGCGACCGGCGCGTCCTCGCCGTCCTCACCCACCTCGGAGCCCCTCAGCGACCCTCAGCACCGGGCCCGGCGTCCGGGGTCGTGACCAGGTCCGACGGATCGGTGTTGGCCCCGCACAGCACCACGCAGACCTTCTCGCCGGGCTCGGGCCGGTAGCCGCCCGCCTGGCCGCCCAGCGCCGCGAGGGCGGTGGCGGCGCCGTGCTCGACGGCCACCCGGCGGTCGTCCCACAGGGCACGGCGCGCGCCGACGATCTCCTCGTCCGGCACCAACAGACTCCGGACGCCGCCCAGTTGGGCGACACCCAACGCCGTGGCCGAGACCCGCCGGGCCCCGAGCGAGTCCGCGGCGACCGAGTCCACCGGCACGTCGACCGGACGGCCCGCCGCCAGCGCGGCGTTCAGCGCCCGGGAGTTCCCCGGCTCCACCGCGACCGTCCGCACGCCGTGCTCCCGTGCGGCGGTGGCGACCCCCGCGAACAGCCCGCCGCCGCCGACCGCGACCACCACGGTGTCCAGGCCCGGGATCCGGTCCCGGATCTCCTCCAGCAGCGTGCCCGCCCCGGCCGCGATCAGCGGGTGGTCGTAGGCGTGCGCCGCGAGCGCACCGCCGACCGCCGCGAACTCCGCGCAGGCCGCCTGGGCCTCCGCGTACTCCGAACCCACCAGCCGCACGTCGGCGCCGTAGCCGCGCAGCTTGGACACCTTCACCGCCGGCGCCGTGGCCGGCACGAACACCGTCGCCCGCACGCCCAGCTGCCGGGCCGCCCAGGCACACGCCAGCCCGGCGTTCCCGCCGGAGGCGATGGTCACCCCCGCGTCGGGCAGGGTGCCGGCCTCCCCGTGGGCCCGGAGGAAGTTCTGCGCACCACGGGCCTTGAACGACCCGGTGTGCTGCATGAACTCCAGCGCCAGCCACAGCTCACCGGGCTCCGTACGCTCCTCGACCGCCGCCAGGGCGACCGGGCGAACGTGCCCGGCGATCCGCTCCCCGGCGGCTTCGATGTCGCCATAGGTGAGTTCGCGCATGTCCCTGCTCCCTTGTCGTTCGACCGCCACACCGACCGCCACGTCGACCGCCCTCGACGCCCTGCGTCGCGACGCACGACTAGCACCCGGCACCGGCCCACCCTAGGGTGTGTCTGACCATTCCCGCCGGGCGCGCGACGCCGGGGCACGCACCTCGCCGCGTTGTCGTCGGTCGCCAATGCGCTGCATTGGGCTCCCTCCTCCGCCTTGCGATGCACGCACCCCAAC
>NZ_JBIAXC010000071.1:0-37302 GCF_042896295.1 Kitasatospora sp. NPDC001309 | reverse complement strand
GCTGGGGCCGTCGTCGAAGGTGAGGTAGACGACCTTGGCGCCGCCCTTGCTCCCGGCCGGACCGGCGAGCCCTGCGGGACCGGCGACCCCCGCCGCCTCACCGCCCGGCCTCACCGCCCGACGGCACCGTCCAGCTGCTCCCGGATGATGTCCGCGTGCCCGGCGTGCCGCCCGGTCTCCTCGATCATGTGCACCAGCACCCAGCGCAGCGACGGCCCTTCGACCGCGTCGGGGCGCAGCGAGCGCACGCCCGGCCGGTCGAGGTCGGGGGCGGCCGCGACCACCGCGTTCGCCCGGTCGATCGCGTCCCGGTAGGCGGCGACCGCCGAGGCCGTGGAGAGTTCCGCCGGCGGGGCCTTCGACGTCAGGGCCGGCTCGTCCCCGAGGCCGCCGTACGCGTACTCGAACCAGTTGTACTCGACCACGGTCAAGTGCCGCACCAGCCACAGCAGGCTGGTGCCGGAGGCGACCCCGGGCCGCCGGGCGTCCTCGTCGGAGAGGTCCTCCACCTTGCCGATCACGGCCTCGCGCAGGTAGTCGAGGAAGGACAGCAGGGTGGTCCGCTCATCGGCGTTCAGGCCGGGCGGACGGACGTCGGGGCGCGGGCTGGGCGCGGTGTTCTCGGTCACCGCGCCACCCTAGCCACCCGAACCGACACCCCGACGGCCAACCGGCCCGACCGCCAACCGGCCCGACCGCCAACCAACCCGACGCCCAGCCAGCCCGACGCCCCGACGACCAACCGCCCCGTCACCACCCCTGCGCGTGCACCCAGTCCGCGAGGTGCCGGGCGCAGCCGTCGACCGACTCCTGCCAGCTGCGGGCCGCACCGTCCCCGGCCTCGTCACTGACGTACTTGACCAGCCGCACCGGCACCCCGGCCCGGTGGGCGACGGCGGCGACGGCGTAGCCCTCCATGTCGACCAGGTCGGCGTGCTCGGCGAGCCGCTCCTTGGCGTCCGGGGAGTCGACGAACAGGTCACCGGTGGCCAGCACCGGTCCGTCGCCCTTGCCGACCACCAGCGGGGCGCCGTAGCTGCGGCCGGTGAGGTGCTGGAGGGCGGCGGTGTTCAGGTCGTGCTGGATCACCTGGACGACGTGGTGCATGCCCTCCCAGCCGGGGCGCAGCGCGCCGGCCGTGCCGAGGTTGATCACCTCGGAGGGGAGTTCGCCCCGCGCCAGCACGGTGGCCAGGGCCGCGGTGGCGTTGACCTTCCCTATCCCGGTGAGCAGCACGGGCAGCCGGTCGTCGAGGTGGGCGGCCTCCTCGCGGACCGCGACGACGAGCAGCGGGCGGTCGGGCGAGATCGTTCCAAGCAGTCGCATGGGGCCCATGGTACGGAGCACGGGGGTGCCGGGCCCGGCGGCCGCGCGGCACGGAACCGCGGGGGCCCCGGCGGGCGTCGCAGCGGGCGCCAACCTCTCCGTGGGGCCGGTGCGATCGGCGACAACCGGTGACAATCGGCACAAGCCGTACGGAGGCGTGCGGAAACCGTGCACGACATGCTCAAGATCGGCGCAAGTCAGGTGTGGCCGGAGGGAGTCACGGCCATACTGCTGCCATCGGTCGGGCCCGGGGAGACGGGCCGGCCCCAGGGGAGGATGAGGCGGGTGGCGACACCAGTAGGCAACGGCGCACCGGGCGCCGCGTTCCCGGCACGACCGGGCACGCCGCCGGCCGCACCGGGGACGGCGGCGTTCGGCGCACCAGCGGCGACCCCGGGCGCACCAGGTGCACCGGGTACCCCGGCATCCCCGGCAGCCCGGGGAGCGGCGTTCCCCGGTCCGGCCACGCCGGGACCGGGCGCCGCACCGCCCGCGAAGCGGCCCCGGGCCACCGCGCCGGAGCGCGGGGTGCGCGCCCGGCTGGCCCAGGCCACCCGCACGCCCCCGGGCCGGCTGCGGATGGCCGGGGTGGTGCTCGCGGTGCTGACCGTGGCCTTCGGCGGGCTCACCGCCTGGCAGTTGGAGACCAGGGCGCAGGCCGCCGACCGGGTGGTCTCGTACAGTCAGCCGCTCAGCCGGGACGCCGCCGAGATCCACCGCTCGCTGGCCGACGCCGCCACCACCGCGGCCTCCGGCTTCCTGCTGGCCGGCGCCGAGCCGAAGGACGTCCGGGCCCGCTACGAGCAGGACCTCGCCCAGGCCGCCAAGCTGATCTCCCAGGCCGCCGCCCGGACCACCTCGACCTCCCCGGCCCAGGACTCACTCGCCCGGCTGAACCAGCAACTCCCGGTGTACGCCGGTCTGGTGGAATCCGCGCGGGCCGACAACCGGCAGGGCATCCCGCTCGGCGGCGCCTACCTGCGGTACGCCTCCGAGCAGATGCAGACCGTCCTGCTGCCGGCCGCCGCCGAGCTGAACACCATCGAGAACCACGAGCTGGTGACCGACTACGCCGCGGCCCGGTCCACGCCCTGGGGCGCGTACGGCCTGGCGGTGCTCACCCTGGCCGCGCTGGGCTGGGTGCAGCTGACCCTGTTCCGCCGCACCAACCGGGTGTTCAACGTCGGCCTGCTGGGCGCCACCGCCGCCGTCCTGGCCGGCACGCTCTGGCTCGCCGTGGCCGGGCTGACCACCGGCTCGGCGTTGAAGAAGAGCGACCTCGAAGGGGCCTTCCCGCTGCAGGCCCTCAACTCGGCCCGGGTGGACGTGCTGACGGCGCGCCTGGCGGAGAACCTGAACCTGGTCGCGCGCGGCTCCACCGCCACCTACGCCACCCAGTACGACGACGTCACCAAGCGCCTCGCCGGGACGGCCGGCAAGGGCACCCCGATGCGCGACCGGGCCGGCACGCTCTCCAACGCGCTGATCCTCGCCCCCGCCGCCGCGGACCAGCCGCTGGCCACCGCCGCCCAGCAGTACGACGAGTGGCAGGACCGGTACCGCAAGGCGCGCACCGCCGAGGTCGACAACGCCGACTACCAGGGCGCCCTGAACGCGACGGTGTCCGCCACCGACACCACCACCACCGCCGACGCCGCCTTCAACGCCACCGACCGGGCACTGGCCCAGGCCGCCGACGCCGAGCAGGCCCGCTTCACGGCCTACGCCGACGGCACCGCCGGGGACCTCCGGCTGGCGGCCGGCGCCGCCGCCGTGCTCGGCCTGGCGGCCGCGGTCGCCGCGCTGCGCGGCCTGGGCCGACGACTCGCCGAGTACCGGTAGAGGGGGAACGGACACTCATGCGCACACGGACACTCACACACGGCACGACCGTACCGACCAGGAGCGCCGCCGCACTGGCCGTGCTGGCCGCCTGCGCGGCCGTGCTCGGCGGGGGCGGCCCCTCCGGCGCCGCACCGGCCGGGGCCGCCGCCGCGACCACCGCGACCGCGCCGCAGGCCGTCCAGCAGAGCCAGGACCAGTCCGACTCCTGCGACATCTACGCCAGCGTGCCGCCGAGTTCGGTGGACGGCCCGGCGGTGAAGGCCATCAAGGGCAAGCGCAGCCTGGTGATCGGCGTCGACCAGAACAGCTACCGCTGGGGCGCCCGCAACCCGAACACCGGCCAGATCGAGGGCTTCGACATCGACCTGGCCCGGGCGATCGGCACCGCCATCATGGGCGACCCGGACAAGGTCGTGCTCAAGCCGGTGGCCACCGCCGACCGGGTCGACGCGGTGCAGAAGGGCCGGGTCGACCTGATCGTCCGCACGATGACCGTCAACTGCAAGCGGATGGAGCAGGTCGCCTTCTCCAAGCCGTACTTCAGCATCTCCCAGCGGGTGCTGGTGCCGAAGACCTCCCCGGCGAAGAACCTGGACGAGGCGATCGGCGGCAAGAACGTCTGCGTCGCCAAGGGCTCGACGGCCGCCGACGTGATGGACCCGGCCAAGGGCGCCAAGAAGGACGCCCGGGCCCAGCTGACGGTGGTGGAGAACCAGTTGGACTGCCTGGTCCTGATGCAGCTCGGCAAGGTCGACGCCACCATGACCGACGACGGCCTGGCGGCCGGTCAGGCCGCGCAGGACCAGACCGTGCGGATCGTGGACGGCGACGTGCAGCCCGAGGTGATCGGCGTCGCCATGCTCAAGACCAGCCCGGACCTCACCGCGCGGGTCAACCAGGTGCTGGCCGACTACCACGCGAGCGGCGACTGGGGGCGCAGCTACGACCGCTGGTTGAAGCCGTACATGCTCAACGACGCGGAGCGCTACTGGCCGGTCCCGCACTGAGCACCGCACCGGCCGCGGTGCCGGGCGCCGCATCGCGCACGGAGCACCGCTGACGCGGGGCGTTGACGCCGTCTTGACGCCCCGCGCCCGCACCGCCCGAGCGGCCACCGGCTAGGGTTCGGGACGATCACCACGGGGAGACCGGTGGTGGACACGGGGGTTGTCGTGGGATCGCACGTCGCACAGGGCGGGATCGCACGCGAGGAAGGAAGGACACCGCGGTGGCGGCATCGGCTGGCCCGGTACTGAGCCGGGAGGAGGTGGACCGCGCGCTCGCGCGCCTCGGCGCGGAGCGGGACGCGGTCGAGTCGGCGCTGCTCGCCCTCCAGGACCACCCGGGCCTGCGGCTACTGGACGGCGCCGAGCTGTCCGGCCGCACCCTGGAGCGCTGGTCCGTCGCCGGCAAGGGGCTGCCGCTGCTCTGGGCGCTGTTCGACCGCTACTCCGAGGCGCTCGCCTCGGCCCGCGCCGTCCGGGCCCGCAAGGCCAAGCCCGGCGGGCCCGAACTCGCCGAGCTGACCGAGCTGCTGACGGGCGACGCGGTGACCGTCCCGGGCGGCGCCGTGCCGGACGGGCCGCAACTGCTGGGCGCGCCCGCCAAGCTGGTCGAGCGGATCAGCCTGGACGCGCTGATGGCCCGGATGAACTCCTGGTACGCCACCGTGCTGGAGGTGGTCAGCGCGGCCGACGCGGTCTGGTCGGCGCTGCCGGCCCGGATCGACCTGCTGCTGGCCGAACTGCACCGGGTGCACACGCTGGCCGCCTCGCTCGGCGTGCGCCCCGGCAGCCACCCGCTGGGCGACGACCTGACCGGGCTGGAGCGGGACCTCACCGAGCTGCGCACCGAGGTCCGCGAGGACCCGCTGGCCCTGTGGCGCCCGGCCCGGGTGCCCGCCCAGCGCGGCACCGTCCCGGACGGCGAGGCCTTCGCCTCTCCCGCCGGGGTGGTGGACACCGAGCGCTTCGACCGGGCCGGGCGGGCCCTGGACGGCGTCCGGCTGGAGCTGGAGAACCTGCTGCGGCTGCGCGACGACGCCGAGGAGCGCCTCCAGGGCGTCGGCGACCTGCTCCAGCGGGCCGACGCCACCCTGGCCGAGGCCCGCCGGGCCCGCGGCGAGGTGCTGGCGAAGATAGCCTCCAGCGACGTGCCCGCGGTGCCCGGCCCGGCCTCGGCGCTGCGCGAACGGATCGTCACCGCCCTGGACCTGCGCCAGGCCGGGCAGTGGGGCCGGCTGGCGCCGCTGCTGGACGCGCTGGAGGACGCCGCCGCCAAGGAGCTGGCCCGGGCCCGGCACTCGCTCACCGAGGTGACCCAGCCGCTGGCCGTCCGGGCCGAGCTGCGCGGCCGGCTGGACGCCTACAAGGCGATGGCGGCCCGGATGCGGGTCGCCGAGGACCCGGAAGTGATCGAACGGTACGAGAAGGCGCGCTGGCTGCTCTGGAGCGCGCCGTGCGACCTGCGGGCGGCGGCCGCCGCGGTGGCCCGCTTCCAGCAGTCGCTGCGCCCGGCCCAGGCCGAGGCCTCCGACGGCGCACAGGCGCCCGGGCAGCAGGCACACGGGCAGCACGGGCAGCAGGCGCACGGGCAGCACGCCCACGGGCACCAGTCCCACGGGCAGCAGGCACACGGGTCGGCCGGCCAGACGCCGGTCGACGGACAGGTACAGGGGGGCTGAGGTTGATGGGCGAGACGTGCGTGCGGCCGGAGTGCTCCGGCAACGGCACCATCGATGCGGACGGCTACTGCGACGAGTGCGGGCTGACCCCGGTGGGGACCACCACGGTCCCCCCGGCCGCCGCCGGCGCCGCCCCGCCGACCGCCACCGGGCCGACCACCGGGCCGACCACCGGGTCCGCCGCCGGGCCGGGCTCGCCGTGCCCGCGGGACTGCTCGGGCACCATCGACGCGGACGGCTACTGCGACGAGTGCGGGCTGACCCCGCCCGGCGGCGACACCGGCGTCACCCAGCCCTACGTGCCGTCCGCCCGGGTCACCCCGGACTCCGCCCCCGGCGGCTCGATGCGCTCGCTGTCGGCCCGCACCGGCTCCGGCCGGTCGATGTCCGGCCGCTCCCGCTCGCACCGCTCGACCCGCACCGGCAGCAGCCGCTCGGTCTCGGTGCGCTCCACCCGCGGCAGCGTCAGCGCCGGCACCCGCAACCGGCTGGGCGCCGGCCTGGTCACCGTGCCGACCGTGGAGACGGCCGACCCGGCGCAGGCGGTGCTGGAGAACCCCGAGGTGCCGGAGCGCAAGCGGTACTGCTCCAAGTGCGAGACCCCGGTGGGCCGGGAGAAGAACGGCCGGCCGGGCCGCCCGGACGGCTTCTGCACCAAGTGCGGCACGCCGTACTCCTTCACCCCCAAGCTGCGCCGCGGCGACCTGGTCGGCGGCCAGTACGAGGTGCTCGGCTGCCTGGCGCACGGCGGGCTCGGCTGGATCTACCTGGCGGTGGACCGGCGGGTCAACGACAAGTGGGTGGTGCTCAAGGGCCTGCTGGACACCGGGGACGAGGACGCGCTGGCCGCGGCCGTCGCCGAGCGGCGCTTCCTGGCCGAGGTGGACCACCCGAACATCGTCCGGATCATCAACTTCGCCGAGCACCCGGACCTGCGCACCGGCTCCACCGACGGCTACATCGTGATGGAGTTCGTCGGCGGCAAGTCGCTCAAGGACATCGCCAACGACCGCCGCACCCCGGACGGCCGGCGCGAGCCGCTGCCGGTCGAGCAGGCGATCGCGTACGCGCTGGAGGCGCTGCCGGCCCTGGGCTACCTGCACGGCCGGGGCCTGGTCTACTGCGACTTCAAGATCGACAACGTGATCCAGAGCGGCGACACGCTCAAGATCATCGACATGGGCGCGGTCCGCCGCTTCGACGACGACGGCGCGATCTACGGCACCATCGGCTACCAGGCCCCGGAGATCGCCACCGACGGCCCCTCCCCCGCCTCCGACCTCTACACCGTGGCCCGCACCCTCGCGGTGCTCACCTTCGACTTCCAGGGCTACAGCACCACCTACCGCGACTCGCTGCCCGGCCCCGAGGACGTCGAGGTCTTCGCCAGGTACGAGTCCTACTACCGCTTCCTGGTCCGCGCCACCGACCCGGACCCGGCCCGCCGGTTCTCCTCCGCCGAGGAGATGGCCGACCAGCTCACCGGCGTACTGCGGGAGATCCTGGCCCTCCAGGACGACCGGCCCCGGCCCGCGCCGTCCACCCTCTTCGGGCCCGAACTGCGCGTCGTGGACACCGAGTTGGTACTGCCCACCACCCAGCCCGGACAGCTCCGGGTGGCCGGGCTCGACCCGGCCGCCGCCGCCCTCGCGCTGCCCGTCCCCCGGGTCGACCCGGGCGACCCCAACGCCGGCTTCCTCGCCACCCTGCTCGCCACCGACCCCGAGGAGGCGCTCGCCGCCCTCGCCGGCGCCCCCGCCGTCTCGGTCGAGAGCCGGCTGCGCGAACTGCGCGCCCTGCTCGAACTCGGCCGCCACGGCACGGCCGTGCAGGAGCTCGCGAAGCTGGAGCAGGACCACCCGGACGACTGGCGGGTGGTCTGGTACCGCGGCCTGGTCGCCCTGGTCGGCGCCGCCGCGGACCTCGCCGAGGACCCCGCCGGCACCGCCGCCGAGCCCCGCCTGCGGGCGGCCGCCGAGGCCTTCGACGCGGTCTACGACGCCTTCCCGGGCGAGGCCGCCCCCAAGCTCGCCCTCGGCATCTGCGCCGAACTGCTCGGCGACGGCGGCGACGCGGCCGAGTTCTACCGGCTCGTCTGGACCACCGACCAGTCCTACCTCAGCGCCGCCTTCGGCCTGGCCCGGGTCCGCCTCGCCGAGGACGACCGGCCCGGCGCGGTGCGGGCGCTGGAGTCCGTCCCGGCCACCTCCAGCCAGTACACCGCCGCCCGGATCGCCGCCGTCCGCGCCCGGCTGCGCGAACGGGCCGCCACCGACCCGCTCGCCGTCGACCTCGCGGCCGGCTCCGACCAGCTGACCGCGCTGCGCCTGGACGACCGCCGCCGCGAGGAGCTCTCGGTCGAGGTGCTCGGCGCGGCCCTCGGCTGGGTCGGCGCCGGCTCGGCCGGCGCCCCGCAGGGCACCGGCCCGGTCGTCCTCGGACGTCCCGCCGTGGAGCGGGAACTGCGCTTCGCCCTGGAACAGTCCTACCGGGTACTCGCCCGGTTGGCCGACCGGGCCGAGACCAGGATCGAGATGGTGGAACGGGCCAACCGGGCCCGCCCCAGGACGTGGGTGTAGCCGATGCCGCAGCAGACCGAGTGCCCGAGCTGTTCCGAGCCGATGGACCTTGACGACGCCTACTGCGGGCGTTGCGGGGCCGGCCGGGACGGCCGGGCGGCCCCGGGCGCGATGCCCGCCAGCTGGGCCGCCGCCCGCGGTGAGGCCGTCCCGCCGCAACGCGGGCCGGTCTGCGTCAACTGCGGGCAGGCACAGGTCACCGAGGACGGTTACTGCGAGGGCTGCGGGAGCGCCCAGCCGCGCCCGCGCGACCACATGGAGAAGGCGCTCGCGGGCGTCGCCGGGGTCAGCGACCGCGGCGTGCGCCACCACCGCAACGAGGACTCCTTCACCGTCGCCGCCACCTCGCTGCCCGGCGGGGAGCCGGTCGTGGTCGCCGTGGTGTGCGACGGCGTCTCCTCCTCCGACCGCCCGGACGAGGCCTCGGAGACCGCCGTCGACGCCGCCTCCGAGTCCCTGCTGACCTCCCTGGAGGCCGGCCGCGACCCGGAGGGGGCGATGCGCACGGCGATCGCGGACGCCGCCAAGGCCGTCGCCGACCTCGCCACCGACGGCGCCGGCCCGACCAGGCCCGACGTCAACGCGCCCGCCTGCACCTACGTCAGCGCCATAGCCGCGGGCGGCCGGGTGACCATCGGCTGGGTGGGCGACACCCGGGCGTACTGGATCCCGGACGACCGGGCCGGCGCCGAACCCTTCCGGCTCACCCAGGACGACTCCTGGGCCGCCCGGATGGTCGAGGCCGGGCTGATGGGCGAGGCCGAGGCCTACGCCGACCCGCGCGCCCACGCGATCACCGGCTGGCTCGGCGCCGACGCCGAGGAGGTCGTGCCGCACACCCTCGAATTCACCCCGCACGTCCCCGGAGTGCTGCTGATCTGCACCGACGGGCTGTGGAACTACGCCGAGGCGGCCACCGACCTGGCCTACTACGTCCGCCCGGACGCCCGCACCGAACCGCTGCTGGCGGCCCAGACCCTGGTCAAGTTCGCGGTCGCGGCCGGCGGGCACGACAACATCACGGTCGCCGTGCTGCCGATCGAACCGTCCGCCGCCGCGCTGGCGGAGATCGTGGAGACGCCGACCGCGCTGGACCTCAAGATCGTCAGGCCGGCGGCCGCCGCCGGGAACGACGACTACGAGGACTACGAGCCGACCCTGCCGGACCTCCCGGTGATCGGCTCCGCCGCCGCCCCGCTGCCCCCGGCCCCGGCCGTCCCGCCGGCGCCGCCCGTGCCCCCCGTCGCCCCGCCCGTCCCGCCGCAGCCGCCGCACCCGCCGACGGCCTGACCGGTTCCGCGCGACCGGACCGACGGCCCCCGTCCGCCGGCCCGCCCCACCGACCTGATCGCATCCACCCCTCACCCGACGGGAGCCACCGCCCCATGGCAACACTGGCGAAGCCGAACCTGCCCAGGTTCGACGTGGAGATCTTCCAGAACGAGTACCTGGCCGACGGCGCCCGCGAGGTCAACGCCATCGTCACCGTCACCTCCACCGGCGGCGGCACCTCCGGCGGCCGCCCGCTCGGGCTCGCCGACGCCGGCCCGCAGGGCGGCGACGCCAACGCGGCCGTGGTGGTCCTGGTCGACTGCTCGGGCTCGATGGACTACCCCAAGACCAAGATCAACGGCGCCCGCGAGGCCACCGCCGCCGCCATCGACGCCCTGCGCGACGGCACCGCCTTCGCCGTCGTCGCCGGCACCCACGAGGCCCGCGACATCTACCCCGGCGACGGCACCCTGGCCACCGCCTCGGCGGCCACCCGGGAGCAGGCCAAGGAGTCGCTGCGCCGCCTCACCGCGGCCGGCGGCACCGCCATGGGCACCTGGCTGGCCAAGGCCGACAAGCTCTTCCTCACCCGCCGCGACATCGCCATCCGGCACGCCATCCTGCTCACCGACGGCAACAACGAGCACGAGTCCGCCGAGGACCTCGCCCGCACGATCGAGCGGGTCACCGGCCACTTCACCGCCGACTGCCGCGGCGTCGGCACCGACTGGCGGATCGACGAACTGCGCAAGATCTCCTCCGCGCTGCTCGGCACCACCGACATCGTCGCCGAGCCCTCCGGCCTCGCCGAGGACTTCCGCTCGATGATGACCGGCGCGATGGGCAAGCAGGTCGCCGACGTCGCGCTGCGGATCTGGACCCCGGCCAACGCCACCGTCAAGTTCGTCAAGCAGGTCGCCCCCGCCGTCGAGGACCTCAGCGACCGCCGCGCCGAGGCCGGCCCCCGGGCGGGCGACTACCCCACCGGCTCCTGGGGCGACGAGAGCCGCGACTACCACGTCTGCGTCGAGGTCCCGGCCGCCTCGGTCGGCAACGAGATGCTCGCCGCCCGGATCAGCCTGGTGCTGCCCCCGCAGGTCGGCGGCG
Organism: Kitasatospora sp. NPDC001309; assembly: GCF_042896295.1. NCBI lineage: Bacteria > Bacillati > Actinomycetota > Actinomycetes > Kitasatosporales > Streptomycetaceae > Kitasatospora > Kitasatospora sp. NPDC001309. The sequence goes on along the minus strand of NZ_JBIAXC010000071.1, from coordinate 26,490 downwards.
GCACCCCCGAGGTGCTCAGCCAGGGCCTGGTGAAGGCCGTCTGGACGGACGACCTCGCCTCCTCCACCCGGATCAGCCCCCAGGTCGCCCACTACACCGGGCAGGCCGAGCTGGCCTCCTCCATCCAGGAGGGCCTGGAGGCCCACCGCTCGGGCGACGTCGACACCGCCACCGCCAAGCTCGGCGCCGCCGTCCGGATCGCCCACGCGACCGGCAACGAGGGCACCTTCAAGCTGCTGCAGAAGGTGGTGGACGTGGTGGACCCGAAGGAGGGTACGGTTCGGTTCCGTAAGGACGTGAGCGAGGCCGACTCGATGACCCTTGAGACCCGGTCGACCAAGACGGTACGTGTGAAGAAGTGACCGCGAAGTGACCGCTGTAGACGTGATCGGGCCGGCCGCCCGGCGCGACGCCGCACCGCACCGGCCCGAAACGAGGGGGACCTGATGCCGATCTGCCCGAGGGGCCACGAGTCGCAGGCCGAGGACTGGTGCGACTTCTGCGGCTTCCCGATGACCCCGCCGGCCCCGGCGCCCGGCGCCCACGGGGGCTACCCCGGCGCGCCCGCCGGACACCCGCAGCACGGCGGTGCGGCCTTCGGCACGCCGCCGCCGCCCCCGCCGGGGGCCGTCCCGCCGCCCCCGCCCGGGGCGTTCCCACCGCCCGGCGGCTACCCGCCGCCCGGTGCCTTCCCGCCGCCGGCCGGCCCCGGACTCACCGAGGGCCTGGCCGTCTGCCCGATCTGCCGCAGCCCGCAGACCGGGCGGTTCTGCGAGGAGTGCGGCTACGACTACGAGCTGTCCGCGCCCTCCGGCCGCCAGGCGCCGGCCGGCGGCGCGCCCTCGCCGGGCCCGGCCCAGCCCCCGCCGCTGAACATCCCGGCGGCCTACGGCGGAGCCCCGGCCCCGCAGCAGCACCAGCCGCAGCAGCACCAGGCCCCGCAGCAGCACCAGCCGCAGGCCCCGGAGTACCAGCCGCAGCCGGAGTACCCCCACACCTACGGCTACCCGCCGCCGGAGGGCGCCTTCCCGGAGGCCCCGGTCCGCGAGGACTCCGGCCCGGTGTACGCCCAGCCCGCCGGCCCCGGCCCGAACACCCGCGGCGGCGACTTCGGCACGTCCTTCCACCTGGCCCCGCCGCAGGCCCAGCCCGGCGCCCAGCCGGAGCCCGCCCCGGCCGGGCCGGTGCGCAGCAACTGGATCGCGGTGGTCTCGGCCGACCGCGACTACTTCACCGACATGATGGCCCGCAGCGGCCCCGAGGCGGCCGGCCTGTTCTTCCCGCCGTACTGCCCCGAGCGCCGCATCCCGCTGACCGGCCGCGGCCAGCTGCGGATCGGCCGGCGCAGCCAGCACCGGGGCACCGTCCCGGAGATCGACCTGTCGGTGCCGCCGGAGGACCCGGGCGCCTCGCACCAGCACGCGCTGCTCGCCGAACAGGCGGACGGCAGCTGGGTGCTGGTGGACCAGGGATCGACCAACGGAACCACCGTGAACGGGGGCGAGGAACCGATCTCCCCGAACACCGCCATCCCCCTGGGCGACGGCGACCGGATCCACGTCGGCGCCTGGACGACGATCACGGTGCACCGCGCCTGACCTGCGCTTTGAGCATTCGTCAGGGGTAACTCCGGCCGGGCCGGGCGGAATTCGCTTTTCCGCCCGGCCCGGCTTTTCCGGTGCCTCCCTCAGGGAATCCACAAATTCCCGTCCCCGGTGTGCACAAGACGCCCCATGAGCCCTATTCTCTGGCTTCATGACTGCTGCTATATCCGCTGACGGCATCCGCCAGCGGTACGGGGATGTGCAGGCCGTCGACGGGGTGTCGCTCACCGTCGAGGTCGGCGAGTTCTACGGGATCCTCGGTCCCAACGGGGCCGGGAAGACCACCACCATGGAGATCCTGGAAGGGGTCCGCAAGCCCGACGAGGGCCGGGTCGAGCTGCTGGGGATGGCCCCCTGGCCGCGCAACCCGAAGCTGCTGCCGCGCATCGGCGTGCAGTTCCAGGCCTCCGCCTTCTTCCGGAAGCTGACCGCCCGGGAGACGATCCGCACCTTCGCGTCGTTCTACGGGGTCGGCCCCAAGCGGGCCGACGCGATGCTGGAGCGGGTCGGGCTCTCGGACAAGGCCGAGACCCTCACCGACCAGATGTCCGGCGGCCAGGCCCAGCGCCTGTCGATCGCCTGCGCCCTGGCCCACGACCCGGAGCTCGTCTTCCTGGACGAGCCCACCACCGGCCTCGACCCGCAGGCCCGCCGCAACCTCTGGGACCTGCTGCGGGACATCAACGCCGAGGGCCGCACCGTCGTCCTGACCACCCACTACCTGGACGAGGCCGAGGTGCTCTGCGACCGGGTCTCGATCATGGACCACGGCAAGATCCTGCACACCGGTGCCCCCGCGGCGCTGATCCGCGAGATCGACGACACCGTCCGGATCAGCGTGGCCTCCGGCCAGCTGCCGGTCGAGCGGGCCCGCGAGCTGCTGGCCGCGGCCGGCGCCGACGTCGCCACCCTGGAGGACGACACCGTCTCGCTCTCCGTCTCCACCCGCCTTCCGGCCCCGGTGCTCAGCGTCCTCGCCGAGCAGAACGCGCTGCGCGGCCTCGAAGTGCGCGGCGCCACCCTGGAGGACGTCTTCCTCCAGCTGACCGGACGGGAGTTCCGCGCATGACCAGCACCTCCACCGAGCCGAAGGTCCCCGCCCAGCGCGGCGGCTCGGCCGGCTCCGCCGACGGGCGGGAGCGGGTCAGCGCGTTCTGGAGCCTGTCCCGCGCGATGCTGCTCGGGATGAAGCGCGACCGCACCGCGACCTTCTTCGTCCTGCTGTTCCCGCTGGTCTTCCTGGTCTTCTTCGGCTCCGTCACCAAGGGCTCCGCCAGCCCGCACGCCAAGGTCGCCCAGGTCGGCGCGGTCAAGCTGTTCGACTCGATCCAGGGCGACGAACGGGCCGGCCTGGACAAGGTCCTCACCATCACCAGGACCGACGACGAGGCCGGCACCCTGGAGAAGGTCCGCAAGGGCGACTTCGACGCGATGATCAGCCAGGGCCCGGACGGCAAGGTGGAGCTGCGCTACACCGCCGCCGACCAGGTCAAGGCCGGCGCGGTCCAGGGCATCCTCAACTCGGTCGTCCAGAGCGCCAACCAGGCCGCCACCCACCAGCCGGCCGCCTACGTGCTGGACTCCCAGCAGGTCGAGGACCAGTCGCTCAAGCCGATCCAGTTCCTCACCCCCGGCCTGCTCGGCTGGGCCGTCGCCACCGGCGCGGTCTTCGGCGCCGCGCTGACCCTGGTCAACTGGCGCAAGTCCAAGGTGCTGCGGCGCCTGCGACTGGCCCCGATCAGCGCCGGTGCGGTGGTCAGCTCCCGGATCGCGGTCTCGCTGGTGACCGCCTTCCTGCAGACCACCGTCTTCCTGGTCGTCGCGACGAGCTTCTTCGGGCTCAAGCTCACCGGCAACTGGTGGCTGATCCTGCCGCTGGTGGCCTGCGCGACGCTCGCCTTCATGTCGATCGGCCTGCTGGCCGGCTCGGTCGCCAAGACCGAGGAGGCCGCGAACGGCATCTCGCAGCTCATCGTGCTGCCGATGTCCTTCCTGTCCGGCTCGTTCTTCCCGCTGGACGGCGCCCCGGACTGGTTGAAGACCGTCTCCCAGGTCATGCCGCTCAAGCACCTGGTGTCGGCCGCCCAGTCGGTGCTGACCCGCGGCGGCGGCGCCATGGACGCCCTGCCCGCCATGGGCGGACTGCTGCTCTTCGCGGCCGTGTTCACCGGCATCGCCTGGAAGCTGTTCAAGTGGGAGGACGCGTAGCCGTCCGCGCACTGCCCTGACCACTCAGGCCCGACGGGGTCGTACGCCTTTCGTCCCGGTGTACGGCCCCGTCGGCGTCTGCGACCATGGTCGGGTGACAGAGATCGGACGAGGCACGTTCAGCGAGGAGACCTTCTTCGAGCAGGTCGGCGGTGAGGACACCTTCCGGCGCCTGACCCGCCGCTTCTACGAGGGCATCGCCGAGGACGAGTTGCTGCGGCCGATGTACCCCGAGGAGGACCTCGGACCGGCCGAGGAGCGGATGGCGCTGTTCCTGATGCAGTACTGGGGCGGCCCGCGCACCTACAGCGACCGGCGCGGCCACCCGCGGCTGCGGATGCGGCACGCGCCGTTCAAGGTCGACAAGGCCGCCCACGACGCCTGGCTCACCCACATGCGGGCCGCCGTGGCGAGCCTGGAACTGCCCGCCGAGCACGAGCGGCAGCTGCTGGACTACCTGGTCTACGCCGCCGCCTCGATGATCAACACCCCGGGCTGAGCGTAGGCCTGCCGCTACCGCAGCAGGATCAGCGCAGCGGGCTGAGGCCCAGCCCCGCGCCCGGCGCGGCCGCGGTCCGCACCACCACCGAGCCCACCGGGGAGCTCAACCGCAGCCAGCCGCCCGCCCGGTGCACCGAGAGCGGCGCCTCGGGGCTCAGGAAACCGATCCGGTACGAGGCGTGCACGGCGCGCAGCGGCAGCTCCGGCAGCACCGAGACCGGGCGGGACCACACCTCGTCCGCCAGCCGGTCCAGCACCGCGCGGGTGCGGTGGTGGGCCGGGACGGCCTCACTGCGCTCGCGGAACTCCCCCACCGCCGCCATCAGTTCACGGCACACCTCGGCCGCCGGCGGGGTCCCGACCGGCCGCCAGCCGACCCGCGGCGGCAGCAGCCCGGCCCAGGCCGGGCCGGTCACCGGCGCGGGCAGCGCGACGGCGCCGGAGTCGGCGTCCACGCCGTCCAGCAGCTGGCCCGCGGAGACGGTCAGGTCCACCGGCTCGTCCAGGCGGTCCAGCCGGGCGGTGCGGATCGCCAGCACGCCGGACTCGCCCAGCGGCAGCCGTCCGAAGACCGCCAGCACGCCGTCCGCCGCGGCCGGGTCGACCGCCTGCAGCCGCACGGCCGCCGCCTTGTCGAAGCGCAGCAGGCGCAGCAGGAAGGCGGAGAGGTCGGCGGCCTCACCGGTGTCGGTCAGGGCGAGGCGGGCGGTGACGGTCAACGCGGCTCAGCTCGAATCGGTTCGGGGGTCCAGGGACTTTCAGACTGCCGCGCCGACCGGGGCCTCGTCCATGAACCGGGAGAGGAACTCCCGCTCCACCGGCGAGATCCGGCGCGGCCGGCCCGCGGCCAGGTCGTAGGGCACCACCACGGTGGAGGCCCGGACGTACACCGTCTCGGAGCCGTCCTCGTGGACGTCCTTGATGTCGTAGGAGACGGTCAGCGAGGCGCTGCCGATGTGCGTCACCCGGGTCTCCACGGTGACCGGCTCCGGCCGGTGCACCAGCGGGCGCTTGTAGTCGATCTCGTGGCGGGCCACCACCGAGCCGCCCGCGAACTCCCCGGCGCCGGCCTCGGCGGCCTGGGTGAACATGAAGTCGATCCGGGCCTCCTCCAGGTAGCGCAGGAAGACCACGTTGTTGACGTGCCCGAAGGCGTCCATGTCGGACCAGCGCAGCGGGCAGGCGTAGATGTGGCGAGCCACGGGTGTTCTCCTCGGTGTCCGGTCGCCCGCCGCCGAACCTCGGTGACGGGCCGCGGCCCGGCAGGCCGCCCCCGGGGGGCAGTCTGCCGGGCCGTTGTGACAGCTGGGTGTCAGCCTCGGGTCAGCTTCTTGTACGTGGCCCGGTGCGGACGGGCGGCGTCGGCGCCCAGTCGCTCGATCTTGTTCTTCTCGTACGACTCGAAGTTGCCCTCGAACCAGAACCACTTGCTCTCGCCCTCGTAGGCGAGGATGTGGGTGGCCACTCGGTCCAGGAACCAGCGGTCGTGGGAGATGACCACGGCGCAGCCGGGGAACTCCAGCAGGGCGTTCTCCAGCGAGGAGAGCGTCTCGACGTCGAGGTCGTTGGTGGGCTCGTCGAGGAGCAGCAGGTTGCCGCCCTGCTTGAGGGTGAGCGCCAGGTTCAGGCGGTTGCGCTCACCGCCGGAGAGCACGCCGGCCGGCTTCTGCTGGTCCGGGCCCTTGAAGCCGAAGGCCGACACGTAGGCGCGGGACGGCATCTCGACCTGGCCGACGTTGATCCAGTCCAGACCGTCGGAGACGACCTCCCAGAGGGTCTTCTTCGGGTCGATGTTGGCGCGGCTCTGGTCGACGTAGCTGATCTTGACGGTCTCGCCGACCTTGACCTTGCCGGAGTCCGGGGTCTCCAGGTCCTGGAGCATCTTGAACAGCGTCGTCTTGCCGGCGCCGTTCGGGCCGATGATGCCGACGATGCCGTTGCGCGGCAGGGTGAAGCTGAGGTCGTCGATCAGGACCTTCTCGCCGAAGGCCTTGTTGAGGTTCTCGACCTCGATGACGACGCTGCCCAGGCGCGGGCCCGGCGGGATCTGGATCTCCTCGAAGTCCAGCTTCCGCATCTTGTCGGCCTCGGCCGCCATCTCCTCGTAACGGGCGAGGCGGGCCTTGGACTTGGCCTGGCGGCCCTTGGCGTTGGAGCGGACCCACTCCAGCTCTTCCTTGAGGCGCTTGGCGCGCTTGGCGTCCTTCTGCCCCTCGACCTTGAGACGGGACTGCTTGGTCTCCAGGTAGGTGGAGTAGTTGCCCTCGTACGGGTAGGCGCGGCCGCGGTCGAGCTCCAGGATCCACTCGGCCACGTGGTCGAGGAAGTACCGGTCGTGGGTGACGGCCACGACGGTGCCCTTGTACTTGGCCAGGTGCTGCTCCAGCCAGTTCACCGACTCGGCGTCGAGGTGGTTGGTGGGCTCGTCGAGCAGCAGCAGGTCGGGGGCCTCCAGCAGCAGCTTGCAGAGCGCCACGCGGCGCTTCTCGCCACCGGAGAGCTTGGTGACGGCCCAGTCGCCGGGCGGGCAGCCCAGGGCGTCCATGGCCTGCTCCAGCTGGGCGTCCAGGTCCCAGGCCTCGGCGTGGTCCAGCTCCTCCTGGAGCTTGCCCATCTCCTCGAGCAGGGCGTCCGAGTAGTCGGTCGCCATCAGCTCGGCGATCTCGTTGAAGCGGTCGAGCTTGCCCTTGATCTCCTTGACGCCGTCCTGGACGTTCTCCAGGACCGTCTTGGTCTCGTCGAGCGGGGGCTCCTGGAGGAGCATGCCGACGGTGAAGCCGGGCGAGAGGAAGGCGTCGCCGTTGGAGGGGTGCTCCAGGCCGGCCATCATCTTCAGCACGGTGGACTTACCGGCACCGTTGGGGCCCACGACGCCGATCTTCGCCCCGGGGAGGAAGCTGAGCGTCACGTCGTCAAGGATGACCTTGTCTCCGTGCGCCTTGCGCACCTTGCGCATCGTGTAGATGTATTCCGCCACGTGAGATCGCTCCGGCGTCGTCGGGAGTATTCGTCTTGCAGCGTTCCATTGTGCCGCACCCGGCCGGGAGCCCCGAACCGCCGGGGTGACCCCACCGGGGTATCCGCGCCGGGATGTTCGCCCCGGGGGTGTCCGCGCCCGGGGCGCGCGCACCAGGCCCGGGCCGGGCGCGGGCCGGGCGCGGGCCGGGAAACGCGACGGCCCGGCTCCCCGCAGCTGGTGCGGGGAGCCGGGCCGGGCTCCGCTCGTTCGGGGCCCCGGGAGGTCAGCGCCTCCCGGAGCACCGCTCAGGCGGTTCGGACCGTTTCAGACGGTTCAGGCGGTTCAGGCGGTGGTGCGACCGTGACGGCCACGGCGGCGCAGGACGAAGACCGCGGCGCCACCGGCCACGACCAGGCCACCGGCGACGGCGGCGAGGATCGGGGTGGAGTCATTGGCACCGGTCTGGGCCAGGCCACCGGTGCCCGGGGCGGCGCTGGTGGTCGACGGGGCCGGGTGGGCGGCACCGGAGCTCGGGGTGCCCGAGGGGGTGCCCGAGGGGGTGGCGGTGGTGGTGCCGCCGCCGGTCGGGGTGGTCGGGGCACCGGTCGGGGTCACGCCGGTCTTGCAGTCGAGGACCCCGGTGAACTTCTTGGAGTAGCCGTTCGGGCCGGTGACGGTGATGTCGTACTTGGTCTTCTCGGCGACCTTGACCAGCACGGTCTCGGTCTTGCCGGGCTGCACGGTGACCTTCTGGCCCGGCTGCACGGTCACCTCGGCCGGCTGGTCGCCGGTGTTGGTGACGGAGACGCGCACGCCGCCGTTGGCGCACTCCTCCTTGGCGGAGCTGTCGACGATCGCGCCCTGGCCCTGCTTCCAGGTGGCCTGGCCCGCGGCCGCGACGCTGAGCTTCTTGGAGCCGGCCAGGATCATGGTCTGGCTGTGGTTGCCCTGGTCGTCCAGGCCGCTCATGAAGACCCGGCCGCTGAGGACGGTGGTGTCGGCGGTGGCCTTGAGCACGGCCTTGCCGTCCGGGGTGCCGCCGGGGACGTCCAGGAACAGCTGGGTGTCCTTGGCGACCGGGCCGGCCAGCGTGCCGTTGACCGGCTTGCCGTCCTTGTCCAGCACCTTGATCTTGTCGGCGGCGTCGCCGGAGACGGCGAGCTTGACCTCGTTGGCGCTGGTGTTCAGCACGAACGGGCCGAGCTTGGCGCCGGACTTGCCGGAGACGGAGTCCGGGGTGAGGGTCAGCGAGGGCTTCGGCTCGGCCGCGACGCCCTTGTTGGCGTCACCCGTCAGGTAGTCGCGCAGCTTCTTGGCGTGCTCGTTGCGCGGGGTCGCGGTCTTGTTGTCCGAGAACTTCCAGATCGCGGACTGGGTGCCCGCGGCGGCGTCCTTCTCCGAGAGCTCGGTGTCGCCGATCGCCTTGCGCAGGGCGTCGATCGGCACCTGCGGGTACGAGTTCTCCAGGATCCAGCGGATCTTGGGGGCGTTCGCGTTGCCGTTGAGGGAGCTCGCGGACCAGTCGGCCTCGTGGTACTTGGCCTTGCTGTCCAGGTACACCGGGTTGTCGAAGTCGATGCAGTAGGTCTGCAGCAGCTCGCCGGAGGCCGTCTTGAGGGTGAACAGGCCCGCGTCGACGCTGTCCTTGCCCTGGACGTCGACCCGCTCGCCGAACATGTCCGGCTGGACGATCGCGGTCACGCCCGACGCGGGGGCGTCAGCCGCGACCGCCGCACCGGCCGCGAACAGTCCTCCGCCCAGCCCGATGCTGGTCGTGAGCATGACAGTGGTTATGCGGGACAGACTCCGCCCCTGCCGCTTGAACATCTGGGATCCCTCCGGAGCGGGCTTGCACCGAGTGGGCAGCCCGCCGACTTGCCGTGCCGCGCGTGCCCCCTGTGGCACTGCTGCGGGTGTGAACCAAGTGAATCCTATTGAGCCCCGGAGGCCCCGAAACCCCCATGCGAAATCAGGACGATTCCGTATCTGGATCGTTATCAACCCTCTCAGGTTCCACACAAGCTGACGTACCGACAGAATCTTTGCGCGACTTTCCGTTATCCGGACGAGATTGCGCGTGCGGGCGCAACGACGTTCTCGATCAACATATTTGTCGACAGGGAAGGTCACCGACCGGTCAGCCCAGCAGCGCCCGGTCTTCACCTCCCCGCTCCCCCTCGGACACCTCGCCCTGCTGCCCCGTCACCGCCCGCGCACCCGGCGGCGGCTCCGGCCGAGCGGGCACTGAGGCCAGCGCCGAAGCCCGGCGCGACTCCAGTGCGTCGACGATCCACCCCGGCACCGGCTCGCCCGCAGGCTTCGCGCCGGGCGGTTCCGCCGCGCCCGGCGGCTGCCCGCGCACACCCGCCGCCCAACGGAACGCCGTGGTACCCCGGGTGAGGTCGTGTCCGATCGACCGGGCGTCGATCTCGACCCGACTGTGCTTCACCTCCCCTTCCGTCCACTCCCGCACCCGCAGCCGACCCGTCACCAGCACCGGCTCGCCCTTGGCCAGCGAGCCGATCAGGTTCACCGCGAGCGCCCGCCAGGCCGTCACCCTCAGCCACTGCGTCCCGCCGTCCGCCCAGCAGGCGCGCTCGCGGTCGTACCGCCGCTCGGTGCAGCCGAGGAGGAAGTCCGCCATCGGCACCCCGCCGGCGGTTTCCCCGTAGCGCACCTCGGTCGCGACATTGCCGATCACCGTCACCTGAACCTCGTTCACAGCGCACTCCCCGTTCTCGCCGACGCACCGTACGGAATCGAGCGGTGCGAGTTCAGAGTGCGTCCCGGAAGAAATCACGACCACCCGGTTCCGAAATCCTGTGGACAACTAGTAGGCCGATCGGCAGGGTGAAAAACGGCCGTCACTCACAGGGGTGAATTTCGGCCTTCGCACACCGCTCGGGTACCATCTCTTCGCGGTCATGACAACAAACGGCCAGATCGCGGCCACCCCCGCAGCACGGCGGAACACCCGGGCCGGGCCGTCCGCGCACGTCATCACGCCGGAGCGAGCCGAATAGGACCCCCCACCCGCACCGGCGGCGGGACATTCTCCGTGTCGAATCCATAACGGGTGGGGAGGCAGCCCCGTAACGACTGCACAACGTCCGGCCCGGAACTGTCCCAGACCGCTGCACACACGGTCTCCACCTGCGATTATCGGACCGCTCCACCGAACCGACACACCAACGACGGTGTCGTCACACCCGGCCGAGGAACTGGACACCCTTATCCTGTCCCCGACAGGGCGAGGGCCCACCAACCCCCACCCCCACCCTCAGGTACGGGGCCGGACAACGTGCGCGCCCAGCGCTCGTCGCCCGATCCCGGCCACGGTCACGCCCGCCAGGGCGCCGTCCGTCCCGCCCCCATAGCTCAGCGGATAGAGCACCCGCCTTCTAAGCGGTAGGTCGCAGGTTCGAATCCTGCTGGGGGCGCCACCCTGCGAATTTCCGCAGGCCATCGCGCCCGTGAGTACTTTCCGTGGCGGTTTATCACCTCCGGGTAATCCAGCACCCACCGCGCATAACCCGTGACAATGCGTGTCATGACCGCCGCGAAAGCCGGTCGGGCGGAAAACCGGAATTCCGGGCGAATCCCCCACCCTTGAACGAAACAGCCGCCCGAACGACCGACCGGCGAAATCCGACAAAAGCCGGACAGAGGCGCCCGGGACGCCTCACCCCGGGGCCGGAACCCGGCTCGCGACCGAACTGCGGCCGAGCCGCGGCGGGCCCGCGGTCGAACTCTCGCCACCCAGGAGGGGACTAACCGACCAGCCCCGTCAGATAGGCGTCGAGCAGCGCGATCTGCCGCTGCGCCGGGAACTCCGCCGGGGCGAACAGCGACTGCACCACCAGCCCCAGCACGAAGGCCTGCGCGCCCGCCGCGAGCCCGGCGGGATCGGCGCCGGCCGGGAGCTCGCCGAGCCGCTGGGCGTCCGCCACGTGCCCCGTGAGCGCCACCCGCGACCGGGCGTAGCGCCCCGCATGCGCGGCCGCCAGTTCCGGGTCCGCCAGGGCGACGTCCCAGGAGCTGACCCAGATCCGGTTGCCGGACTCGGTGGCCTCGTCCAGCGGCAGCACGTCGAGCAGTGCGGCCCGCAGGCGGGCCAGCCCTTCGGGCGGCGGCGGGGTGCCGTCGGCGGGCGCCAGCCGGCGGGGCCGGGCGGCGGAGCGGCGGTCGAGCTCCTCCAGGGCGTGGCTCAGCAGCGCCCGCTTGTTCGGGAAGTAGTGCGTCAACAGCCCGGTGGAGGCACCCAGTTCCGCCGCCACCGCGCGCAGGGTCAGCCCCTCGAAGCCCTTGGCGGAGAGCACCCGCCACACCCCCTCGGAGACTTCCGAACGGCGGGCGTCATGGTCTCCACGGGCTGGCGTCATGGGGGCTATCGTACATACCAAACGTTTGTTATGAATGATCCGAACGACCCACCCCACTCCCTCCTCCACTCGCGCCCCACCCCCTCCCCCACTCCCGCCGCGCGCACCCCGTCGCACCACCCCGAGAGGCCCGCCCGTGTATTCCGTCCCGCTCGCCGAGAACGCCGAACTGCGCCCGCTGGAACCCTGGCAGGCCCCCGAGTTCCTGGCCCACATCGACCGCGCCCGCGCCCACACCGACCCGTGGATCCCGTGGGCCACCCGCACCACCGACCTGGACTCGGCCCGCGCCACCCTGCAGCGCTACGCCGACGGCCAGGCCGCCGACTCCAGCCGGATCTACGGCATCTGGCGCGACGGCACGCTGGTCGGCGGCGTGATGTTCGTGCACTTCGACACCCGGAGCGGCAACTGCGAGATCGGCGCCTGGACCGAGCCGGCCGGCGAGGGCGGCGGGCTGATCACCGCCGCCGTCCGCCGGCTGCTCGACTACGCCTTCACCACCCGCGGCCTGCACCGCGCCGAGTGGTGGTGCTCGGCCGCCAACGCCCGCAGCCGGGCGGTGGCCCAGCGGGTCGGGATGCAGCGGGAGGGCGTGCTGCGGGAGTGGTTCCTGCACAACGGCGTCCGCCACGACAAGGAGATCTGGGCGGTCCTGGCCTCGGAGCACACCGCCACCGGGGCCTGACGGCCCGCCGACCCCTCCTCGGCGTACTCCTCGGCGCCGGCACGGGAAAGCGGAGCGGGGCCCGGTGGACACCCCCGTGGGTCCACCGAGCCCCGCTCCGCCGTCCTCCCCCGCCCGGCTCCGCCAGGCCCCGGCGGCCCCGCTCAGGCCGCCAGCACCGGCCCCTCGGCCGCCGCGGGAGTCTCCGCGGCCCCAGTGGCCCCAGCGGCCCCAGCGGCCCCAGCGGCCCCTGCGGCCTCCACCGCCGCCGGCTCCGCCGTGCGCAGCCGCAGCGCCAGCAGCAGCACCAGGACCATCACCCCGCCCGCCGACAGGAAGACCACGTCCACGGCGTCCGTGAAGCTCCGCAGCGCGTGCTCCCGGGCCGCGCCGGTCATCGTGCGCACCGCGGAGAGGGAGCGCCCGGGCTCGGCGGCCTCGAACACCCGGGTCAGCACCGTGCCGAAGAGCGCCGCGCCGAGCGCGTTGCCGAGGGTCTGGAAGAACCGGACGCCGGTGGTGGCGACGCCGAGCTGCTCGCGCGGGGCGGTGTCCTGCACCATGGTGATCAGCTGCCCGATCAGCTGCCCGAACCCGGCTCCCAGCAGGGCGAGTTCGGTGCCCACCGCCCACAGCGGGGTGTCCGGGCCGCTGAGCCCGAGCAGGGCCAGGGCGAGCACCGAGACGCCCGAGCCGACGATCAGGAAGGTGCGCGGCTGGTGGCCGCGGGCGATCAGCCGGGTGGCGAGCAGGCCGACGCCGGTCATCCCGGCGGCCATCGGCATCAGGTAGAGGCTGGCCGTGGTCGGGGCGATCCCCCGGGCGATCTGCAGGTAGATCATCACGTAGACGATCGCGCCCATCATGCCCATCCCGACCAGGCTTTGGACCGCGAAGCCGATCCGCACCACCGGGATCCGGAACAGCGAGAGCGGGAGCACCGGCTCGGCGGCGGTGGCCTGGCGCCACAGGAAGAGGCCGAGCGAGGCGAGGGTGGCGGCGGAGAGCCCGAGGATCACCGGGGACGTCCAGGCGTAGTCCTTGCCGCCCCACTCGGTGACCAGCAGCAGCCCGGTGGCGAAGGCGGCGGCCAGGGTGGCGCCGAGGAAGTCCAGGCCGCGCCGACCGAGGTCGCGCGGCAGCTTGATCACCAGGGCGACGCCGACCAGCACGAGCAGGCCGAGCGGCACGTTGAAGTAGAAGATCCAGCGCCACCCGAGGTGGTCGGTGAACAGCGCCCCGACCAGCGGGCCGACCGCCATGCCGAGCCCGGCGACGATGCCGCCCATCGCGCCGCCCTTGCCGCCCTTGCGCTCCTGCGGGTCCTGGAGCTGGGCCATCACCACCATGGTCACGCTCATCAGCCCGCCGCCGCCGATGCCCTGGACGGCCCGGAAGGCGATCAGCTCGCTCATCGACTGCGCGGCGCCGCAGAGCACCGAGCCGAACAGGAAGGTGCCGACCGCGCCGAGCAGCACCCGCTTGGCGCCGTACACGTCGCAGAGCCTGCCGTAGAGCGGGAGCAGCGCGGTGGCCGCCAGCGAGAAGGCGCTGACCAGCCAGGGCAGCCGGTCGACGCCGTGGACCGGGTCGAGGTCGCGGACGATCGGCACGGTGGCCGCCGAGACGATGTTGGCATCGAGAACGGCCAGCACGATCGTCACCAGGCAGAGCAGCATGCCGAGTTGGCGCTGGGCGGTGGTCATCAGGGTGGATCCGGCCCGGCCGGGTGCGGGCGGGGCAGCGGGTGTGTGCGGGGCAGCGGGTGCCATCGGGAAGTCCCCCCGGGGTGTGTGGAGTCGGCCCCGACCGGTGCGGTCCGGCGGGCTCGGCACCACCATGGCAGGAGTTTTGGACTGGGTCAATTCTTCATCCAGACCAATCTTTAATCCCGACACATCTTTCTGCTCGGTCTAGCTTTGATCCTGGTACAGTCTTCGCATGGCGACCCACCACGGCTTGGACCTCGGCCCCGACCGCGACCTCGACGCCCTCCCGCTGCGCGAGCGCAAGAAGATCCAGACCGGCGTCCGGATCTTCCGCGCGGCCATCGGCCTGTTCATCGAACGGGGCTTCGACCAGGTCTCGGTGGCCGAGATCGCGGCCGCCGCCGAGGTCTCCAAGATGACCGTGTTCAACTACTTCCCGACCAAGGAGGACCTGGTCCTCGGGCCGATGGAGCAGCACCTCGACGAGCCCGCCCGGGTGGTGCGCGACCGCGCCCCGGGCACCTCGGCGGTGACGGCGCTGCGCGAGCACTTCCTCGCCGCCCTGGAGCGCCGGGACCCGGCCACCGGCCTGAGCGACGACCCGGTGGTGCTGGACGTGATCCGGCTGATCCACGCCACCCCGGCGCTGGCCCTGCGCGCCACCGCGGCCTTCGACCGGCGCGCCCAGAGCCTGCTCGCCGACGAGCTGCGCGACCAGGACCCGGCCCACGACGAGCTGACCGCCCGGGTCGCCGCCGCCCAGCTGCTCGCCGTCCGGCTCACCCTGATCACCGGCAACCACCTGCGGATGCTGGCCGGCGAGCGCGCCGCGGACGCCCTGCCCGGCGCCCTCGACGAGGCCCGGCGCGCCTTCGCCACGGTCGAGCACGGCCTCGGCACGTACTGCGCCGGACCGGCCCGGGGGAGCGCGGACCCGGCCTGAGAGAGTGGGCGCACCACGACCGACGCCGGAGGTGCGCATGGACCAGCCGCTGCTCACGCGGGACCGCTCCGCCCTGCCCGCCCGGGCCGAGGGCCTGAACGCGTACGTCGGCGAGGACGGCGTCGCCGTCCTGGAGTTCGCCCGCCCGCACCGCCGCAACGCGGTGACCCTGGCGATCTGGCGGGCGCTGCCCGAGGTGCTGGACCGGCTCGCCGAGCGGCCGGGCGTCCGGGCCCTGCTGCTGACCGGCGCCGGGAACACCTTCAGCGCCGGCGCGGACATCACCGAACTCGCCGAGGTGTACGGCGATCCGCGGCACGCGGACGCCTACCACGCGGTCAACGTGGCCGCCGAGGAGGCGCTCGCGGCCTTCCCGCACCCGACCCTCGCCGTGGTGCACGGCGCCTGCGTGGGCGGCGGCTGCCAACTGGCCGTCGCCTGCGACCTGCGCTTCGTCGCCGAGGACGCCCGGCTGGGGATCACCCCGGCCAAGCTCGGCGTGGTCTACCCGGCGGTGCCGACCCTGCGGCTGGCCCGGCTGGTCGGGCCGGCCCGGGCCAAGTACCTGCTGTTCTCCGGCGAGTTGGTGCGCGGCCGGGACGCACTGCCGCTGGGCCTCGCCGAGCGGGTCCTGCCGGACGCCGAACTGGACGCCGCGGCACTGGAGTTCGCCCGGCTGCTGACCACCCGCTCGACCCAGACGATCGGCGCGGTGAAGGCCGCGCTGGCCGTCCCGGCGGAGCGGGCGGCCGAGGCGCTGGAGCCCTGGGAGCGGCGCTCGCGGATGGCCCCGGACGTGCACGAGGGGCTGGCCGCGTTCCTGGCGGGCCGCCCGGCGCGGTTCTGAGCAACGGCCCCGCGGGCCCTCCGGACGGACGGCGGCACCGCCGGCTCACGTACGATCGTGCGACCGGCGCCGAGCCGCCGACCGCCCTTCCCCACCCGGAGCACGCACCCCGATGACCACCGAGGCCACGGCCGCCCCCACCAGCCGGACGACCTGGGCCCGCCGGGTCACCGACGGCGTCGAGCCGAAGAACGTGATCATCGCGGTCTGCCTGCTGATCGGCGGCCTGCGCTACGGCTGGTCCGGTCTCGGCTGGGCCGCCTTCGCCGCACTGTTCGCGGCCGTCATCCCGACCCTGTTCATCCAGCGCGGCATCCGCAAGGGCACCCTGGAGGACCGCCACGTCGGCCACCGGCAGCGCCGGCTGACCGTCATCCCGTTCATCATGGGCTCGGTCGCCGTCAGCTTCGCGGTGATGATCCTGGCGCACGCCCCGCGCGACCTCACCGCGATGGTGGCGGCGATGTTCGCCTCGCTGGTGCCGATCCTGGTGATCACCGTCTGGTGGAAGGTCTCCGTGCACACCGCCGTGGCGGCCGGCGCGGTGGCCTGCCTCGGCATCGCGCTCGGCCCGCTGTGGCTGCTGCTCTACCCGCTGGTCGCGGTGATCGGCTGGTCCCGGGTGGTGCTGCGGGACCACACCACCGCACAGACGATCGTCGGTGCGGTGGTCGGCTCCCTCGCCGCCGGGCTGACCTTCTGGCTGGCCCGGTAGTCCCGACCCGGCAGCCCGACCCGGCCCCGGCCCCGGCCGGCGGATCGGCCCGGGCTAGCGGATCGGCATCCCCGAGACCGCCCGGGCGATCACCAGCCGCTGGATCTCGCTGGTCCCCTCGAAGATCGAGTAGATCGCGCTGTCCCGGTGCATCCGCTCCACCGGGTACTCCCGGGTGAAGCCGTTGCCGCCGAGGATCTGCATCGCCTGCGCGGTGACGAACTTGGCCGTCTCGCCCGCGTAGAGCTTGGACATCGAGCCCTCGGCGGCGGTGAACGGCTGGTTGTTGGCGGCCATCCAGGACGCCCGCCAGACCAGCAGCCGGGCCGCGTCGATCCGGGTCCGCATGTCGGCGAGCTGGAAGGCCACGCCCTGGTTGTCGATGATCGGGCGGCCGAACTGCTCCCGGGTCTTCGCGTAGTCCAGCGCGACCTCGTACGCGGCCCGGGCGATGCCGATCGCCTGCGCCCCGACGGCCGGGCGGGACGCCTCGAAGGTGGCCATCGCCGCGTTGCCCCGGCCGCCCGTCCGCTTGACGCCCTCCCGGGCCCGGGCCAGCCGCTCGTCCAGCTTCTCCTTGCCGCCGAGCAGGCAGCTGCCGGGCACCCGGACGCCGTCCAGCACCACCTCGGCGGTGTGCGAGGCGCGGATGCCGTGCTTCTTGAACTTCTGGCCCTGGCTCAGCCCGGGGGTGCCCGGCGGGACGACGAAGGAGGCCTGCCCCTTGGCGCCGAGCCCGGGGTCGACGGTGGCGACCACCACGTGCACGGCGGCGATCCCGCCGTTGGTGGCCCAGGTCTTGGTGCCGTTGAGCACCCACTCGTCCTTGGCCTCGTCGTACACGGCCCGGGTGCGCAGCGCGGAGACGTCCGAGCCGGCGTCCGGCTCGGAGGAGCAGAAGGCGGCCACCTTGACGTCGTCGGGGGTGCCGAACATCTGCGGGGTCCAGGTGCCGATCTGCTCGTCGGTGCCGTTGGCGAGCACCGCGACGGCGGCCAGCGTGGTGCCGACGATGGCCAGCCCGATGCCCGCGTCGCCCCAGAACAGCTCCTCCATGGCGATCGGGATGCCGACGCCGGAGGGGTCGAAGTACTGCTGGGCGTAGAAGTCCAGCGAGTAGATGCCCAGCTTGGCGGCCTCCTGGATGACCGGCCAGGGGGTCTCCTCGCGCTCGTCCCACTCGGCCGCGGCGGGGCGGATCACGTCGGCGGCGAAGCCGTGCAGCCAGTCGCGTACGGCGAGCTGGTCCGCGCCCGGGTCCAGCGAGAACGTGCTGCTCATGAGGGAGCCTCCGCAGAAGGGGTGACGACGCAGGGATGGCGGTGCAGGGATGGCGGTGCAGGAGTCACGACGCGGGGATCACGGCCGCCGGGTGCGACCCACCGGGGTGTTACCCCGGGTAACATCGTCGGAGTCTGCTACTGATTGGTAACCGGTGTCAACGCCCAGGCCACCCAGAATCCCGAGGAGCAGCGCATGTCCCGAGAGCCCCGCCGCGAGCAGCTGCTCAACGCCGCCGACCGGGTCATCCAGCGCGAGGGGCCGAGCGCCAGCATGAACGCCATCGCCGCCGAGGCCGGCATCACCAAGCCGATCCTCTACCGCCACTTCGGCGACCGGACCGGCCTGATCAGGGCCCTGACCGAGCGCCACACCGGCGGCCTGCTGGCCGCCGTCCGGGCTGCCCTGGCCGAGCCGCTGGAACGCCGCGACCGGGTCGAACACGTCCTGGACACCTACCTCGCCGGGATCGAGGCCCGCCCCCAGGTCTACCGGCTGCTCACCCACCCCGAGCCCGGCGACCCCAGCGGCGCGGGCAACGCCCTCGCCCCCGCGCTGCGGCAGATCGCCGAGGAGATCACCCGCGCCGTGCAGAACCAGGTCGACCTCGGCGCCGACCGCGACCTGCTCGCCGAGGCCTGGGGCCGGGGCATCACCGGCATGGTGCTGGCCGCCGGCGACTGGTGGCTGGAGACCAGACCCTGCTCGCGCACCCGCATGGTGCAGGCCCTGGCCGACCTGCTCTGGGGCCGGCTCGCCGCCGCCGCGGACCTGCCCACCGCCGTCCTGCCGCCCGCGGTCCTGCCGCCCGCCCCCGCCGAACCGAACGGCGACTGAACTCCCCCTCCGCGCACGGCCCTTGCCCCGCCCGGGCCGCACCGGGCCACCGCACCGGCCCCGTCCGCGCACGACCCTTGTGCCGGCCCGGGGAGCACGGGCATCATCGGGCCCCCACCCCCCGCCGTGCGAGGTCCCCGATGCGCCTGTGCCGCACCGCCGTCGCCCTGCTGCTCGCCGCCACCGCCACCCTCGGCGCCGCCGCCCCGGCCGCCGCCCACGGCGGCCCCCCGACCCGCCTCCCCAGCCACTTCCCCACCGGAACGGCCACCGGCCCGGACGGCCGCACCGCCCTCACCGACGACCGGGGCCGCCGCCTCCAGCTGCGCGGCGTCAACCTCGACAAGTACGCCGAGGCCACCCCGGCCGACCTCGACTCCGTCGCCGCCCAGGGCTTCACCCTGGTCCGGCTGCCGGTCTCCTGGACCAGGCTGGAGCCCGAACGCGGCCGCCTCGACCCCACCGAACTGCACCGGATCCAGGCACTCCTCGACCGGGCCGACCGCCTGGGCCTGCTCGTCCTGGTCGACTTCCACCAGGACGTCTACGGGCCGCGGTTCGGCGGCGGCACCAACGGCATCCCGCGCTGGGCCACCCGCGACGACGGCCTGCCCTTCACCCCCGACCCGAAGGACTGGTTCGCCGGCTACTTCCAGCCCGCCGTCCAGGCCGCCTTCCGCCACCTCTACGACGACCCCGACCTGCGCGCCTGGCAGGCCGACTTCTACACCCGGCTCGCCCGCGAACTGCGCGGCCACCGCTCCCTGTTGGGCTACGACCTGTTCAACGAGCCGTTCGGCCCGGTGGACGGCGACCCGACCGACCCGGCCGTGCTCGCCGCCGCCTCCGCCGCCCTGGAACAGGGCCGGCTCGCCGACATGTACCGCCGCCTGATCGCCGCCGTCCGCCGGGCGGACTCCCGCGCCTGGCTGTTCGTCGAACCGACCGTCCTGGTCGGCCAGGGCGTGCCCACCGCCCTCCCCGGCTTCACCGACCCCCGACCCGGCGCGCCCCGGCTCGGCTACGCCCCGCACTTCTACGACACCGCGGTGGAGAACGGCGCCGACTGGAACCCCGCCGACGGCTTCGTCGAGCAGTACGCCGCCGCGATCACCGGCTACCCGGCCGCCCACCACCTGCCCGTGCTGGTCGGCGAGTGGGGCCCGCCCGACTCCCGCACCCCCGGCAACACCCTGCTGGTCCGCCGCCAGGTCGCCGCGATGGACGGCTTCGCCGAGGGCTGGACGATGTGGTACTGGTGCCGGGGCACCGGCGGCTACTGCGCCCTCGACCCGGCCGGCCACCCGGCGCCCGGCGACGGCCCCGCCTTCGGCCCGTACCCGGCGGCCGTCCCCGGCACCGACGTCCGGACCGCCACCGGGGGCGACGCGGGCACCGCCACCGTCCGCTGGACGGCCGACGGCAGCGGCCGCACCGGCGAACTCGTCCTGCCGCCCGCCGCGTTCCCGCGCGGCGCCCGGGTCGCCGTCTCCCCCGCCGGCGCCCGGGTCGAGGTCGAGCAGCCCGCGGACGGCCGCGCGGGAACCGTACGGATCCGGCTCCCGCACGCACGCCCGGGCACGCCCGTGACGGTCACCCTCACCCCGCGCTGACCGGCCCGTCCCGTCGACCAGCCCGCCGACTAGCCCAGACCGCGGCGCTCCAGCAGCGGCGCGGTCTCCGGCGCCCGGCCGACCACCGCGCGGAAGGACTCCAGCGGGTCCCGGCCGAACCCGCGCGCCAGCAGCTCGCGCCGGAACAGCTCGCCGCTGTCCCGCACCGACCGCCCGTTGGTCTCGAACCACCGCACGGTGTCCGCGTCCAGCACCTCCGACCAGATGTACGCGTAGTACCCGGCGCTGTAGCCGCTGGAGAAGATGTGCTGGAAGTACGGCGTGCGGTAGCGCGGCGGGATCGCCGCCACCGCGAGACCGGCCTCCGCCAGCACCCGCGCCTCGAACTCCTCGGCGTCCTCGACCCGGTGGCCCTGCGGCAGAGTGTGCCAGGCCCAGTCCAGCAGCGTCGCCGCGAGGTACTCCACCGTCCGGAAGCCCTCCCCGAACCGTTCGGCCGCGGTCATCCGCTCGACCAGCTCGGCCGGCAGCGGCTCCCCGGTGGCGTGGTGGCGGGCGTAGTTGGCCAGCACCTCGGGCCGGACCATCCACATCTCGTTGACCTGCGAGGGGAACTCCACGAAGTCCCGCGGCACCGCGGTGCCCGCGAACAGCGGGTAGCGCACGTCCGAGAACAGCCCGTGCAGCGCGTGCCCGAACTCGTGGAACAGGGTGCGCACCTCGTCCCAGCTCAGCAGTGCCGGCTCGCCCGGCGCCGGGCGCGGGACGTTGAGGGTGTTCAGCACCACCGGCCGCCGCCCGGTCAGCCCGGACTGGCCCACCAGCTCGTCCATCCACGCGCCGCCGCGCTTGGACGCCCGCGCGTGGAAGTCCCCGATGAACAGGCCCAGCGCGGTGCCGTCCTCCTCGAACACCTCGAAGACCCGGGCGTCCGGGTGGTGCGCCGTCAGCTCCGGCCGCTCGGTGAAGGTGATCCCGTACGCGAGCCCCGCGGCGAAGAACACGCCGTCCACCAGCACCCGCTCCAGCTCGAAGTACGGGCGCAGCGCGGCGGTGTCCACCTGGTAGGAGGCCTGCCGCACCTTCTCCGAGTAGTACGCCCAGTCGTGCGCGGCGATCTCCTCGACGCCGTCCGCGGCCGCCACCGCGGCCAGTTCGGCGGCCTCCCGGCGGGCGTTCGCCACGGCCGGCTCCACCAGCCGGGCGAGCAGCCCGGACACCGCCTCGACCGTCCCGGCCGTCTCGTCCGCGACGACGTGGGCGGCGTGGTTCGGGAAGCCCAGCAGCGCGGCCCGCTCGGCGCGCAGCCCCGCCATCCGGATCGCCAGCGGCCCGTTCTCCGCGCCGGCCCGGGCGAGCGAGGCGGCCAGCAGCCGCTCGCGCACCGACCGGTCGGCCAGCTGGGCCAGCTCGGGCTGGGTGGAGGTGCTCTTCAGGCTGAGCACGTACCGGCCCTCGTGGCCGAGCACCCGGGCGTTCTCGGCGGCCCCGGCGATCGCCCCCTCGGACAGCCCGGCCAGCTCCTCGGCGGTGTCCACGACCAGCGCGGCGGCGCGGGTGGCGGCGTTCACGTTCTGCTGGAACGTCGTCCCCAGCGCGGCGAGTTCGGCGTTCAGCTCGCGCAGCCGGTCCTGCTCGGCCGCGCCCAGCCGGGCGCCGGAGCGGACGAACGCGGTGTACCAGCGCTCCAGCAGCCGCAGCGACTCCGGGTCCAGTCCCAGGGCGGCCCGGTTCCCGTGCAGCGCCTCGATCCGGGCGAACAGCCGCCGGTCCAGGTGGATCGCGTCGTGGTGGGCCGCGAGCAGCGGGCTGACCTTCGCCTCCACCTCCTCCAGCAGCTCGGTGGTGTCGGAGGAGGACTGGTTGCGGAACACCCGGTCCACCCGGTCCAGCAGCTCACCGGAGCGCTCCAGGGCCACCAGGGTGTTCTCGAAGGTCGGCTCGGACCGGTCGTCGGTGATCGCCGCGATCTCGGCCAGCTGCTCGGCCGTTCCGCGCTCGTACGCGGGCAGGTAGTGCTCCTCCCGGATCTCGGCGTAGGGAGGCAGTTCGTAGACCAGGGGGCTGGCCGCGAAGAACGGGTTCTCGGTCATTCCGCCGACCCTACGCGGTGTCACCCCGCGTGCCCATACGCCCCAGGTCATCGTTGTCAGACCCACCCGTTAACGTCGACCGCGCGGACCCCCGGTCCGCACACCCGCGCCCCACCCGTACACCAGCCCCGCACCCCCGGCCCGCCGCAGCACCGCCAGGACGCGCCCCAGGAGAGGAGACACCCGCCGTGGCCCCCAGAACGGCCCTCGTGCCCGATCAGCACGGCCCCGGCGGCCGCCTCCAGCCGCTCGACGACACCGGCCGGCCGCTCGGCCCGCCGGAGGCCGTCCGCGACCTCGCCGCGGCCGTCGCCGCCCTGGAGTCCGCCGACCGCCCGCGCTGGGTCTGGGCCGCCGCCGACTCCGGGTACGCCCCGCTGCTGCCCCGGCTGCCCGACCGGCTCGCCCGCTGCCACGACCTCCGGCTGGTCGAGGCGCTGCTGCTGGCCCACGAGGGCCGCTTCGGCGCGCCCCGCTCGCTCGGCGCCGCCTGGTCCCGGCTGCACGGCCTGCCCGTCCCGGACGACCTGCCCGAACCCGGCCTGTCCGACGCGGACGACGGCCAGGACACCCTGTTCGCCCCCGACCGGCTGCAACTGCCGCCCGGCGCCGACCCACTGGCCGCCGTGGTGGCCGTGCACGCCGAGCAGCAGCGGCGGATCGCCGCCGTCACCGACCCGGCCGCCCGGCAGCGCTTCCGGCTGCTGGTCGCCGCCGAGTCCGCCGGCGCCCTGGTGGCCGCCGAGATCGCCCACGACGGCCTGCCCTGGCGCTCCGACGTCCACGACCGGCTGCTCACCGACCTGCTCGGCCCCCGCCCCGCCGTCCCCGGCACCCAGCCCCGGGTGCTCGCCGACCTCGCCGTCGAACTCCAACAGGCCCTCGGCGCCAAACCGTTCAACCCCGACTCGCACACCCAGGTGCTGCGCGCCTTCGCCGAGGCCGGCATCCAGTTGACCTCCACCCGCTCCTGGGAGCTCAAGCGCATCGACCACCCCGCCGCCCAACTCCTCATCCGCTACAAGGAACTGGCCCGGATCCACGTCGCCCACGGCTGGGCCTGGCAGGACGCCTGGGCCCGCGGCGGCCGCTTCCGGCCCGAGTACGTGGTCGGCGGCGTGGTCTCCGGCCGCTGGGCCAGCCGCGGCGGCGGCGCCCTGCAGATCCCGCGCATCCTGCGCCGCGCCGTGGTCGCCGACCCGGGCTGGCTGCTGGTGGTCGCCGACGCCGCCCAGCTGGAGCCGCGGGTGCTCGCCGCACTCTCCCAGGACGCCGGGCTGGCCCGCACCGCGGCCGACGGCGACCTCTACGAGTCGCTCGCCGCCCAGGCCTTCCAGGGCGACCGCGACAAGGCCAAGCTCGGCCTGCTCGGCGCCATGTACGGGCAGACCAGCGGCGACATCGGCCCGCTGCTGAACACCCTGCGCCGGCGCTACCCGGCCGCGATGGGCTACGTCGAGGCGGCGGCCCGCACCGGTGAGGACGGCGGCGTGGTCACCTCCCGGCTCGGCCGGGTCTGCCCGCCGGCCTCCGCCGCCTTCCTCGACCTCACCGAGGCCGACGCCGGCGGCGAGACCGGCGGCCGCACCGCCCGCGCCCGCGGCCGCTTCACCCGCAACTTCGTCATCCAGGCCAGCGCCGCCGACTGGGCGCTCGCCCTGCTGGCGGCGCTGCGCCGGCGGCTGGGCGAACTGCCCGTGCCCGGCCCGGCGGACCGCCCGCACCTGGTGTTCTTCCAACACGACGAGGTGATCGTGCACACCCCGGCCAACCTGGCCGAGCAGGTGGCCGCCGCCGTCGCCGAGTCCGCCGACGAGGCCCGCCGGCTGGTCTTCGGCGACACCCCGGTGCGCTTCCCGCTCAGCACCGCGGTGGTGGACTGCTACGCCGACGCCAAGTGAGCGCCGCTACACCTTGCGGAAGGAACGCGCCTCCTCCGCGGCTGCGACCACCTCGGCCAGCCCCGCCCCGGTCGAGGCGGTGACGACCGCGGCCACCGCGCCCTCCACGAACGGCGCGTCCACCAGCCGCACCCCCGGCCGCGGCTCGTCCTCCAGCACGGTCACCGCGGTCAGCACCGAACTGCCGAGGTCCGGCAGCACCACCACCCCGGCCCCGCCGTCCGCCTCCACGACCGCCCCGGCGATCAGCTCGTAGCTGGTGCCGATCCCGCCGTCCTCCGTCCCGGCCGCGACCACCACCCGCACCCCGTCCGGGGCGAGTTCACCGAGCAACTCGCGCAGCCCCTCGGCCAACTTGGCACTGTGCGACACCAGAACGATTCCCACCCGTCCACTCATGCGCCCGACCCTAGGCCCCGCCCCACTGCTCCGGAAGGGTGAGCGGAACCGCGCGTGTCGCACCCCGTGCCCGCACCCCCCATCCGGCGTAGCGTCGGCCCCAGGCTGTTGCGTCCACACCGCGGTCACCCAAGGGAGCGAAGAACGTTGAAGAAACTGATCAACACCCCGGAGAGCGTCCTGGAGGACGCCCTGGCCGGAGTCGCCGCCGCCCACCCCGAGCTGGCGGTGGACATCCCCAACCGGGTGATCACCCGGGCCGCCCGCCCGGCCGGCCCCAAGGTCGCGCTGATCTCCGGCGGCGGCTCCGGCCACGAGCCGCTGCACGGCGGCTTCGTCGGCCCCGGCATGCTCGACGCCGCCTGCCCCGGCGAGGTGTTCACCTCCCCCGTCCCGGACCAGATGCTGGCCGCCGCCAAGGCCGTGGAGAACGGCTGCGGCGTCGTCTTCGTCGTCAAGAACTACACCGGCGACGTGATGAACTTCGAGCTCGCCGCCGAACTCGCCGCCGAGGAGGGCCTGGAGGTCCGCACCGTCCTGGTCGACGACGACGTCGCGGTCGAGGACTCCACCTGGACGGCCGGCCGCCGCGGCACCGGCGCGACCGTCCTGGTCGAGAAGACCACGGGCGCCCTCGCCGAACGCGGCGCCCCGCTCGACGAGGTCGCCGCCCTCGGCGAGCGCGTCAACGCCGCCTCCCGCTCCTTCGCGATCGCGCTCACCGCCGCCACCGTCCCGGCCGCCGGCAAGCCCGGCTTCGACCTGCCCGAGGACGAGATCGAGGTCGGCGTCGGCATCCACGGCGAGCCCGGCCGCCGCCGCGAGAAGCTCCGCCCCGCCCGCGAACTGGCCGCCGAGGTGGTCGAGACCATCCTCGCCGACCACCACCTGACCCCGGGCGACGAGGTGATCGCCCTGCTCAACGGCCTGGGCGCGACCCCACTCCTGGAGCTGTACGTGGTCTACGGCGAGGTGGCCGCCCGGCTCGCCGACCGCGGCATCACGGTGGCCCGCAGCCTGGTCGGCAACTACGTCACCAGCCTCGACATGGCGGGCTTCTCCCTCACCCTCACCAAGGCCGACGCCCAGCTGCTGGACCTCTGGGACGCCCCGGTCGACACCCCCGCCCTCAAGCGCGCCTGAACGGAGCCGGCATGGACTTCGACACCCCCCTCGCCGAGGCCTGGATCCGCGCGATCGCGACGGCCGTCGAACAGCAGCAGACCCTCCTCACCGACCTCGACTCGGCGATCGGCGACGGCGACCACGGCAGCAACCTCCGCCGCGGCTTCGCCGCCGCCCTCGCCGCCCTGGACGACCTCCGGCCGGACGGCCCCGGCGCCGTCCTCACCAAGACCGGCACCACCCTGATCTCCAAGGTCGGCGGCGCCTCCGGCCCCCTCTACGGCAAGGCCTTCCGCGCCATCGGCGCCGCCCTCCCCGGCCCCGCCGACCCGGCCACCCTCGCCGAGGCCCTGGCCGCCGGCCTGGACGCCATCCGCGCCCTCGGCAAGGCCGACCCCGGCGACAAGACCATCGTCGACGCCTGGACCCCCGCCGTCGCCGCCCTCCGCACCGCAGCCGCCACCGGCGCCGACCTCCCCGAAGCCACCGCAGCCGCCGCCGAAGCCGCCGAACAGGGCGCCCGCGCCACCACCCCCCTCCGCGCCCGCAAGGGCCGCGCCTCCTACCTCGGCGACCGCAGCACCGGCCACCAGGACCCCGGCGCCACCTCCACCGCCCTCCTCTTCCGCACCCTCGCCCAAACCACCGCCCCCTGACACCCCCCCCCCCCCCCCCCGGGGGGGGGGGGGGGGGGGCCGCCCCCCCCCCCCCCCCCACACACCCCCCCCCCCCCCCCACCCCCCCC